>CAZSMJ010000121.1:0-6033 GCA_964608055.1 uncultured Acidimicrobiaceae bacterium | reverse complement strand
AAACAGACGCCGGTCGGCCGGTGCTGCCGCCGCGCTTCGCTCCCTCGGGGTTGTCCCCCTGCGAAGCGGGGGGACCGTCCGACCGTCAGGTCGGACGAGGGGGGCAAACAAGCAAGTAGCTTCCCACCATGGCCGAGGAAAGTCTCTACTACGGCGACTATCTCCACCTGGACAAACTGCTTTCCGCCCAAGTGCTGGAGAGCGAGCGGGCGGGAACGCCGGTGCACGACGAGATGCTGTTCGTCATCGTCCACCAGGCCTACGAACTGTGGTTCAAGCAGATCCTCTGGGAGATCGACGACCTCCTCGTCATCTTCGGACGAGACCTCGTAGACGAGCAGGACATGGGCACCGCAGTGAGCAGGCTGCGTCGGATCGTCGAGATCCAAACGGTGCTGATCCAACAGGTGGCCGTGCTGGAGACGATGACGCCCCTCGACTTCCTCGACTTCCGGGATCATCTCTTTCCCGCCTCTGGCTTCCAATCGGCGCAGTTTCGGGTCATCGAGAACAAGCTGGGCATGCGCAGGGAGGACCGCCTCCGGTTAGCCGGAGCCTCCTACACGGCCAGATTCACTCCCGAGGACCGGGAGGCTGTCGAGGCGATCGAAGGCGATCTCTCCCTGTTCGATCTCGTCGAGCAATGGTTGGAGCGGACTCCTTTCCTGGAGAGCGGAGGCTTCCAGTTCCGTGAGGCATTTCAGGAGGCGGTTCGGGCCCGGCTCGAGGCGGACCGTGAGGTTGTGGCCCGTAACCCGAATCTGACGCCGGAGGAACGGGACGCCCAGCTCAAGGAATTCGTGGTCACGATGGAGCAGTACGAGGCGCTCTTCGACGAGGTGAAACATGCCGAGCAACAGAAGGCGGGCCGGAGACGCCTCAGCCACCGGGCCTTTCAGGCAGCGCTCTTCATCAACCTCTATCGCGACCAACCCGCACTCCACGAGCCTTATCAGATGCTGGAACTGCTCATGGACATCGACGAAGGATTCATGGCGTGGCGGCATCGCCACGCCCAGATGGCGCTGAGAATGATCGGGCGGCGCATCGGGACCGGTGGATCGGCCGGAGCCAAATACCTGGAGAGGTCAGCGGAGCGAAGCCGGATATTCGGGGACCTCTTCGACCTTTCGACCTTCCTCATCCCCCGGGACAGCCGGCCGCCGCTTCCCCGAGACATCGTGGAGGCGATGAGATTCCGGTATCAGGGATGAACCTGAAGCCGGGATTCTCACGCTTTCTGGGTACAGCCCCGGCCCGTCTCCATTTCGCGGCACATTCCCACCACCCTTGGCCCGACGTCTCCTTCGAGGCCCACCAGCAGATGTGGCTGGATGCGGCTCGTTTCATGGATGACAAGTGGGAGCACATCTTCGAGACTGTGATTCCCGACACTCAGCGGAGAATCGCCTCGACGCTGGGTCTTTCCGACCCGAAGACCCTGACTTTCGGGCCGAATACCCACGACTTCCTGACCCGGATCTTCTCCTGCCTGGAGCCACCGGTACGGGTGCTCACCACCGATGCCGAGTTCCACTCCTTCAACCGCCAGTCACGAAGATGGGAGGAGGCCGGTCTCGCCATCGTGGACCGAATCCCGGCCGAGCCTTTCGAGACTTTCGCCGAGCGTTTCACCCGCGAAGCCAGGGCGGGAGTCCACGACCTGGTGTATCTGAGCCAGGTCTTCTTCGATTCGGGATTCGTGGTGCCGGAGTTGGATCGGGTCGTCTCCTCGGTCTCAGAAGATCGTGCCTTCGTGGTCATCGACGGGTATCACGGATTCATGGCCCGACCCACCAACCTCGGCGCGATCCAGGACCGCGTCTTCTTTCTGGCTGGCGGTTACAAGTACGCCATGGCAGGCGAGGGTGTTTGTTTTCTCCATTCACCTCCCGGGTATGGAGCGCGACCGATCGACACCGGCTGGTACGCCGGTTTCGGCCAGTTGGAGAGCGGCGTCAGCGGGCAGATCCCCTACGGCGAGGACGGCTCGAGGTTCGCCGGAGCCACCTACGACGTCTCAGGCATCTATCGAATGCAGGCGGTGCTGGGATGGCTCGAGGAGTCCGGGGTGGCGGTGGCCGACATCCGCACCCATGTGGTCGATCTCCAGAACCTGCTGCTGGCGACCGCGAGCCTGCCCGGCGAATTGATCCCGCCGCCGGCGCACGAGCGGGGGAACTTCCTTACCTTCCGATCCGAGGGAGCCGGTGACATTTACCGAGCCCTGCACCAACGGGGAGTGATCACCGACCATCGGGGTGACCGGCTTCGGATCGGCTTCGGGGTCTATCACGACGAGACAGATGTAGACCGACTGGCTGCGGTGTTGGCCGGGTTGTGAGCGAATCAGGAGCTTAGGACAGCCACCCCAACCAGTTCCACCACTGAGCGGGGGTCGAAGAGCTCGGCAACCCCGATCAGGGCCATGGGAGGGAAGTGACGGCCGAAGACTTCGCGGTAGGCGGCACCGATCGGTCCCAGATTCTCCCGATACGAGTTGATCTGGGTGGTGTAGATGGTCAGCGAAACCAGGTCGTCGGGTTTGCCGCCTGCCTCTCCGATGACCCTGGCGACCGCCCGACACGCTTGGGCAAATTGCTCGACAAGGTCGTCGTCGATGTCCAGATCCGGGTGATGGCCGGTCTGGCCGGCGATGTGGAGGGTGCGACCTTCCGCGGCGAGGGCACCGTGGGAAAAGCCATAGGGCGGGGTCATGTCCTCGGGGTTGAAGAAATGATGCCGGCTCATCGGCCTTCCCAGACTGGCGGTCTCTTATTGGTAAATGCCTCGTAGAACTCGGCGTGGTCCTTGGTGGTCATCAACAGGGCCTGGGTGAAGGCCTCCAACTCGATCGCCGAAGCCAGATCCATGTCGAGTTCCCGCCCGATCAGCACCTTGGTCGCGCCATAGGCGAGGGTCGGCCCGTCGGCGAGACGACGGGCCAGCTCTCCGACCTCCGTCGCCAACTCGGCGTCCGGAACGACCTTGGACGCCAAGCCGAGACCAACCGCCGCATCCGCATCGACCGTCTCCCCGAGCAGCAGCATCTCCGTCGCCCGGCCCAGCCCCACGATTCTGGGGAGCAAATATGCCGAGCCCATGTCGGCACCGGCAAGGCCGACCTTGGTGAAGAGAAACTGGAAAGAGGCCGAATGGGCGAGGATCCTCAGGTCGGAAGCGAGAGCGATCACCGCCCCGGCCCCGGCCGCCACTCCGTTGACGGCGGCAATCACCGGAATCGGGAGCCGCCGGATCCGCTCCACCACTGCTCCCGTCATTCGGGTGAACTCGAGGAGGCCTCTGGAGTCCATCTCCATCAGTTTCCCGATGATCTCGTCGACGTCGCCACCCGAGCAGAACCCGCGCCCCTCCCCGGTGATCACCAACACGGCGACATCGTCGCGGTGCTCCAGTTCCCCGAGCAGGTCGCGGAGATCGGCGTAGACGTCGAAGGTCAGAGCGTTTAGGCGCTCGGGACGGTTGAAGGTGACCGTCGCCACACCCTGGTCGACTCCGAAGGCGAAATGATCCCAGGACTCGGTGAAGGCGGCTGAGGAACGATGTGGGCTCAACTGGTCCTCAGACGCTAACCCTCGCCGGTTGCGCGTCGTCGGCAGTCAGGTAGGTGTAGATCGCGTAGAGCAGGGTCAGGCCAAGGATCGGGGTGAAGATCCGCTTTAGGGCGGCGTTCTCGAGAATGAGCGCGACCGCGAACCCGGCGACACCCACATTCGTGCCCCAGAAGATCACCCGATTGACCGAGTCGGAGACATTCGATGCCAGGGCCATCATGGCGAAGAGCAGATTCGTCACGACCATGATGAAGTTGATGTGGTCGAAGGCGAGAAGCACGTTGAGAAGCTCCTCGAACTCCTTGCCGGAGGAGACCTGGCTGATGAGATACACGATCAGCAAGACGGCGGCGACGAGCCCCAGGACTGCTGTGCGCACGAACTGGTTGATCGGTGCTCCACCCCACTGGGACGGGGCGAGTTGCCTTCTGAAACGCACGACCAAGACGATGCTGCCAGCGAGCTGGAGCGCTCCCGCCATCTGAAGCAGCGGTTCGATCGCAAGCAGCGAACCGGTCACGAACAGAAGGCCAGCCACGAAGAGCAAGAGCATCTGGACAAGACCCGACCTCGATTGTGAGAGACTTGGTATCTCTCGTCCCGGCATGAGCCACTCGATCATCGCAAGGCCTGCCAGGATCACGAATCCCGCCACCATTGCGCCGGGGTGGGATTCATACAGGCGGTCTGCGTTCTCCGGTGAAACAATCTGGACGTCGGCAAGTTGCAGGCCCAGAAGCACCCCGAGGATTGCACCGATCACCAGAAATCCGAGTGCCAGGGCCATCCCCAGCTCGGCGACATTCCAACTGCTGCCTCGCTTCTTGCCTAAAGCCCAGATGAACATCCAGGTCATTGCGACGAATGCAAGCGTGCCCCCGATCGGTCGCTGGATGCTCTCCGTGATCAGGTCCACCGACCAAAATGCCAGCACATACAGCCCCAGAGCGACGATGGCGAAGTTGGCCAGCCGGGCCGAGGAGCGATCGTCGGGCGACCCGAACATCCAGATGGCTGCAGCGAATGTCCCCAGGGTGACCCACCCCAAGGTTCCGGCGTGCACATGCGTGAGCAAAGTGTTCCGCGGAACATCCCAGACATCGGTCCCATTGAGAATTCCGATCACGACCGTGATCACGAAGATCACCAAGGCCGCACGAAACAGATTTCTCACGCCGGGTGGAGCTATGCCCATTTCTTACCCTCTTCGGTTGTTGGTCGAGGCATTATGACGGGCGGCGTTGAGCGAGGACGGGCTGAATCGACTCGATGTCGGTAACTTGAGAGTCGCCGATGAACCCTTTTCCCCTGGTCGACGAGTCCGAGCGCATGGCGCGTTCACTGCTCGACGTAGCCGAGCAGGGCGTGCCGGGCCGGGTCAATCGGGATCTGGTGAAAGCCATCGCCGAACACGGCCTGTTGGACCGCCTGTTTGCCGCCAGCGGAGTGACCGCCACCGATCTCTGCGCTATCCGTCACGGTTTGGCCCGGGTTTCGACCGAAGCCGAGACCACCTTTGCCGTCCAAGGGCTCGGCGCCATACCCATCCACCTGACCGCTGCCCCGGCGGTCCAGGAGGAATGGATCCCTTCGATTCGAACCGGCGAGGCGGTCGCCGCCTTCGCCCTGACCGAGCCGGGCGCTGGATCAGACGCCGCCGCCTTGTCGACCAAAGCTGAGCCGGACGGCGACGGCTATCGCATCACAGGCGAAAAGGCCTACATCTCGAACGCCCCAGACGCCGACGTCTACACCGTCTTTGCCAGGACGACCGCCGGGGCTGGATCGCGCGGTGTCACCGCGTTCGTGGTTGGTGGCGGCTCCGACGGGCTGAGCGGAGAGACGATTCCCATGATCTCACCCCACCCGCTGGGACGACTCCAGTTCGACGGCGTCTTCGTCCCTTCCTCCCATGTCCTGGGTGAGGTCGATCACGGGTTCCGGGTGGCGATGCAAACCCTCGACCTGTTCCGGCCCAGTGTCGGCGCCTTTGCCCTAGGAATGGCAGAGGCGGCGCTCAGCATCGCGGTCGACCACGCAACAACCCGAACCGCGTTCGGAACCCCAATCTCGGACTTTCAGGGGGTGTCACACCAGCTAGCCGACGTCCGACTCGCAATCGAGGCGGCCAGGCTTCTGGTGTACTCGGCGGCCGAGGCCCACGACTCCGGTGACCGGGAGACCCTGACCGGGAAGGCGGCGATGGCCAAACTTCATGCCACTGAAACCGCGCAGAAGGCAGTCGACGTGGCGATCCAGGTGCTGGGGGCGAGAGGACTGGAAGCGGGTTCCACCCTGGCCCATCTCTACGTCGAAGTCCGGGCTCCCCGCATCTACGAAGGAACCTCCGAGATCCAGCGCAACATCATCGCCCGGGAGCTGTTCGGAGGAAAGATCTAAGGCCTAGGCGACCGCGTGGCCGGCTCGCACCATGATGCAGGCTCGAGTGATCCACACG
>CAZSMJ010000120.1:0-6051 GCA_964608055.1 uncultured Acidimicrobiaceae bacterium | reverse complement strand
CACTGTGTCGGCAAAGGGAGGGACCCGCGCGATCCTCGCGGCGTTCGCAGCCAATCTGGGTATCGCGATCGCGAAGTTCGTCGGTTTCATATTGACCGCGTCGGCATCGATGCTCTCGGAGAGCATTCACTCGACCGCCGATGCGGGCAACCAGGGTCTGTTGCTGCTGGGGCACCGCCGAGCTCGCCGCGCTGCTGACGACGAACACGCCTTCGGCTACGGGCGGGAGCGCTACTTCTGGTCGTTCGTGGTGGCGCTGGTCCTGTTCTCACTGGGCGGGCTGTACTCGATCTATGAGGGGATCTCCAAGATCCTCCATCCCCACGAGTTGACGGCGATCGGATGGGCGATCGGCGTGCTCATTGTCGCGATCGGATTGGAGACGTTCAGCTTCCGGACCGCCATCGTCGAGGCCAGAAAGGTGAAGGGAGAGCGGCGATGGGTGGAGTACGTGCGGAGCTCCCGCTCCCCGGAGTTGCCGGTGGTGCTCCTCGAGGATGCCGGTGCACTGTGCGGACTGCTGCTGGCGTTGATCGGGGTCGGGCTCTACGTGGTCACCGGCAACGAGGTCTGGGACGCGGTGGGGACGCTCAGCATCGGGGTGCTCCTCCTGGCAATTGCCATATTCCTCACCGTGGAGATGAAGTCGCTCCTGATCGGGGAGGCGGCGCTGGATGACCACATAACGGCGATCACTGGGGCTCTGACCGCCAGCCCCCATGTGATCCGGGTCATCGACCTCCGCACCCAGCACATCGGCCCCGAGGAGCTGCTGGTGGCCGCCAAGATCGAGTTCACCGACACCCTGACCAGCCCGCAGCTGGCAGCTGCCATTGATGTAGCCGAGACCGCGATCCGGGTGGCGGTCCCTGTGGCCAGCCGTATCTATCTGGAACCAGACGTGTGGAGGGAGAACCATGTTCCGACCCCCGATCTGCACGAGGACGCCACCCCGCCGCCCGCCTGAGGCGCCCGGTATGCTCGCCGCCTCATGTGACGACACCCCCTTTCCCCAATTGGCCTGTCACTGACGAGGAGGAGAAGATGAGAAGGAGAGCACGAGTCGCGCCAATGATCTCGGTGTTGTTGTTGGTGATCACCGCCTGTGCCACCGATGGCAGCGGCGGGTCGACCACCGAGGCTCCCGGCACCACTGGACCGAGCACCAGCGGCGGGCCGGGCACAACCGAAGCCCCGAGCACCACTTCCGGCGGACCATCGGGAGAGGCGATCGTGGTCGGCGGGACCCTGGCCCTCACCGGAGGTTTAGGCCCAACCGGTGTCATCCATCAGATCGCCGGGCAGCTGTTCGTCGACCGATTGAACGCATCATCCGGCCTCCTCGGCCAGCCTGTCGAGTGGAATCTCGTGGACGACGCCTCGGACGGGGCAAGGATCGCTGAGCTGTACGAACAGCTGATATCGCAAGACCAGGTCGACCTGATCATCGGTCCCTACGCCACGCCCAACATCCTGGCAGCGATGCCGGTGGCGGAGCGACACGGCTATGTGCTGCCCCAGCACACGTCGGTGCTGGCTCCGGCCATGACCTATGCATGCCAGTTCCCGGGCTGGTCGATCGGTCCGGAACCAAACGTGTTCATCCCGAACCAGTTGGCTGACGCCCTCGACAGCCTGGGTGGGTCGGTCAGCACAGTGGGTCTGGTCACCAATGAGGGCGGCTCCACCAGCTTCGTCAGCTATGGCCCTGCCGACAATCCCGATGTCCCGGCGACGGATACCATCCTTCCCGAGCGGGGCTACGAGATCGTCGCCGACATCCCCTATCCCATCGGGAACACCGAATGGGGATCGGTGGCCACCGATCTGCAGAATGCCGATCCCGACATCGTCGTGATCAATGGTCTCGGACTCGAGGCCAACGGTCTGATCGAGGCGATGGACCAGCTTGGCTTCGACCCCTCCATGGTCTTCGCGCTGTTTCCGGCGCCGGGGGCGGTGCTGAGTCTGGGCGACCTCACAGACGGAGTCCTCTCGGTTTCGATATTCGAGCCCAACGAGCCGATCCTGGCCGAGATGGACCCCGAGGCGCGGGAGATCACCGAGGAGTTCTCGGCAAGAGTTGAGGAAGCAGGGCTTCCCTACACCGCCTTCGAGACCCAGGCTGCGGCCTCCTGGAACACCTGGGAGATCCTGACCCAGGGAGTAGAAGGAGCAGGCTCGGTCGACCAACAGGCGATCTGCGACTACTTGCACGAGAACGGGGCCGATCTGACCTTCTCGGGCCATGTCGACTTCGATCCCGAGGTCAACAACTTCTGGACACCGACACAGGTGCTCAAGCAGGTCCAGGGTGGCGACTGGGTCGTCGTCTGGCCCGAGGACAGCGCCGTCTCCCCGCTGCAGGGCCCGGCGGGCTGATAGAGAAGCGACATCACCCACACGAACGGGCCGTCCAGCGCACGGTGGGCGGCCCGATCATTTTCGCGACCATGGGCGGGAAGGCATCGAGTTGAGTGAACTCCAGGCCGCCATCTTCGGCGCCCTGGGCGGCAGCCTGTTCGGCCTCATGGCCCTCGGTCTGTCGATGGGGTGGGGGTTCCTCAAGAACATAAACCTCGCCCATTTCGCCATGATCCTTCTCGGCGGGTACCTCACCGTGGACCTGGCAACCAATCTGGGAATGAGCCCGGTGGCCACCATCGTGATCACCGCGCCGCTGATGTTCCTGGTCGGGGCGCTGGTCCAGGCCGGGTTCGAGAGATTCGACGTCTCCGAGTTCAACTCGCTACTCATCAGTTACGGCCTGCTCATCATCACAGTGCAGGTAGTGACCAACATCTGGACCGCCGACTACCAGAGGATGGCTCCGGAGGTGAATCCGCTGGCAGCCGAGTCGGTAAGGATCGGGTCCTTTGTCTTCCCGGCCCCGACCCTGCTCGCCGCTGCATTCGCAGTGGCATTGGTGGTCCTGGCCCAATTCGTGCTGGAGAAGACCTATGCCGGACGGGCGCTACAGGCCTTCGGCCAGGACCGCCAGATCGCCTCGGCGTTCGGGATCGACCACAGGATGCTGGGGGTGCTGCTCGCCGGGGCCTCCGGAGCCAGCGCCGCCATCGCCGGGATGCTGATCGCAGTGGGTGAGCCGCTGATCCCCTTCTCTCCGTTCGAGTGGATCGGCAGGGTGTTCGCCGTAGTGATCCTCGGCGGGATCGGGAACGTAAAGGGCACCCTCTACGCCGGGCTCCTGGTGGGTGCGGTGTCAGGGGTGGTGGCATTGGCATGGGGTCCTTCGGCGTCGCCACTGGTGGTGTTCTCACTGGTGGTGCTGGCGCTGGTATTCCGACCCCAGGGCCTCTTCCCACGGAAGGCCGGCCACTGATGAGGAGAGAAAGAGGCTGGATAGCCCTCGCCGCCATCGGCGTCGGTTCGTTCCTAGTCCCGGTGCTGTGGGAGGTCACCGATTTCGCCGTCTTCTATCTGGTGTTCCTCTCCGGCATCCTGTTCTGGGTGGCCCAGGCCACAAGCTGGAACATCCTCTCCGGCTACAGCGGGTACTTCAGCTTCGGACAGGGAGCCTTCTACGGGGTGGGCGTCTACACGATGGCGGTCCTCTTCGGCCGTCATGGGTGGAACTGGCTCCTGGTGATCCTGATCGGAGGGGTGCTAGCGATGCTCCTCGGATTGGGAATTGGCGCCCTCGCCTTCCGCCTCAGCTCTCTCAAGGGCGAGATCTTTGCCCTGCTCACCCTGGCCTTCCCTTTCATCCTCGCCGGCATCGTCCGCCTATTTGACGCGATCGACGGCGGGCAGGGAGTCGTGGTCCCGGTCCCGTCGTTTCCCGAACTCCTGGCACCCTTCCAGAAGTTCTACTTCGTGCTCAGCTCAGTGGTGGCCCTTCTCGCCCTGACCATTGCCTATCTGATGCAGCGGACCAGGTATGGGTGGGCCCTATTTGCGATCCGTGACGACGAGGCGGCAGCCGAAGGTTTGGGAGTCCCCACCTTCTTCCACAAGATGATCGCCATCGGTGCCAACGGGCTGATCGGTGGCCTGTCAGGAGCCGTTGTCGCCCTCAACCTGGGATTCGTCAGTGTCGAGGGGACCTTCAACCTCACCGTGCCCCTGTTCGTGATCGTGATGAGCGTGCTCGGGGGTCGCTACCACTGGGCGGGGCCGCTGCTGGGAGCGATCTACATCCACACCCTGCAGAACCGACTGGCAACCGGCGGGTTCGAGGGTTGGAGCCTGATAGTGCTCGGGGTGATCCTCGTCCTGCTGATGTTGCTCGCACCGGAAGGCCTCATGGCGCGTTTCACACGTAGACCCGCGCTCGCGGGCGCGGTGTTCGTAGGCGTCCTCGTCGGGCTCGGGCTCCTGAGAGTCTGGGGCGACCCGGTCAGTTGGTTGGCGGCGGCACTGGGGGCGACCGCTGTCGTTGCGTTCCTCCCCGGCAGGAAGAGCGCTCGAGTGCCCGGACCCGTGATCGCAGGGACGACGACCGGCGACGAGGTCGACCCTCTCGACGTGACGTCGATATCTCCGTCGGACGGCGGCGACGGCACTCTGTTGGTTGCAACCGATGTCGCCAAGAATTTCGGCGGCGTGAAGGCGCTACGGGGAGTGTCGATGAACGTGATGAAAGGGGAGCTGGTTGGCTTGGTCGGGCCCAACGGTTCGGGCAAGACCACCCTGGTAAACATCATCTCGGGAGCCCTTCCTCCTACCTCGGGGGCGATCCTCCTCAACGGCACCGAGATCGTCGGGTCCAGACCGCACCGAATCGCACATCTCGGCATTGCTCGGACCTATCAGATTCCCCGTCCCTTCAGCTCGCTGACAGTTCGGGACAACGTCGCCGTGGCCATCATGTTCGGTCGTGAACCTCGGAGGCTGGACGCCTCCCGCCAGGCAGCCGGGGAGTACCTCGACCTTGTGGGCCTCGGTCGGCTCGCCTACGCCCTGCCCGGGCAAGTGAACCTCCACGAGCGACAGCTGCTCGAGATGGCCAGAGCGATCGCCACCAGACCCGGGCTGCTGCTTCTCGACGAGGCCATGGCCGGGCTCAACCCTGTCGAGATCGACAATGCGGTCGAGGTGGTCCGGCGCATACGGGCCTCAGGGGTGAGCATCGTCCTGGTGGAGCATTTGTTGCGGGTGGTCAATCAGCTCGCCACCCGGATCGTGGTTCTCGACCAGGGGATAGTGCTCGCCGAGGGAGACCCCGGACTTGTGATGAAGGACCCGGCGGTGGTCAAGGCATACCTGGGAAGGCAGGCCGATGCTCCGGGTGACTGACCTCGACGTCTACTACGGCGATGCGCAGGCCCTTTGGGACATATCGCTCACCGTCGCCGACGCCGAAGTGGTGTCCATCGTCGGGTCCAATGGCGCGGGCAAGTCCACCCTGGTGAACACGATCATGGGCATGCTCGTCCCCCGGCGGGGCGGGATCATCCTCGACGATGCCGACATCACGGACATGCCCGGGCACCGAATGTGCCGGGCCGGGGTGGCCATCGTGCCGGAGGGCCGACGCCTCTTTCCTGCCATGACCGTTCGGGACAACCTGGACCTGGGGGCGTTCAACCCGGCAGCGCGGGCACGACATGCCGAGTCCCTCGAATGGGTTCACACACTGTTCCCACGCCTCGCCGAGCGGCGGGCTCAAGTCGCCGGCAGCCTGAGCGGTGGCGAACAGCAGATGCTCGCCCTGGGTCGGGCGCTGATGGCACGGCCCCGGCTGTTGCTCATGGACGAGCCGTCCCTTGGGCTGGCCCCGGTCGTGGTCGACGAGGTGTTCGATGCCATCGAAACCGTCAACGGAGAAGGGGTCAGCATCGTCCTCGTCGAGCAGAACGTGCAACGGGCGCTCGATATCTCGTCGCGGGCCTACCTGCTCGCTGAGGGACGGGTCGTGTTGGAAGGGGACGCCAAGGAGATGGCGCAGAATCCCGAAGTCAGGCGGGCGGTACTCGGAGTCTGACCCCGACCGGGACCGGTACCATGAGGCAACCAGGGAGACAGAAGTCAACTTGCGGGTGTAGTTCAATGGTAGAACACGAGCTTCCCAAGCTCGGGGCGAGGGTT
>CAZSMJ010000119.1:0-6107 GCA_964608055.1 uncultured Acidimicrobiaceae bacterium | reverse complement strand
GTGAACTCGGTCCGCAACAATGGTCCAGAGCTAAGGGAAAAGACCGAACCAGAAACCCTGTTTTGAACCACCAGCGCCTAAAACGGGAACTGGGTCTCGGCGGCGCGATCGTCACCGGTCTTGGTTCGATTCTGGGCACCGGTGCCTTCGTGTCGATCGGTCTGGCCTCGAGTCGGTGGGGCGACGCCTTGCTGGTGGCGATCCCGGCGGCCGCCGTGGTGGCGGTATTCAGTGGCCTCTCCTCCGCCTATCTCGCCGGTCGCTTCCCGGTTGCCGGCGGCACCTACGAATACGCATACGAAACTCTGGGACCGCTCCCCGGCTTCACCGCAGGATGGCTGTTCCTCCTGGCCAAAACCGCCTCCGCCGCCAGTGCTGCTCTCGGGATCGCGTTTTACTTATCCGTCGGAAACACTCGGGTCTTCGCTTTGGCAGCCATCGGGCTCGCAACCATCCTGGTGGCCTCCGGTCTTCGTCGGACCACGGTCATCAACATCATCTTTGTATCGGTGACGTTGGCCGGTCTCCTCGCGTTCAGTTTCGCCGGGCTGAGCAGCGCAAATGCAGGCTGGTTGGCGGTGGGGGTGACGTCCGACGGCTCAGGAGTTCTGGCCGCAATCGCCTTTCTGTTCGTTGCCTACACCGGGTATGGGCGGGTAGCCACGCTGGGTGAGGAAGTGAAGGAACCGGCTCGAATCATCCCCCGGGCGGTGATCGTGACTCTCGTTGTGTCCGGTGCTCTCTACCTCGGCGTCGCATTGGGGGGCCGGGCCCTGGGTGGGCCTAACTGGGGATCCCCGTTGGCCCTGGAGGGCTTCACCCCGGCGAGTCTCCTCGACGATCCCTATCGGAGCATTGTCACGGTGGGAGCGGTCACCGCGATGGTCGGCGTCCTGCTCAACCTGATTCTCGGCCTGTCCCGGGTCTGGCTGGCCATGGGGCGACGGGGTGACATGCCCACCAGATTGAGCCATCTCGACGGAAGAACCCAACCCCTCAGCGCGGTGCTGCTGTCAGGAGCCACGGTCGCGCTCGTCAGTCTCGTCGGCGACATCCGGCTCGCCTGGAGCTTCTCTGCGTTCACCGTGCTCCTCTACTACGGGATCACCAATCTGGCCGCGATCAAACTGGACAAACGACGCTGGACGGCATGGGCAGGCCTCGTCTCATGTGTCCTGCTCTCCTTCTTCGTCACAATCCAGGTCTGGTTGGTGGGGACTGGTCTGGTGCTGCTGGGCCTGATCTGGCACCGTCTACGTCGAAAATGAGCCTGAACCGGGTTTACCCTGCCTCGCGGTCGGAACCCTCTTCATGAAAACCATTCGCCTTTGCCTGGTCGCGCTGACGGCTGCTTCCTGCAGCAGTCTGGTCGGTGAGACACCCACCGAGACCAGCGGCCCCACCCAAACCACGACCGCGGAGACCAGCACCACGGGAAACCGTGAATGCATCAGATTCACCGGGGGGACCGCCCCGATCGCAACAGGGACGGTGGCCGGAGACGCCCTTTCCCTCTCGGGGGAGATCTTTGTCTGCGCCGACGACGTTGTCGTTGTCGGCGAGTCCAATGTCAACGAAGTCGCCACAGCCGCACAACTCGCTGCTGCGTTGGGCGGCCCGCTCCTGCACCCCCATCCCCAACTGGCTGCGGAGCTGGGGAGACTCAAGCCGACTCGGATCCATCTCATCGGCGACCTCGAAATGGTCGCTCCTCCCGGCGCCACTCTCCTGCGGCATAGTTTGAGCAGCGCAGTCGACGAGACGAAGCTTGCCTTGGGTGTCAGCGACGAGCTCCGTCTGCCTTCCACTCCCGACTCCTCCACCATCGTCGAGACCGTCGGTGCGATAACCGCTCAGGACCGGGTGGTGCTTCCTCAGACCACCCCCTCCACTGCAGCGACCGTGGCTCCCACCTTCGAGCCTGTTCAGATCCTCGAGGGGCTGGCGCGACCCACACCGGCGCTGACGATCTGGCTCATGGATGCGGCCAACCCGGTAGCCATCCTCTCGGCGTCGGGAACCGGCCGTGCCGTGGGTGCCGGTGTCGTCGCCTACGACCCCTCCGATGTCCTCGGGCACCCCACAGTGAGCGCCGCCCTGGCGGGTAGGGCAACCGAATCGATTCGCTACGTCGGGACCGTCCCCGAGGCCGACCCCTGGCAGCTAGCGGTGTTGGTGAGGGGCCAACAGGTCCCAGGTGGAGGCTTCTACATCCTCCCCGAGAACCAGCCGCGGCGCTATGTGGCCTTCTACGGACATCCCGAAACCACCGGGCTCGGGGTCCTCGGGCATCAGGGACCCGAGGAGGCCCTGGCACGCATGCAGCCCTTCCTGGCCGAATACGCCGCGGACGGATATCAGGTGATCCCGACCTTCGAGATGATCGCCAGTGTCGCCAGCGCCAGCGCCACCGACGATGGCGACTACAGCTTCGAATGGCCCATCTCCACCTTCGAAGCGTGGGTGCAGGTAGCCGCAGAGAACGGGGTCTACATCGTGCTCGACCTGCAACCGGGACGGGAAGACTTCTTGACCCAGGCCAAGCAATACGAGGAACTGCTGAAGCTGCCGTTCGTCGGTCTCGCCCTCGACCCGGAATGGCGGATCGGGCCCGATCAAGTTCACCTCGTGCAGACCGGCCAGGTCACCGCAGCTGAGGTGAACACCGTCGTCGACTGGCTCGCCGATCTGGTCCGGGACAATGCCCTCCCCCAAAAGATGATCCTCATTCAGCAGTTCCAAAGTCGGATGATCCTCGACCGGGAGACTCTGAAGCAGAGGCCGGAGCTCCAGATGATCATCCAAATGGACGGTCAGGGGCCCATCCCCACCAAAGACGACACCTACGGGTTCCTCACCGAGGGCACCGAGCAAGCCCATTGGCGTTGGGGCTGGAAGAATTTCTTCGAGATGGACCCCGAGACCGCTACACCCGCCTACACCATCGCCAAGGTCCCGGTTCCAATATTCGTTTCCTACCAGTGAGTCTTTAGCGTGGGAGCATCGACGACAGGTTCCAAGGCATGACCAAGTTCGCCTATTTCTGCGGCCACGAACAGTGGCAGCCCGAAGAGCTCGTAGAACATGCTCGACTCGCCGAGGACGCCGGCTTCGACATGGTGGTCGTCTCCGAGCATTTCCACCCCTGGGTCGACGACTACTCGGCGGCGGGTTTCGCCTTCTCCACACTCGGCGCCATGGCCGCCGCCACCGAGCACATCGAGTTCGCCACCGGGGTCACCACCCCCCTGTTTCGCTATCACCCCGGGGTGGTTGCCCAGGCGGCTGCCACCCTCGATCGTCTCTCCCAGGGTCGATTTACCCTCGGAGTCGGCACCGGGGAGAACCTGAATGAAGGCCCACTGGGCTACGAGTTCCCCGATTACGCCGAGCGCAACGCACGCATGACCGAGGCCCTCGAGATCATGCGTCGCCTCCTCGACGGCGAGAAGCTGACTTTCGAAGGTCAGTACTACCGAACCGATCGCGCCAAGCTCTACTCCCCGCCGTTGGGGCCGGTTCCGATCTTGATGGCGGCGGGAGGGCCGAAGTCGGCGACCCTCGCCGGCCAACGAGCCCAGGGTGTGATCACCTCGGTGAAGGAACCAGCCGAGACCATCGAGAAGGTGGTGGATCCGGCTCGAGCCGCGGCGACCGAAGCTGGGCGTCCCGATCCGATCATCCTCGCCACCAAATGGTCGGTCCTCGCCGAGAACGACGACGAAGCCTGGCAAGCGCTGTACTCGTGGCGAGGATTGCGGGCACCCGGGCGGTTGGAGGCAGTGGATCCGGCCGATTTGAGGGAGGTCGCCGACTCCATGCCCCGCGCCGAGATCCTCGGTCGTTACGAAACGGTCCGCACCACCGAGGAGATAGTCGCCGTCTATCGCCCGCTGGTCGAAGACCTGGGCGCGGACATCGTCACCATCCAGATGGCATCGCTCGACCAACCGGATCTGATCAAGTTGCTGGGGAGTGACGTGCTGCCGCGGTTGCGAGACCTCTAGCCGCACTCAACTGACGCGGGTGATCACCTCGACGAGTCTGAGCACGGCTTGGATCGCCTCGGTGCCAAGGGTCTCATCGGAGGCTGCGATGAGGAGCGAAGGCACCACACCTTGGAGCGCTCCGAGGATCACGGCGTTGTCCCCGATCGGCGAGTCGACGAGGATCTCGATCGGGGAGATCAACCGTTCGGCCAGCCCGGCGCCAAATGAGGCGAAAAGGTCCACGCGATGCCCGTCCACGTCCTGGGTCACCAGCCGGCGCGGGCCCCCCGACTCGGGCGTGACGCTCACCAGGAAGAACTCGACATCCGACTCGGTCTCAGGGCCGATCTCCTCCACCGTGAAATCCCCCGACAGCACCTCGCCGAATCCCTGAGCAAATCCGCTCCAGAAGTTGGCGGCTATCGCCTCGTCTCCAGTCCGCAGAGCGTCTGCTACTTCACCCGAGGTTGCGCCCTCAGCCAAGGAGGCGAGAGCGGCTTGATCGGGCATGGCCAAAGAGCTGGCCCCGCTGAAGTCGCCTTCGATCAGGAGGTCAGAGAGAGCCTCCACCGCGGCGGCGGCCGATTCGGCGCCCGGGCCGCGGGTGATCGAAGTCTCGGTGTTTCCTCCACCGCTGCAGGCGAGAACGACCATCAACAGCGATGTGAGGGCGGCCCGCCTAGGCATCCTCAGCAACCAGGTCGGGGATCCGCCCACTGCGGTAGAGGGCCAGCCGTCGCTCTCTGCCGGTGAGACCGGCGGCAAACCACAGCCACACCAGATAACCCAAACCAATCGCGTCGAGCACCCAACGCCACGGGTCGCTCAGGGCCCGCGCCCAGGCAGAGGGCCAATACGGCGCGACCCCGGGCGTGATCTCCCAACCGAAGAAGGGCCAGAACAGGACTTCGGGGTCGGTCCACATCCCATCGAGGAGCAGATGAAACAGCCACCCCACGCCCACTGCCATGAAGGCACGACGTCTTCGGCCCCGTCTCGTCGCGAGCAACACCGCAACCATGTACAGGCTCGGCAACAACAGGCTGTGGAAGTAGATCTCCCCGGTCGAGAACCGGTCGGGGAAGACGAGGGTTCCCAGGGTGAGGTCGGCCAGATCGGGGAGCACCGCCCCGAAGAGGAGAAACCTCACATCCACTTTGGGGTCCTGAAAGATCCAACGGAAGAGCCACAGGGTTGCCCCTGCGTGCCAGAAGAGCATCGCTCAAGGAACCAGGATCCGACGGCAGTGGACACACCGTGGGATCTCGGCGTCGAGTGCCTCGGCCGATTCGGCTGCGGACAGCGCCATGTGACATCCACCGCAAACCCCGTGCTCGAACCGTCCGATCGCCACCCCCTCCTTCGACAGGCGGAGCTTCTCGTACATCTCGAGGAGGTCAGGCGGGATCGGGACGATGGCCTCCTTCTTCCGCTCTTCCTTGCGCGCCAGCTCGGCGTCGATCTGCTTCCACTCCGCCTTGATGACCTTTTCCAGGGCTTCCTTGTCCGCCAGCACTGTTTCGCGTTCGGCGGTGAGCTTTTGGACGGTGTCGCGGGCCGGATCGAGGTCCTCCAACAACGTCAGGACTCGCTCCTCCATCGCCGACCGTTGCCCCTTGAGACTTTGCACCTCGAGTCGCATGTACTCGGTTTCACGAGCGCTCATCCCCCCTGCATAGAGCCGGGTCTCGTGCTCGGTCAGCTTGTTTTCGAGGATCTCCAACTCGCCTTCGTGCTTGTCGAAATCGAGTTCGAGCGTCTTGAGGACGGTGGATGCCTCAATCAGCTCGTTGTCCAGCGCCTGCTGCTTTTCGTGCGCCATCCGATAAGCCTCGAGCTCGGGAAGGGATTTGCGCCGGTCGAGAAGACGATCGATCTGGAGATCCAAGTCCTGGACATCGAGCAAGTCGGAAAGGCTCGTGATCTCCATGAATGCGGGAGGGTAGCGGTGGCTCAAACCCAAGTCTGTGGGTCGAGATGGGTCAGATCGACCAAATCGACACCTGTGAGGGAGCGGGTTATCGCCACCAGGGATGCCATCCCGGGTCGCTCGGTGGCAATGTGTCCCGGGTCGATCACTGACAGCCCGGCGTCCAGGGCGGCGACCGCCTTGTGATG
>CAZSMJ010000118.1:0-6113 GCA_964608055.1 uncultured Acidimicrobiaceae bacterium | reverse complement strand
GTCACGCCGAGCTCGCGCTCGACCTCCTCCGGAAGTCGGTGTCGATCGGTGTAGTGCAGTCCCACCTCAAAAGGCTTCAGCCGCCTGAGCACGGCGGAACCGATCCGGCCGGCAGCGACTGTCCCGACTTGCATTCCCTCGAGGTCGTACGACCTGGCGACGCAGTCGGCGATGTTCCATCCGCCCTTGACGACCCATTGATACGACGGGATGTAGTTCCGCACCAGGGACAGGATCATCATCACCACGTGCTCGGAAACACTTATGCTGTTGGAATAGGTGACCTCGGTGACAGTGATCCCCTTCTCCATCGCCGCTGCCAGATCAACATGGTCCGACCCTATCCCAGCCGTGATCGCGAGCTTCAGCCCGGGCGCTTTCGCGATCCTTTCAGCCGTCAGGTAAGCAGGCCAGAACGGCTGGGAGATGACGACCTCGGTGTCCGGGAGCTCACGCTCGAAGACCGAGTCCGGCCCGTCCTTGTCCGACGTGACAACAAACTCGTGGCGGCGTTCCTCGAGGAACCGCCGCAACCCGAGCTCCCCGGAAACGCTGCCTAAAAGGTCACCCGGCTTGAAGTCGATCTGCTGCGGCGTCGGGGTGGTCTGACCGTCGTAGTAGCGCTCGATCCCAGGAATCCCATCTCGGGCGTACGACTTCGGATACCCGTCGACAGGATCGTCGTACAGAACACAGAGAACTTTTGCCACTTCTAACTCACTTTCTCGCCTGCGCTCTGGCCGAGCCGGCGCAGTATATTTAGTTGCCCTCCGAGTGGTTCAGTCGGATCGAAGTCCTTGACCGAGAAACGGTCTCGACGGTCGAAGAGCGGCGTGAGCGCCAATTAGCCCGAACTACCCCGTCGCTCCAGCCAGTCGGCGAGAGGACTCGGCATTTGGGCGGCTCGACTTCCCCAGTCATAGACCACCGCAGAGCCGGCTAAATGATCATGCCAGGCGCGCCGCTCCTCGCCCCAGACGATCCCGAACAGCCCGAGCCCGGCGAAGCCAACGCTGATCGGATAGGTCAATGTTCTGATCAGCGCCCGTCTTCCGTGCAGCGAAACCGTGCCGTCAGAACCGACGACTCGAAGCCCCATGACTGTCTTGCCAATTGTCTTGCCGAAGATGGCGAGAGACAACCACACGTAAAGGAACGCCCACACCCCCAGCCCGATGGCATACCAGAGACCGGTGTCGGGGATGGTGAGCGAACCTCCCGAAAGGAGATCCACCAGGAACCTGATCACACTCACGATCACCGTGAACCCGGTGGTCACCACGAACGCGTCGAGCAGCACTGCCAGCAGCCGGGTCACCGGTCCGGCATACCGCCCAGTCTTGGTCGTCCCCGGCTCCCTCGCCCTTCCTACGCCAGACTGAACTTTGGCCTCGACCTTCTCGTCGACCCATGCCGTCAACTGTCCTGGGCCGTCCGGAAACTGATTCGGGTCCCGACCGACGAGCCGATTCAGCCCTCGAAAGGTGATCTCGTCGATGCCCACGATCGGCTTTCGGAAGAGGTCCAATGCCGAACCGGTGAGATGACCGGTGCTATCGGCAACGATCTCGGGGATTCCGGCCCTATCCACGATTGCTTGAACGTCGACCCGGCTCATCAAGACGTCGATGTCGGCACGGGCCAACAAGGCGTCGACGTCGACCCGGTCGAGCAAGCTGTTCACATCAACTCGGTCGAGAAGCAAGTTGATGTCGACCCTCTCCAGTAGGGCGTTGACGTCGACGAGGTCGAGGACCATGTCGGGTTGAACCACGTCCAGAACCCGCTCACTGGCACCGCGGGCCATCCGGGTCAGGAAGCTCTTGCGATCGGGATCGGAACCCGGCTCCGGAAGGCTCTCTGGATCACCAGGATTTTCGACGTCAGGCCCGATCGAAGGGCCGGGTTGGCTCACAGGGTGAAACGCTACCCGGCCCGACCGGGCCACGTGTGTCAGCCGGTGACTGCGCCAGAACTGGCCGAGCCGACGAGTCGGGCATATTTAGCCAGCGCTCCGGTCTCATACCGCGCTGGATGCGGTGACCAATTCACCGCCCGGCGGGCCAGGGTCTCATCGTCCACCAACACATCGAGACGACGGCCCGGCAGGTCGACCCTCACCCGATCACCCTCTTCGACCAGACCGATCGGCCCCCCGACCTCGGACTCGGGTGCGACATGGCCGATGCAGAGACCGGTAGTGGCTCCGGAGAAGCGCCCGTCGGTGATCAACATGACGTCTTTGCCCAGACCTGCTCCCTTGATGCCGGCCGTGATCTGGAGCATCTCGCGCATCCCGGGCCCGCCCTTGGGGCCCTCGGTGCGGATCACCACCACGTCACCGTGGTTGATCTCATGACGAAACAAGGCTTCGAGGGCGCTCTGCTCTCCTTCGAAGACCCGGGCTGGCCCTTCGAAGATCTCGAAGTCGATTCCAGCCACCTTCACCACCGCTCCCTCAGGCGCCAGGTTGCCCCTGAGGACGGCGATCCCCCCCTGCGGAGCGAGTGGCGCCGACACCGGGGCGATCACGTCCTGTTCCTCGGGGAAGCTGACCCCATTGAGGTTCTCCGCCATGGTCGAACCGGTCACGGTCAGCACGTCCCCATGCAGGTATCCCTCGTCGAGCAGTGCCTTCAACACCACGGGCACTCCCCCGATCCGGTCGAGATCCACCATGTGGTAGCGACCGAAGGGTTTGAGATCGCCGAGATGCGGCGTCTTCCGTGAGATGCGATCGAAGTCCTCGAGATCGAACTCGACGCCCGCCTCCCTGGCGATGGCGAGAAGATGGAGGACGGCGTTGGTCGAGCCTCCCAACGCCATCACCGTGGTCACTGCGTTCTCGAGCGCCGGTTTGGTCAAGATCTGACGGGGTCTGATATCGGCGTCGAGGAGCCTCATGACCGTCTCGCCGGATCGTCGTGCGTACTCGGCAAGACGGGGATCGACGGCGGGAACCGAAGCCGACCCCGGAAGCGAAAGACCGAGGGCCTCCCCGACCGCCGCCATCGTGTTGGCCGTGAACATCCCGGCGCAGGACCCAGCGCCGGGACAGGCGGCGCGCTCGATGGCTAACAGCTCTTCGGAGGTGATCCTGCCCTCGGACTCCGACCCGATCCCTTCGAAAACGTCAGCGACCGAGATATCACGCCCATTCAAACGGCCGGGCAAGCTCGACCCTCCATAGAGGAAGACGGCCGGGAGGTTGAGGCGGGCGGCTGCCATCATCATCCCGGGAAGCGACTTGTCACATCCGGCGATCGCAACCAGGGCGTCGAAACGCTCGGCATGCATCACCAGCTCGACCGAGTCGGCGATCACCTCGCGCGACACGAGTGAGGCTCGCATCCCCTCGTGCCCCATCGAGATCCCGTCTGAGACCGCGATGGTCGAGAACACCATTCCGACTCCACCGTTCTCGGCGACTCCGGCTTTGGCATGGCGTGACAGCTCGGGACCGGTGAGATTGCATGGTGTGACCTCGTTCCCCGCCGAGACGACACCCACCTGCGGTTTGGTGAAGTCCTCCTCGGTGAGCCCGACCGCCCGCAACATGGCGCGGGCTCCGGCCGTGGCTGCGCCCTCTGTGACTTCCTGGGATCTGATTTTGGTTGGCATCTCCCAGAATCCTAAGGAGTCGGGTTTGGTCGCGGACCGAAACCGGCCACAATTCGGGATATGGCAACGATCTATTACGACTCCGACAGCGATATCGGCCTCATCAAGGGCAAAAAGGTGGCCGTTATCGGGTATGGAAGCCAGGGCCACGCCCACGCTCTCAACCTCAAGGAATCCGGGGTCGACGTGGTCGTCGGTCTGCGCCCCGGATCGAATCGGGTGGCGGAAGCCGAGAGTGCCGGGCTGACCGTCATGGACCCGGCCGACGCCGCGGCTTGGGCCGATGTGGTGATGATGCTGGTCCCCGATCAGGTCATGGGAACCATCTACGCCGAGTCGATCGCCCCCAACCTCCAGGCAGGCGACACCCTCCTCTTCGCCCACGGATTCAACATCCACTTCGGGGAGATCGTCCCGCCTGAGAATGTCGATGTCGCCATGGTGGCGCCCAAGGGCCCGGGCCATCTGGTGAGACGCACCTACGAGCAGGGATCAGGAGTTCCGTGTCTGCTCGCCGTCCATCAGGACGCTACCGGTCACGCCCACGACCTGACGCTCTCCTATGCGTCCGCCATCGGCGGGGGCAGGGCCGGGATCCTGGAGACTACGTTCAAAGAAGAGACCGAGACCGATCTCTTCGGTGAGCAAGTCATCCTCTGCGGTGGGGTCTCCGAGCTGATCAAGGCCTCCTTCGAGACGCTGGTGGAGGCCGGCTATCAGCCCGAATCGGCCTATTTCGAGACGCTTCACGAGTTGAAGTTGATCGTCGACCTCCTCTATGAAGGAGGGTTGTCGTGGATGCGCTACTCGGTCTCGGACACGGCCGAGTACGGCGACTACACCCGTGGCAAGCGGATCATCACCGATGACACCCGGCAGGCGATGAAGGAGACTCTGAAAGAGATCCAGTCAGGGGCTTTCGCCCACGAGTGGATGGCCCAAGCCCGCGAAGGAACGCCCTACCTCCACGAGCAGAGAGCCGTGAATCAAGCGCATCAAATCGAACAGGTCGGCAAGAAACTGCGAACGATGATGCCGTTCATGGAGCCGAAGACCGCCCCGGAGTAAACCCCCCATCGGCGCAGCCGGAGGCTGCGCCGGTCCCCCCTTGAAAGGGGGGACAAAGTAGGTGTTGTCCCCCTGCGAAGCGGGGGGACCGTCCGACCGCAGGTGGGGCGAAGGGGGTCACGCTCCGCCCTCCTCCTCGATGTACCACTCGGTGAAGTCTTGGCACCGGCCGTCAGGGGCAAATCGGATCACGAAGAGGTTTCGAAAGGTCAGCGGCGGGTCGAGATAGGTGGTGACACCGGTGACCACCGCAAGGTTCTCGTTCTCAATGAGTGGGAGCCACTCGAAATCCCAATTTTCCTCCTGGTCGTTCCTCTGCAACCAGAACTCGACGATTTCCGCGATGCCGTCACGCTCTCCGTCTGCGGTCTGGGGGTCGTACACCGCGTCGTCGGTGAACAAAGCCGCGATCATTTCGGGGTCGTTGCTAGCCCACGCCGCTACGTAGCCATCCATCCAATCATCGAGACGCTCACTCATGGCGCGCCACGTTATCGGGACCTGATCGGTCAGCGTCGACGCAGCAGATTTCGCTGATGTTTGCTGGACAAGGACCTGATTTGTGCCGGCATCGGGCCCGATCCTTCCTCGTCCAGCATCAGGTACTCATAGGCATGGGTCCCGCAGGCCAGACCGTTGGAGATGAGATATCTGGCAGGCTTCCGGCATTCGCGGCACTTCGGTCCGCCACGGCCTTTGTCAGTGTTCACGTCTTCAGATCGGCAAAAAGAGGCTTTGCGCCGGAGGACTAGAAGGAGTCCGCGCAAAGTGACTAGACAGCGGCCTCAGCTCTGAAGCGCCACCACCAGAGGATCCTCGGAGACCACTTCGAATCCCTTGCTGAGGAAGAGGGCGAGCGAACCTGGGAATGCTCGCTCTCGCGCCTGCGGCTCCGCCACCGGATAACCCTCGATGCGGTTGAATCCGCTCGACCAGAGATAGGAAATCGCTCCGTCGAGGAGATGGGCGGCCACGCCATGATCCCGATACGCCGGGGAGATGGTGAAACAGACGATCGAGCCGACGCCTTCGTCTCCGTAGCCAGTGGCGAATCCGGGGAACTTGGATCGGGCCGTAGCGTTGCACCAACCCGCCAGATGCCCGTCCACGTAGGCGAGGACTCCCGTGGTCTCCCCCGTCTCGATCCTCGCCGCCTGATCGCTGCGGTTCTGGCTCCAGGTGCGGTCCCCCCAGTCATCGCTGGAGCGCCCACCTGCCGGGAAGAACATGCAGTAACAGGAGGCCCAGGCCGGGTTGCCGACAAATGCCTCGGTGTCGAAGAAGGCAAGGATGTCATCGATGGTCTCGGGGCCTATCGCACGGATCTCAATACTCCCGATCGCAGCCAATCTCTCGGTGGGCCCGGTCAGACGATCCTCTGCCTCCAGGTAATTCCGAACCGAGACCTCGGTGATCCCGAGTTC
>CAZSMJ010000117.1:0-6184 GCA_964608055.1 uncultured Acidimicrobiaceae bacterium | reverse complement strand
GCCCCCTCCGTCTCGGCCTGCGGCCGATCCACCTCCCCCAACGTCGCTTCGCCCCTGGGGAGGAAACCGGTGCGTCTACCCGGCTTGGCGGGCCACTGCCTCGGCTGCGGCCTGCACCGCCTCGGGGTCCCCCAGGTACCGGCTCGACAGGGGTTGGAGAGCAGAGTCGAACTCGTAGACGAGGGGCACCCCGGTGGGGATGTTGAGCTCGATGATCGCCTCGTCGCTGATCCCGTCCAGATGCTTGACCAGAGCTCGTATCGAGTTGCCATGGGCCACGACCAAAGGCGTCATCCCAGCCCGAAGATCGGGAACGATCGTGTCGTGCCAGTAGGGAAGCATTCGGATCACGACATCAGCCAAGCACTCGGTTGCGGGGAGCAAGTCGGGGGCCAGGCTCGCGTAACGAGGGTCATGGGCGGGATGGCGCTCGTCGCTGAGCTCTACGGGAGGTGGCGGGATGTCGAAACTCCGGCGCCACAACAGGACCTGCTCACTGCCGTGAACCTCCGTAGTCTCCATCTTGTCCAGGCCTTGAAGGGCGCCGTAGTGACGCTCGTTGAGTCGCCACGATCGTCGCACCGGCAGATACTGGAGACCCATCTCCTCCAGAGCAATCTCCGCGGTCTTTATCGCACGCACCAGGACCGACGTGTGGAGGATGTCGGGCCCAAGGCCCTCCTCGACCATCAGGCGCCCTGAAGCCCTGGCCTCGTCTTCGCCTCGGGGAGTGAGCCCGACATCGGTCCAACCGGTGAACCGGTTCTCCTGATTCCAGGTCGATTCACCGTGTCGGAGGAGGATCAGGGTGTAGCTCACAGCCAATACCTGACGATCGAAGCGAAGTTGTCAGGGTCGAGGGAGGCCCCGCCAACGAGAGCGCCGTCGATTTCACTCTTCGCCATGAAATCCTTGATGTTGCCGGCGTTCACCGATCCGCCGTACAGAATTCGCATCCCCGCCGCCGCCTCACTCGAAACCCGGTCAGCAACGGTGGAGCGAATCGTCTCCGCCATCAGGCCGGCGTCGTCGGGCAATGCGTTGCGACCGGTGCCGATCGCCCAGATCGGCTCGTAGGCGATGGCGGCCGTCGTGATCACCTCGACCTCGATACGGTTGATTGCGGCGACCACCTGGCCGATCACCACCCGCTCCGCCTCCCCCGATTCCCGCTGCTCGAGGGTCTCGCCGACACAGATGATCGGTCGCATTCCCGCCCCCGACACGGCACGCACCTTCTTGTTGACCCCTTCGTCAGTCTCCCCGAACAGCTGGCGACGCTCGGAGTGGCCCACTATCACGTGCTGAACCGACAGCTTGGCCAGCATTGGGGCGGAGATCTCGCCGGTGAAGGCTCCCGCTTCCTCCCAGAACACGTTCTGTGCTCCGAGCCCGATCCACAACCGGTCGGCCTCGATGACTGTCTGCACCGAGCGCAGCGAGGTGAACGGCGGTGCGACCACCACCTCGACCCGCTCGTAGTCGCGAGGCTCCAATCGGTAGGAGAGCTTTTGGACCATCTGGATCGCCTCGAGGTGAGTGGCGTTCATCTTCCAGTTCCCGACCATCAGCTTTTTGGTCTCGGTCATTGGACCCATCTTCCCAGGACCTCGACGCCGGGGAGAGTCTTGCCCTCGAGCAATTCGAGACTGGCCCCGCCACCCGTCGAAACATGATCCACGTCACCCTGGAGGCCGAGCATCCGCAGCGCCGCCACCGAGTCCCCTCCCCCGACGGCGGTGAATCCCGAAGTCTCGGCCATCGCATGTGCCACCCGCTCGGTGCCCGCTCGGAATCTCTCCCATTCGAAGACCCCCATTGGGCCATTCCAGAACACCGTGTTCGAATCTCGAATCACCCCGGCGAAGATCGCGCCAGTCTCCTTGCCGATGTCGAGGCCGACCGAACCTTCAGGGATGTGACGGACATAGACCGTCGACGCCGGGGCATCCTCTTTGAACTCCGTCGCCGCCACTACATCCGAGGGAAGGATGATCTTCTCCTCGTCATAGCCTTCGAGCAGCTTCTTCACGCTCTCGATCATGTCGGGCTCCACCAATGACTTACCGACCTCGATTCCTTTCGCCGCAAGCAGCGTGAAGCACATTCCGCCCCCGACGAGAATCGCATCGGCTCGTGGCAGGAGGTTCTCTATCACGGCGAGCTTGTCCGAGATCTTGGCGCCCCCCAGGATCACCGAGTAGGGCCGCTCTGGTTCCTCCAGGAACCTGCTCAGAGCTTTCAACTCTGCGTCGAGCAGCGGCCCGGCTACAGACTTCACCCGCTCGGCCACCCCAACTGTGGAGGAGTGGGCCCGATGCACACTTCCGAAGGCGTCTTGGACGAAGAGGTCGATGCCAGTGGCCAACCGATCCGCCAGGGCTGGGTCGTTCTTGGTCTCACCGGGGAGGAACCTGGTGTTCTCGAGCACCCGGATCTGGCCTTCCCCCTCGTTCTCGAAGACGACCGTCTTCTGTGAGAGCTCTGCCAGCCGCTGGGCGACGGGGCGGAGGGAGAAGGCAGGATCTTCTCCTTCGGGCCGTCCCAGATGGGAGCAGACAGTGACTTTCGCCCCGGAGTCGACCAGGCGCTCCAACGTGGGAAGCGCAGCTTCGATCCGAAAGTCGTCCGCCACCGCTCCCCCATCCAGGGGGACATTGAGATCGGAGCGAACCAGCACGGCCAGCCCGTTGACATCCACGTCGTCCAGGGTGAGATACGGGGACATCGGGTCAATCCTCGGTGGTGGCCAATTCTTCGAGCACCCTTCCCAGCTTCAGTGGGTCGTGAGTCGGCCAGTCTGCCCATTCACTGGCCACGTCGGCAACGACCACCCTCCACCCGTGACCGGCCGCCGCTTCGACATCGAGCGTGACCTGCTCGTGGCCTTCGGGCACCTCCAGAACGCCGTCATGAACCACCACAATCCCGGAACCGGTGACGCCGGCGTGGGTTGCCATTGCCTCGAGATGGGCGGCCCCGTCCATGCCCAATGTCTCACCGTCCTGGGTGACCAGATTGAGGATGAAGATCTTTTGCGCATCGGCGCTCATAATTGCCGGAGCGAGCATGTTCACCTTGAAAGCCGAGATGATCGAGGTGTAGAGGCTCCCCGGGCCGATCACGATTTGGTCGGCGACCGCCACAGCGGCCAGGGCTCGTCGTGTCGCCACCACGTCGCGGGGCTCGATGTGGAGCTCAGTCAGCTCACCGGCCGTCTTCGAGATATTGCCCTGCCCGACCACCCGCTTGCCGTCGATTGTCGCCTCAAGCACCACCGGATGGTCCGCCACCGGGATCACTGTGCCCAGGGTCCCCAGCATTCGCTCCGCGGTGTCCACTGCCGACTCGAAGTCTCCGAAGAGGTCGGTGAGCGCGGCCAGGATCAGATTGCCGAGGGAGTGCTCGGCCACGTCGCCTCCTCGAAACCGGTGGGCGAAAAGCTCCGACCACAGGGAGGGCTCGGGGGTAAGCGCCAGAAGGCATCTGCGGACGTCGCCCGGCGGGGGCATGCCGAGATCTGACAGCCGGCCAGAGGACCCACCGTCGTCCGCTACCGAGACCAGCGCCGAGATCTCGCCTGCATAAGACTGGATCGCCTCCAGGGTGGCGGCCTGGCCGTGGCCTCCTCCGATGGCGACCACGATCGGACCGTCCGGATCGAGCAGCAGCGGTTGGACAGCGACCGCGGTTTCGAGGCTCACCGGTTGATGTCGCGGTGGCGAACCGCCGCCTTGATGTCATGCTGAGCCAATCGCTTCCCCAACTCCTCGGCGATGGCAACCGAACGGTGATGGCCCCCGGTGCAACCTATCCCTACAGAGAGGTAGGACTTTCCCTCGGCCTCGAACCGTGGGACGAGAAACGTCAACAGATCATCGATCCGATCGACGAACTCCTTGGCGTTCTCGTCCTGCAACACGTATTCGGCGACGGCGTCATCGGTTCCCCTGAGATCGCGCAACTCGGGGTCCCAATACGGGTTGGGGAGAAACCGCACGTCGAGAAGGAGGTCGGCGTCGCGGGGGGTCCCGTGTTTGAAGCCGAACGACCTGATCGAGACCCGCATCGGCCTCGTCATGTCCTCTTCACTGAACTGGGCAGTGAGACGCTCCCTCAGCTCATGGACGTTGAGACTGGACGTGTCGACGATCACGTCCGCCGACTCACGCAGATCGGACAACAACTCCCTTTCGGCGCTGATCGCATCCGAGATGGTGGCCAGGCCCAAGGGGTGGGGACGTTTGTTCTCCTCATACCGGCTGACAATCACGTCGTCCTCGGCGTCGAGGAAGACCACCCTGGTGAGCACCCCCTCCCGGGCCAGCTCGTCCATCGCTGATCGCAGCTCATCCATCTCGAGGCCGCCGCGGGAGTCGATGATCACTGCCAGGCGCTTGTGAAGCGAAGGCATGTCATGTGATTGGGCGGCGAGCGCCAGAAGCCGCGGAGGCAGGTTGTCGATCACCGTGTAACCGATGTCTTCGAGAATGTTGCCTGCCGACGACCGCCCCGCGCCTGACATCCCGGTGACCACCAGGACATGCGGGTGCTCGGTTGGTGCCAGGTCCATCGTGTCTTCGATCAGCTGTGCAGGGCAGCGTACAGAGAGACGGCCACGTTCTTCGGGAGCACTTCGGCCAGATCGTCGGCTCCGACCTCACGGATCTTCTTCAAAGAGCCAAAGCGGCGGATCAGCTCCCGCTTTCGTTTCGGGCCGATCCCGGGCACCTCATCCAGTAGCGAATCGACCATCGACTTCGATCGGAGTTGACGGTGATAGGTGATGGCGAAACGGTGCGCCTCATCTCGCACTTGCTGCAGCAGGTAGAGGGCCTCGGCGTCGCGGGGGATCCGGATCGGATCGGGCAAACCGGGTAGGTAGACCTCTTCCATCCGCTTCGCGAGACCGATGGCGGGTATGTCAAGGTCGAGCTCGTCGAGGACCTTGACCGCCCGTCCCAACTGGCCGGGACCGCCGTCGATGAGCACCAGGGATGGCGGGTAAGAGAATCTGCCCTGCTCGGGAATCGGGCGGTCCCGTTCGGCGAGGTAGGCCTTGAAGCGGCGGCGAAGAGTCTCTTCCATCGAGGCGAAGTCGTCCTGGCCCTGGATGGTCCTCATCTTGAAGCGCCGATAGTCCGAACGTTTCGGGATCCCGTCTTCGAGGACCACCATCGAGGCCACGGTGTTCGTCCCCTGCAGGGTGGAGATGTCGTAGGCCTCGATCCGCAGCGGAGCCACCGGAAGACCCAAGACTTCCTGGAGGGATCGCAGCGCCCGGGCCCGGGCATTGTGGTCACGATGCCGCCTCAGTCGATGACGACCGAACGCCTCGGCCGCGTTGGTCGACGCAGTTTCCATGAGACGGCGTTTGGCGCCTCGTTGGGGAACCCGCAGGCCCACTTGGAATCCCCGGGAGGTGCTCAGCCATTCGGTGAGCAAGTCGAGCTCGGTGGGAGCGATCGACACCAACACCTCTCTTGGCGGCGCCTCGTCTCCGTAGAGCTGGCGGATGACCCGGCCCATCAACTCGGCGTCGGTCAGCTCCTCGACTCGATCGACGACAACCCCTCGCCGGCCGACCACCCTGCCCCTTCTCACGTGGAGCATCTGGAAAGCGGACTCCAGATCGTCACCATGGAAGGCGATCAGGTCGAAATCTTCGGGCCGCTCGGTGACCACTTCCTGGCGGAGCAGGGCACGGCGCACGTCTTCGATCCGGTCGCGGTTGCGGGCCGCCAGTTCGAACTCCTGACGCTCCGATGCATCCCACATGCGGTCTTCGAGGTCGGCCACCACCCCTTCGGTGTCACCGCGGAGGAAGCCCGCCAGACCGTCCACCATCTGGGCATAGTCCCCGGGTGTCACCGCATCGATGCATGGCCCTGAGCACTTCTCGATGTGGAAGAGCAGACAAGGTCGCCCTTGGGCCTTCTGTCGTGCGAAAAAGGATTCGGAGCAGGTGCGGACCGGGAAGGTTCGCAACAACTGATCCAAGGTCTTTCGGATCGAATAGGTGTGGGCGTAGGGACCGAAGTACTCGTATCCCTTCCGCTTGGCGCCTCGAAGCACCCGGGCCCGTGGCCACTCATCGCTCCTGGTGATGGCCAGATAGGGATAGGACTTGTCATCCACCAACCGAATGTTGAAACGCGGAAGGTTGCGCTTGATCAGCGAGTAC
>CAZSMJ010000116.1:0-6248 GCA_964608055.1 uncultured Acidimicrobiaceae bacterium | reverse complement strand
GCCGTTGCCTCGATCCAAACACAGATCAGATCACCGACCAGGCGCTCCTTGGCCGTCGCCGCGGCCGTTGCGGCGACGCGGGCCGAGGCCTCAGCCTCCTCGAAACGGCTCCTGGTCTCGAGTCGAGCCTGATCAACCCAAGTCATCAACTCTTTCCATCGAATCAGGTCGTCGTCGCTGTCGGGCAATGGCGGCTGGAGGTCGGCCACCGTCTCCCGGGCAGCCATCAGATCGCGGCCAATCGAGCGGTAAGCCTCGGCCGCAGTCTCGAATTCTCGCCGGGTGGTGGCGAAGAGCCCGTCCACGACCTCTCGCTCGTGCTGTTTGGCGGCAAGGAGGGCCTTAGCCGCTTCGACCGCCATCATCTGGTCCTGCAGAGCCTCCACGGGTGGGGCCGGAGCTAGGTCTGCGATCAGGGAAGCGCGTTGGGTCTCCAACTCGATTCGGGTGGCCTCGATCCTGGCGCCCTCGGAGCGAGCAGCCTCCAGACCGGCACGAGCAGCGATCACGGACGCAACTGCCTCCCCTTCGGCTTCCTCGAGTCGGGTGAGATCGGGATCACGCTCGTCGTCGGGAAGGACAGCCACCGGGAGATTACAGACCGGACATGGCTCACCAACCACCAGAGTCGCCCGCAGAGCGTGGGCTGCATGGGTGACCCGTGCCGACGCCAGCTCCGAGCTCACCTGCTCCTGGATATCGGTGACAGATTGCAGAGTCCCCATCGCCTCGGTGATTCGGATTGCGGCCCCGTCGACGTCGAGCTCCGCGAGGCGGGCATCGAGCTCTGTCAAACGCAAGTAGGTCCGGGCGTGGGACTCGAGGGACTCGATTGAAGGGAGCTCTGCCAACGCCACAGTCGCCGAGTCGAGCTCGGCTTTGACCTGATCCCGGCGCTTCTCGATCTCTTCGAAGGCGTCACGGGCCTTGGTGATCGCCTCCCCCAGCATGTCGAGGTTGTCGGGAGGTGTGATCGAGTCGATTCGATCCAGGTCGTTCTGAAGCCGAGCCACCAGGTCGAGGACGGCCGCGGCGGCTGAGTCCAACTCGGCAATCGTTGCTTCGAGATCGCCGATCCTGGCCGCCATCGCATCGAGTTGACCCATCCGATCATGCGCCGAGGCCAGTGCTTCTTCCTCGGGGATCTCGAGCGCCTCGCTCCTCCCCCTGGCCTGGGCTGCCCGTTCCTCGGCGACGGCCTCTCTGGCACGTGCCAACCCTCTGATTTCGGCGTAGACGTCGAGGTCGAGGAGTTTGCGAAGCAGGGCCTGACGATCGGATTTGGTCGCGGTGAGGAATCTTGCGAATTCCCCCTGGGGCAGCACCACAGTCTTGATGAAGTCCTCGTAACGTAAACCGAGGAGGTCCTCGACCGACCTGGTCACGTCGTCGGCCCCGGACGCCAGGGACTCCGGACCCCGTTCGAGACGAGCCTCGTTGGTGTTGGCGCCGGTCTTGGTGCGCAACACCTGTCTCGTCACCGTGTAGGTCTGCTCCCCGACCACGAAGTCGACCGAGACCCGAGCCCGGTCGGCCCCGGCGGAGATGACCGGAGCCACCTGGGAGCCCCCGAGACGGGGAACTCGCCCATAGAGGGCAAAGATCATCGCATCGATGAGACTCGACTTGCCAGCACCAGTGGGCCCGCTGAGCGAGAAGAAGTCGACTTCGGAGAAGCTGACGCTGCTGCGGGTCCGATAGGCCGAGAACCCCTCCAGAGTGATATTCAGCGGTCTCATGTGGTGGCCTCGTCGAACAACTCGGCGAAGAGGGTCTCGACCCTTTCATCACCGACGTTGTTGTCCTCCAGGTACCGGTGAAAGGCAGAGGTGGGTGAGATGGCCCGGCGACTCTCTGTTGCCCTGGACCGCGTTGGAGCCGGCTTGAGCAAAGCCACATCGACCGCCCCTGGAATCGCCATCCGCACCGCGTCTGCCAGCCCGACCCGGGCCTTCTCCATGAGCTCGACCTTGACGTAGGCACCCTCGACATCCTCGGCGCGAGCCAGAACCTGCTCGACCGTCCCCCTGAGCGTGACCAGGCGCCGGCCCGAGGTGAGGGGGACGGCAGTGACCTTGGAGGGGAGCCCGGGGGCGGCCTCGATCAGGAGCGCGCCTTTGCGGTCGTCCACCTCACCGAAGTCGAGTTGCAGAGGAGATCCCGAGTACCACACCGAGCCTCCATGGGGCATCTTTTGCTGGCGATGGAGATGTCCCAGCGCCACGTGGGAGAGATGACCGGGAAACACCGAGGCGGGCACCGCATAACCGAAGATGTGAGCCTGCCGCTCTCCCCCGCCCTCCTGGGCGCCGTGAACCGTGAGATGGCCGGCGAGCAGGTTGACGGTATCGGTGGACATCCCGGCGGTGAGGACGTCGATCAGCCGTTTGATCCGCTCTTCGTAGATCCCGGCGTGTTGATCGGGATCGGAGCCCATGATCTGCTCGGCGCGCACGATGCCGCGCTGGGAGACGAAGGGAAGCATGGCGATCTCGATCCCGAGATCGCCGTAGGACATCACCCCGCCCCGATCCGGTGGTGATGGCTCGGAGCAGGCGACGATCCGGCCCATTTCGAGCAGCGGCGACACTGCCTCCAGCCGCCCTGGATTGTCGTGGTTCCCGGCGATGACCACCACCGGCGCCACCTCGGCCAGGTCGAGAAGGCCCCTCCAGACGATCTGCTCGGCGGCGGGTGTCGGAGCCGACGTGTCGAAGACATCGCCGGCGACCACCACGAGCTGGACCTCGGCTCCGGCGGCAATCGCCACCAACTCGGCCAGAACCGCCCGGTGCTCTTCAGACCGGTCCCGGCCCCGGATCCGTCGCCCGACATGCCAATCGGAGGTGTGGAGAATCTTCACTGTCACCGGGTCGATCGTAAAGAAGGTGGGTGACAGATTCGGGGAGCCGGCCCGGCCGGGACGTTATAGACCCTCGAAAGGGTCGTCCGGGCCGGAGCTCGCCGGCGGCGACATCGCCTCAGACGCCCTGGTGGCCCAAGCCGGAAAGGGAAACTCCAGAACCAAGGGGACCGGCAGCTCGGGCTGGCTCAGGATCATGGTCCCCGGCTTGATGATGGTGGCCCGCTGGCGGTGCACCGAGGGGAGGAAGCCGTACTCCTCCCTCGAGGCCTCGGCGGCGTCGAGACGGCCGACGACCCGGATCGAGGAGTTGGCGATGATCCGCCGCTCCACTTCCGACGCTGTCTGTTGGGCGCCGATCAGGATCACCCCGAGGGAGCGGCCCCGCTCGGCCACATCGAGCAGTACCTCCTTGATGGGGCTGGTTCCCTCCCGCGGGGCGTACTTGTTCAACTCGTCGAGGACCACCAGAAGGAGCTCTTCGGACTGGCCGGCTCTCTCTTTCTCGTCGAAAGCGCGCTTGAGGGTCACACCGACCACGAAGCGTTTGGCCCGATCGTTGAGGTTGTGGAGGTCGACGACGGTCACCTGATTGGGGTCGAGCCGTATCTTGTGGCGCTCCGGGTCGGGGACGTCGGCCCGGATCATTCGCTCCAAATGGCGGACCGACGCCTGCAGCCTCCGCACAAATGCGTTGATGGTGCCGATGCCAATCGCCGGGCCCGCCCACAGGAACCGATGTTCCTCGGATTGGACCCGATCGGTCACCAGATCGACGAATTCCCGGAAGGTGCGCACCTTCACCCCGTCGACGACCGCCGCCCCGGTGTCTGTTGCCTCGGCTTGTCGCAACTGGGCCATCACGTTGTAGACGACCGTGGTGTATTGGGCGCGGTCGTCTTCGGCATCGGCGAAGAGGAAGGGGAGGAGGTCTTCGACACAGAATTCGTAGAGAGTCCAGAAAAAGGAGGTGACATCGGAGCGTGAGGCGACATCGGCCGTGGCCCTCTGATCATCGATTCGTGGTGGAGCGAAGATCCCCACCGAGTCGAAAGGCGTGGAGGGCAGCCCGAGATAGGTGTAGTTGAGACGGTGGTCATCGTCGAGACGGGTGTTGACCCGATCGAGATGGAGCAGGTCCTCGCCCTTGACATTGAAGATCAAAGCCTTGGTGTTCACCACCGCCTTACCGAGGACACCCGAGGTGAAAAGGGAGTGGAGGAGAAACGTCGCGTAGCTGGTCTTGGTCGCCACCCCGGAGATGCCTGAGATGTTGACATGGGCCCCCCGGTCGCCGTTGATGAACTCGAAGTTCACCCAGAGCGGCTCCTTGTTGCGCGCCAGGCCAACCGGGAACTTCCGCTCCATCTGATCGAAGAAAAGGGCCTGGTCGCGCTCTTCCCCAACCGCGATCCGCACTTGCTGACCGGGAAGCGGGGGGACGAAAACCTCCGGCTCGAACCGGGTGGTTGTGATCTGGGCGGTTTCGACGACCTCGGCGGGGAGGATCCCGTCCTCGATGAGGAAGACGTCGGAGTCGAACCGGGCGCCCTCATGTCTGGCGACCACCTGGCCGACCATCCCGAACATGCGAACCATCTCACCGGTCGGGAGCACCCTCTCGAGAGCGACCACGTCGTCGAGTTGGACGTACTGCCCCTCATCGATTCCGATCCAGAACTCGAGTGGGGTGGCGTCTCTGGTCCCAAGGACCCGGCCCACCATCTCATCCATCCCTGGCGAGAGTAGACCCGCGCTGGGACAGGAATTGGTCTCCTATGGTGGTCGAGGTGAGTCTGGCGGTCTTCTCATTCAAGGACGAGGATCCGGCACTGGTGACCGCCAACCTCGGCACGGCCGCCTCCCATCCCCGAATCGACGAGGTGTGGGCTGTTGCCTCCGAAGATGGCGCTGTCACCCGCCAGGTCGAAGCCGGGGCCTTGGAGATCGCATCGAGCCTCTCCACCCCGGTGTTGGTCATCCCCCAGGAGCGGATCGGGAAGCTTCGGCCCGGGAAGGGAGACGCCATGAACACCGCCATCCGACGCGCCGCGGGAGAGGGGCGGGAACGTGTTCATTTCTACGACGCCGACATCACGAACTTCGACGCAACCTGGATCGAGGGCGCAGAGGAGGCCGCCGACCGCGGGTTCGGAGTGGTGCGCCACCGATTTCCGCGAGCGGCAACCGACGCGATGATCACCTGGATGATCACCAGGCCCGGATTCGCCCTGCTCTTTCCGGGGACCTTTCTCCCCCGACTCAACCAACCGTTGGGCGGAGAGCTGCTTCTCACCCGGGTCGCCCTCGAGTCCGTTGCCGAGTCCGAGCTGGTCAGATCGCGTTCGGATTGGGGCATCGACACCGTGATCACGTTTGCCACCTCGGTGCTGGGAATCGGCCTCTACGAGCATCTCGTGGCCGACGGCAAACGCCACACCCTCTACGGGTCGCTCGATGAGCTGCGCCCGATGGTGGTGGAGTGCCTCGATGCGGTTTTCCGCCTTGCGGGCCGGGAAGGGCCCGGGCCCGAAGCTCGCCATGAGAGTGACCCAGCTGCTCCGGTGCCGGCCGATCTCAAACGCACTGTGGCCTACGACCTCACCTCGACCCTGCCCCTGCTCACAGCCGGCTGGACGGACGAGGAGGTCAAACTCGCCGCCGAACTCCCTGCTCGAGCCCGAGAAGGCATCATGGCCAATATCGAGCGCCCGGAGTTCGCCTTCATGGACGCCGAGACCTGGCTCGATGTGCTCCGGTTCCTTCTCAACGGCTTCCGTTTGGGAGACCCGGCTTGGGAGTCGATCGGCTTTCGCCTCTGGCTGGCCAGGGTCCTGTCCTACACAACCAATCAGGCGCAGACCGGTTACGACCGGGCGATGGACTATCTGGAGACCACGATCCGCGACTATGAGCGTCGCGCCGACCAGTCTTAGCCGATCATGAGCTTCGTTGTCGTCGTCCTGGTGGGCGTCATCGGTGGGCTGGCCGGCGCCCTCCAGTCACAGTTCCTGGGAGTAATGGAGCAACGGGTCGGCACCCTCGCGTCGACATTCGTGACCTACGGGGGCGGAGGGCTCGCCATCGGGCTGTTGATGCTCACATTACGGGGAGGGCGGCTGGCCGAGCTCAAAGACCTCCCCTGGTGGGTGTTCACAGCCGGCCTGATGGGGCTGGTGGTGGTTTCCTCATTGGGAATCACCGTCAACCGACTCGGTCTCGGAGCCGGGCTCACCCTGTTCACCGCGGCCACTCTCATCCTCGGGGCCGCGCTCGAGCATCTCGGGTGGTTCGGCGAGGCGCGTACGGTCGACGGTGCCAGGGCACTCGGGATAGCACTGGTGATATTCGGGACCTGGCTGGTGGTTCGAGGCTGAGCGGCCTA
>CAZSMJ010000115.1:0-6365 GCA_964608055.1 uncultured Acidimicrobiaceae bacterium | reverse complement strand
ACATCGAGGCCGCCTTCGACGTCAAGGGTGTTGTCCTGGTCATCACGCCAGACCAGGTGTCCGACGTGGAGATGCCCCCCGTCCCGAATCCCGAACGGAACATCCCCCGCCGCTTTCCCCTGGTCCAGGGCACCGTCCTGATGCCGGGCGACCCGGTGGCTGCAGTCGTGGCCGAGACCGCAGCCGAGGCGAGGGACGGAGCCGACAGGGTGTTTGTCGACTACGACCAACTCCCGATTGTGGGGGATGTCGATGACGCGATCGACGCCCCACCCCTTCATGACGGTCAGTCCTCGAATGTGGCCTACGACCGATCTCGTGGCGACCGCGCCGAATTCGATGCCTTGGACGGTGAGATCCGTCTCTCAGGGCTCGTCGACCATCCCCGGGTGGCGCCGGCGCCAATGGAGCCCAGAGGGATCGTCGCGGAATGGAAAGACGGCGGTCTTACCGTGCATCTCTCGAGCCAGGCACCCCATCTGATGCAGGAGGAGTTCGCCAAATCGTTCGGACTGCCTCAGTCATCGGTTCGGGTGATCACCCCGTTCGTCGGAGGAGGCTTCGGGTGCAAGTACGACCTCGCCGAGGAGGAGTATCTCGCCGTCATCGCCGCCAGGGAGACCGGGCAGCCGGTCAAGTGGATCGAGACCCGGCGCGAGCATTTGCTGACCATCGGGCATGGGCGAGCTCAACGTCATCGTTGGGAGGTGGTGGCCGACTCCGAGGGCAAAATCAAGGGCCTCTGGGTCGACAGCCGACTCGACCTTGGGTGTCGCCATCGATACCTGGACTTCATCGACGTCACGCCCCGGATCGGAACCGGCAATTACGACATACCGGTCTACGGCTGGCGCCAGCGTGGGGTTTGGACCAACCGGGCACCTCGGGGCATCTATCGCGGAGCGGGTCGCCCCGAGGCGACCCTGACCATCGAACGGGTGGTGGAGGCGGTGGGCAAGGCCGCCGGTCTCGATCCAGTCGAGGTGCGACGCAGGAACTTCGTCCAACCCGCCCAATTCCCATACCGCTCTCGGGGCGGTTACACCTTCGACACCGGCGAGTATGAGAGAGCACTCGACAAGCTGGTCGAGGTCGCCGACTACGACGGTCTCCGGAGTTGGCAAGTCGAGATGAGGGGCCACGGGAAAGTGGTGGGCATCGGTCTTGCCGCCTACGTGGAGGTGTGCGGCTTCGAGGATTGGGGAGCGGCCCGGATCCAGGTTCATGGCGACGGCTCGGTCACCCTGTACGTCGAGACCCTCGACCAGGGCCAGGGCCATCGCACGACTTTCCCCCAGTTGGTCGCTGCCGCCCTTGGCATCCCGATCGACCAGGTCCGGTTGGAGCAGGGAGACACCGCCTCTGCTCCTTACGGGTGGGGGACCTCTGGCTCGCGCAGTGTCGCTCAGGGCGGCTCTGCCAGCTACGCCGCGGCAGAGAAGGTGGCGGTCAAGGCAAAACGGGTGGCCGGACATCTGTTGGAGGCTTCAGCCGAGGACATCACCCTGGCGGGCGGGGTTGCATCGGTGGCGGGGACCGACATCTCTGTGAAATGGGAAGAGATCGCGGCGGCCGCCGTCGCCGGGAATGTGCCGGAAGGTGACGAGCCCGGTCTCGAGGAGGAGGTCCACCTTCGATCGGGTGGCTTCAACTTCCCCTTTGGCATGCATCTCGCCGTGGTCGAGATCGACCCCGAGACCGGGGCCCCTGACCTGCAGCAGATGTGGGCAGTGGATGACGCGGGCAACATCATCAACCCGATGTTGGCGGAAGGTCAGCGTCATGGTGGCCTGGCCCAAGGGATCGGTCAGGCGCTGTGGGAAGAGGTGATCTACGACGAAGACGGCAACCTCGTCACATCCTCGTTTGTCGACTATCTGATACCGACCGCCGATTCCATTCCGATGTTCTCTCTTGCCGCCACGGTCACCACCACACCGACCAACCCGCTCGGAGCGAAAGGGATCGGTGAGGCGGGCACCATCGGTTCGACTCCGGCGGTGGTCAATGCGGTCGCCGACGCCCTTGGCGTCGACGAGATCCAGGTGCCTCTGACTCCGGAGAAGATCTGGCGGGCGTTGCAGCCCTGACCGGCGTTAGGCCGGTTCCTTCTCCATCACCTGAGCGAGACGCTCGATGAGGTCGACAACGCGGTTGGAGTATCCCCATTCGTTGTCATACCAGGACATGACCCGGACCAGGTTTCCGCCAAGCACCTGCGTCCCCGCGGCGTCGAAGATCGAAGAATGGGGGTTGCCGATGATGTCGGTGGAGACGATCGGATCCTCTGTGTACTCGAGAATCCCCACCATCGGCCCGCTCTCGGCGGCGGCCTTGACCGCGGCGTTCACTTCTTCGACGGTCACATCCTTCGACAATTCGACCACGAAGTCGACGGTCGACCCATCGGGGACCGGGACTCGCATCGCGATCCCGTCGAGTTTGCCTTCGAGGTTGGGCAGCACCTCGCCGACCGCCTTGGCGGCACCGGTTGTGGTGGGGATGATGTTCTCGGTGGCGGCCCGACTCCGCCGGAGGTCCTTGTGGGGGACATCTGCGAGCACCTGATCGTTGGTGTAGGCGTGGACCGTGGTCATCACGCCCTTCACTATCCCGAAGTTGTCGTCGAGCACCTTCACCAAGGGAACCAGGCAGTTGGTGGTGCAGGAGGCGTTTGACACGATGATGTCGTCAGGACCGAGCTCTTCGTCGTTCACACCCAGGACCACGGTCTGGTCGATCTTGTCCTGAGAGGGGACGGTGAGGATCACCCTCTTGGCCCCGGCGTCGATGTGCTTCTGAAGTGCGGCACGATCCCGGAACACCCCGGTCGACTCGATGACGACGTCCACACCCAGCTCGGCCCAGGGGAGCTGGGCGGGGTCACGCTCCATGAGCATCCTGATCTCATGGGGACCGACCTTCATGATGCCGTCGTCAACAGTCACCTCCTGTTCGAATCGACCCATGACGGAGTCGTACTCGAGGAGGTAGGCGAGGATGTCGTCGTCGGACAGGTCATTGATGGCGACGACCCTGATCTCCGAGCCGGGTCTGGTGGCGATGATCCGGAAGACGGCACGGCCGATCCTCCCGAACCCGTTGATCGCGACATTCACCATTTCATTGTTCTCCATCCAGGTAACCCGCGATCGTCGTCGTTACTTCCACCGCCCGGTGCGAATACCCCCAGCCGTTGTTGAACCAGGTGATGGTCTTCACCAGGTCACCCATGGTGACCATGGTGGCCAAGCTGTCGAAGACACCCGAATGCGAGTTGAGTCGCACGTCGGAGGAGACGATCGGATCGGCCACGTACTCGATAAGCCCTTGGAATCTGGCCTCGACCTCTGCGGCCACCGCGGCGTTGACCTCCGCAACCGTGGTTTCGACGTTGGTCTCGGTGGTGAGGTCGACCGTCGAACCGTCGACAACCGGGACGTTGAGGGCGACGACCGCCAGCTTTCCCTCGAGTTGCGGCAGTGCCTGGGTCAGGATCTCGGCGGTGTTGGTGACTGCGGGGATGATGTTCTCGCCGGCGGCCCGGCTGGTTCGATATGAATCCGTTGGCACGTCGGCGAGACGTCCCGCATTCGACATCGCCTTCACCGTGGTCATGAAGGCCCGTTTCACCCCGAACTTCTCGTCGATGATCCTCAGGATCGGGGCTACGGCGTTGGAGGTGTTGGAGCCGAGGGCCACCTGGTTGGTGTCAGGCCCCAGGATCTCGTCATTGATCCCCCGAAGCAGAAGGGGGATCTCGCCAGGGGTCTCGGGGCTCGAGGTGAGTACCACCTTCTTGGCCCCGGCGGCCAGGTGGCGGTCGAGGGACTCCTTGGAGCGGTAGCGACTGGTGGTCTCCAAGACCACGTCGACCCCCAACTCACCCCAGTTGGCGTCACCCGGCTCCTTGGCATTGAGGAAGGCGGCGTGCTTCGACCCGATGGTGAGCTTGCCGTCGGCATACGACGTCGGTGCGGGGAATCGCCCGTAGATCGAGTCGTACTTCAACAGATAGGTGAGCGCCTCGGGATCGGCGATGTCGCTGATGGCGACGACCTCGAGGTCGTCGCGGGTGTGCGTGAGACGGACGACATTGCGCCCGATTCTTCCGAAACCCATCAACCCGATGCGAGTCACCGTCATTCAATCCCCTTTCTGGAAGTTGAAAACTAGCGGTCGACCCCCTGTCCAGTTCAATCCTGCGGCGATAGGTTCGGAGGCGGGAGGGGAGATGCTGATTCATATGGCGCTTGCCGCGGTCTGTCTCATGGCCCCTGTCGACGGCCCGGTGATCGCCGATTACTCACCGGTGGGCGTCTTTGAGGGGCATTGGGGCGTGGATTACGCCGCGCCGATCAGCACTCCGGTTCGGGCGCCAGCGTCAGGCGTTGTCACCTTCGCCGGCTCGGTAGCCGGAATGATCTCGGTGACGATCGAACCGGTTCCCGGGTTCAAGGTCTCTGTGTCGTATCTGTCGAGTCGAATCGTGAGGGCCGGACAGCAGGTGACCCGGGGCGCCATTGTCGGGTTGTCGGGAATTGCGCACGGGGTGCCGGGGGTGCATCTGTCGACGCGGATCGACGGTGTCTATGTGGATCCCAGGCCTCGTCTCGGATGTCGAGCCACTGACATCACCCGTGCCCTCCGGTTGGTGACTCCACCCGTGCCCTATTCTCGGAGGCGTGCGCACCGGCATCCTCGGCGGGACCTTCGATCCGATCCACATGGCGCATCTCCATGCCGGGGAGACCGCGCTCTATCAGGCCGAGCTCGATCGGGTGCTCTTCGTGCCGGCGGGGGATCCCTGGCAAAAGAGTGACCGGGTCCTGACCGGGGTCTCTCACCGCCTGGAGATGATTCGGCTGGCGATCGCTGACACCGATGGGTTCGGGATCGACGACCGGGAGCTGGAACGGGAGGGTCCGACCTACACCATCGACACTCTTCTTTCCTTTCCCGAAACAGAGGAGCTGTCCCTGATCCTCGGGGCTGACGCCGCGCTTGGGCTTCCCACCTGGCACCGTTGGGAGGAAGTGGTGGACAAGGTGTCGCTGCTGGTGGTGCCCCGACTCGGCACCGATGCCAGGGAGGTGCAGGCAGTCTTGCCGGAGGCAGTCTTCCTCGACATGGCCGTGCTGGAGATCAGCGGCACGGAGATCAGGGAGATGGCCCGGATCGGCGAGCCGTTTCGGTTCCTGGTGCCGGCTGCGGTGCATGACTACATCGAGGACCTCGGGCTGTATGCGGAGCCCGACGGAGACGATATGGTGGGGGACTCATCCGATCAGGAGGAAGGCTCGTAGAGAACAGTGCGGAACTTGCCCGGATGGCGGCCGACGCCATCTTCAGCAAAAAGGGCATGGACATCGTTTTGCTCGATGTCGAACGGCTATTCGTTCTCTCTGATGTCTTCGTGATTGCGACCGGGACCTCCCGGCCCCACGTCCAGTCCCTCGCCGATCAGGTCGAAGAGAAACTCCGAGACGAGAAGGGGATCAAACCGTTGCGGAGTGAGGGCCGCGCCGAAGCGGAGTGGGTGTTGCTCGACTTCGGCGACATCATCGTCCATATATTCCAGGCGTCACCACGCGACTTCTATGGGTTGGAACGGCTCTGGGGCGACGCCGAGCGGGTCAAGTGGGTGGAGCCGGCAGTAGCCGACGGATAGCCGGGTTACCCCTTGGGGGATGGGCCGGAATAAACTCCCGGTTCCCATCACATGGGGCTGTAGCTCAGCCTGGCAGAGCACTTGACTGGCAGTCAAGGGGTCGAGGGTTCAAGTCCCTCCAGCTCCACGGAGAAAGAAACAAGTCCTAGCGCCCGCCGCGCTTGCCGAGGTGCCCACCTGGATCGCCACCGTGGGCGAGTTCTGGATCATCGGTTATCTGCTGTTGGACCGCTCCGACGCAGAGGAGGAACGCCCATCAGAGCTCGTGGAGGTGCCCGCCGCCCAGTGACGGACTGAGCCTGTCAGCCGAAGGACCCCGCCACCGGGAGCCATCCCGGGTTGCCAAAGAGGAATGTGTTGTCGGCGATGCCCTGAGTGTTCGTGTGCCGGAAGAAGAAGCGGGCTTCGTCGGGACGGAATAGCGCAGGGGTGGAGAAACCGACCCCCGTCCAGTCCCCAGCGACGAGGAAGTCGCCCGGGTCCCCGAACAAGAACTGGTTGTCGGCGATTCCCTGAGTGTGGCTGTTGCGGAAGTAGACGAGCCCAGTGGTTTCACGATGGAGCCCGACGGTGTCGATGCCGTTTCCGTCGAAGTCGCCGGCAAATGGTTTGTCCCCGGGGTTCCCGAAGAAGTACGAAACGTCGGCGGCCCCCACACCGGAGGCATCGGATCCAAGTTTGTTGATGACATACA
>CAZSMJ010000114.1:0-6369 GCA_964608055.1 uncultured Acidimicrobiaceae bacterium | reverse complement strand
GATTGCGCTTCGCGATCCGCGAAGGCGGCCGCACCGTAGGCGCCGGACGAGTCACCAAGATCCTCAAATGAGCGACCAGCAGAAGATCCGGATCAGGCTCAAGGCCTACGACCACAACGTTGTGGACGAGTCCTCGAAGAAGATCACCGAGACGGTGTTGCGGACCCAGGCCAAGATCAAGGGCCCGGTTCCACTCCCGACCGAGATCCATCGTTATTGCGTGATTCGTGGTCCCCACGTTGACAAGGACTCCAGGGAGCATTTCGAGATGCGGATCCACAAGCGTCTGATCGACATCCTGGAGCCGACTCCGAAGACAGTGGACTCGCTGATGCGTCTCGAGTTGCCCGCAGGCGTGGAAGTGGAGATCAAGCTGTGAAATCCCTATTCAGCTCGATCGGGCCAACCTCGCCTGGGGCGGGGGGTGCAGGGGGGTCGTTCCCCCGCACAATGGCATCAGAAGTGGAGATCAAGCTGTGAAATCCCTATTCAGCTCGATCGAGCCAACCTCGCCTGGGGCGGGGGGTGCAGGGGGGTCGTCCCCCCGCACAATGGCATCAGAAGTGGAGATCAAGCTGTGAACTCGTTTTATCAAATGGCCCTTGCACTTTTCGGCCTTGCGAATCTCCAGGAGGAGAAAAGGCGATGAACCCGTTCAGTGTTCAGCGTTCAGCGTTCACCGCGATTGCCTCCGGGCTGTTAGCCGTGAGTGAGCCCGTCGCGCCCCAGAACGTCTCGACGGATGATGGTCAACGGTCAACGGTCAACGGAAACCTCGAAGAGGTTTCTTCATGAATGCCATCTTGGGGCAGAAGCTGGGGATGACCCAGGTCTTCGATGAGCAGGCCCGGGCTATCCCGGTAACGGTCATCAAGGCCGGCCCCTGCCACGTCACCCAAATCAAAACCATGGAAAGTGATGGGTACAACGCCATCCAGATCTCCTATGGGGAGGTCAAGCCAGGCCGCGCCAACAAACCCGAAGCCGGGCATTTCGCCAAGGCGGGAGTCGCTCCCGCCAAGCATCTGGTGGAAGTCCGGGTCACCGACCCCGGCTCGTACGCACTCGGTCAGGAGATCAGGATCGCCGACGTGCTCCAGAAGGGGGCCAAGGCCGACGTGGCCGGCGTCTCCAAGGGCAAAGGCTTTGCCGGTGTCATGGAACGGCACAATTTTTCCGGTCAGGGCGCATCGCACGGAACCCACAAGAAGCATCGGGCACCGGGCTCGATCGGTGCTTGCGCCACCCCCGCTCGCGTCTTCAAGGGGATGCGGATGGCGGGCCGCATGGGCGGCGAACGCGTGACCACGCTCAGTCTCGAAGTGGTCGGCGTCGACGCCGAGCGAGACCTGCTGCTGCTCGGCGGGTCCGTTCCCGGCCCCAAGGGCTCGATGGTCCTGGTTCGAGAGGCGGTTAAGGCTCGTGGTTGACGTAATGGCGCCGTTGTTCTCCGCCGATGGGACGGCCAAAGGCGAAGTCAAGCTCGACGCCGAGATCTTTGGCATCGAGCCCAATCTCGCCGTGCTCCATCAGGTGATCACGGCCCAGCTCGCCGGCGCCCGATCTGGAACCGCGTCCACCAAGACCCGTGGTGAGGTGCGTGGTGGCGGGCGCAAGCCCTGGCGTCAGAAGGGACTGGGACGGGCCCGTCAGGGATCGATTCGGGCCCCGCATTGGGTCGGCGGAGGGGTGGCCCACGGGCCGAAGCCCCGCGACTACAGCCAGCGGACACCCAAGAAGATGAAGCGGCTCGCGCTGCGCAGCGCACTATCTGCCCGCGCCTCCGAGGACGCGGTCAAGGTGATCGACGATTTCGACTGGGCAGCCCCCAAGACGAAGCAGGCGGTGTCTCTGCTCAAGGCAATCGGTGCCGGGGGCAAGGCTCTGGTGGTTCTCAGCCAACTCGACGGTGTCGCCGGTCGTTCCTTCCGCAACCTTCCCGACGTCATCCTTGCCGAGCCCGGTCATCTCACCCCCTATGACGTCCTTTGGGCCGATCAGGTGGTCTTCACCACCCACACCGTGGGCTCGGTCGGCCGGTCCAGCTCCTATGAGGTCAGCGAGAGCGACTTCGTCAAGGAGGGCGATGTGGTCAAGGGAGAGGAACAAGGAGGTGAGGCGGGATGAAAGACCTACGTGACGTGATCCTCGCCCCTGTCGTCTCCGAGAAGTCCTATGACCTCATCGAGAAGAACAACACCTACACCTTCATGGTCGACCCCCGCTCCAACAAGAGCGAGATCAAGACTGCCGTAGAGCAGGTGTTCGGGGTACGGGTGCTCCGGGTCAACACCATGAACCGCAAGGGCAAGTTGAAGCGCCAAGGTTGGAAGATGGGCAAACGCAAAGACACCAAGCGCGCCCTGGTGACGCTCGCCGTCGGCAACTCGATCGATCTGTTCGGAGTCTGAGATGGCAATCAAGAAACGCAAACCGACCTCCCCGGGCCGCAGGTTCCAGACGGTCTCCGACTTTTCGGAGATCACGACCGACACCCCCGAGAAGTCGTTGATCGCCAAGAAGAGCAAGACCGGTGGGCGCAATACCTACGGGCGGGTCACATCGCGCCATCGTGGCGGCGGGCACAAGCAGCGCTACCGAGTCATCGACTTCCGGCGGGACAAGGACGGCATTCCCGCCCGGGTCGCGACGATCGAGTACGACCCGAATCGCAACGCCCGCATCGCCCTCCTCAACTATGCCGATGGCGAGAAGCGGTACATCCTCGCCCCGGTGGGGGTCAATGTGGACGACCGGCTCGAATCGGGCTCCAAGGCCGAGATCCGCCCGGGGAATGCGCTGCCGCTTCGCAACATCCCTGCAGGAACCATCGTCCATGCCATCGAAATGCGCCCCGGTGGGGGGGCAAAACTGGGCAGGTCGGCGGGAACGGCGGTCCAACTCATGTCGAAAGAGAATGACTTGGCCCTCCTGCGCCTCCCCTCCGGCGAGATGCGCCAGGTCCCGCTCGACAGTCGTGCCACCGTCGGCCAGGTTGGCAACACCGAGGCCGAGCTCATCAAACTCGGCAAGGCAGGCCGTAACCGGTGGAAAGGGGTTCGCCCCCAGACCAGAGGTGTGGCCATGAACCCCGTCGATCACCCCCTTGGTGGTGGTGAGGGCAAGTCCTCGGGTGGTCGTCACCCGGTGAGCCCATGGGGCCAGTCGGAAGGTCGCACCCGAAGCAAGAAGAAGGCATCCAGCAAATACATCGTGCGTCGTCGTGCGAAGAAGGGTCGGAGGTAACCGTGGCTCGTAGTCTCAAGAAGGGCCCCTTTGTCGACGACCATCTCGCGGCCAAGGTCGACGACCTCAACCGATCTGGTGGCAAGCGTGTGATCAGGACCTGGTCGCGCCGCTCCACGATCATCCCCGAGATGATCGGGCACACGATCGCGGTCCATGACGGGCGCAAGCATGTGCCCGTCTATATCACCGAGTCGATGGTCGGGCACAAACTCGGCGAGTTCGCTCCCACCCGCACCTTCCGCGGTCATGCAGACAAGTCAGCGAGGAAACGATGAAGGTCAGGGCACAAGCCAAGTACATCAGGCAATCGCCGTACAAGGTGCGACTGGTCCTCGACCTGGTCCGCGGGCTTCCGGTGACCGAGGCAGAGAACGTCCTACGCCTGACTCAACGCGGCGCCACGGAGCCGGTTGCCAAGGTGCTTCGCTCCGCGGTGGCCAACGCGGAGCACAACCACGCTCTCGACTCCGAGGATCTAGTGGTCGCCGAGGCCTACGCCGACGAGGGCCCGACCCTGAAACGTTTTCGCCCCCGAGCCCGGGGCCGTGCCGCCCGTATCAGAAAGCGAACCAGCCACATCACGATCGTGGTGTCGGACAGGAATGAGGAGGTGAACTGATGGGTCAGAAGGTTCACCCCTATTCGTTCCGGCTAGGTGTTTCCACTGACTGGAAGTCGAAATGGTTCTCGAAGAAGGATTACGTCGCCTTTGTCAACGAGGACTGGAGAATCCGCAAGTACCTGACGGACGAGCTGCTGAGGGGTGCTGTGTCTCGTGTCGACATCGAGCGAACCCGTGACCGGCTCATCGTCGACATCCACACCGCACGACCCGGCGTGGTCATCGGGCGAAAGGGCGCCGAGGCCGAGCGCCTTCGCGGCGCCCTGGAAGCCATGGCCGACCGCCCGGTCAAGCTGAACATCAACGAGGTGAAGGACCCCGATCTCGATGCCGCGCTGCTCGCGCGGGGCATCGCCGACCAGATCGAGAACCGGATCGCCTTCCGTCGTGCCATGAAGCGCGCCATCGCCTCTGCGCTCAAGGCCGGGGCGGAGGGGGTTCGCGTGGAGTGCAAGGGCCGTTTGGGTGGTGCCGAGATGGGTCGTCGTGAGTGGTATCGCGAGGGCCGGGTCCCGCTGCACACCTTCCGCGCCGACATCGACTACGGAACCGCCACCGCCCACACCACGGTCGGCACGATCGGGGTCAAGGTCTGGGTCTATCGCGGCGAAGTCGTCTCGCGAGGCCAGGTCTCCGGCGACAGGATCGCAGCCGAGGCGGATCTGGCCGTTGGTGGGCCGGCTCGTCGCACCCGCAAGAGCATCAAGTCCCGGGCCGAGGAAGCCGCAGGTTCGGACAGCAGGCCGAGATTGATCGAGGCCGGAGGCGGAAAGCGTTTGATCGAAGCCGGCGGCGGCAAGAAGGAAGGCGGCCGCCCCATCATCGAGGCCGGTGGCGGACGTCGCCCGACCGCTGCCGAGGCGCAGGTGGAGTACGAGTCGGCTCGCGAAGAGATCGAAGTCGTGCCCGATACACCAGATGTCGCCTTGGAGGCCGAGGCCATCGATGCATCCCCCTCGACCGAGCAGGACTCGGTCGCTCCCTCCGCGGAGCAGGGGGACAACCCACTCCCCGAGGCCGCAGAGGGCTCAGACGACTCGACCGCCGAGGCTGAGGCACCCCCCTCGACCGAAGAGAGCTCAGACGACTCGACCGCCGAGGCTGAGGCCCTCCCCTCGACCGAGCAGAGCTCGGCCGGTCCCCCCGCGGAGCAGGGGGACACAGGTGAGGAGGAGTAGGCCGAAATGTTGATGCCCAAGAGGACAAAGCACCGCAAGGTGCACCGCGGACGCAGGTCCGGTGTCGCCAAAGGCGGGACTTCGGTGAACTTCGGGGAGTACGGGTTGCAGGCGCTCGAGGCGGGGTGGATCACCGCTCGCCAGATCGAATCGGCTCGTGTCGCCATCACCAGGGCGGTGAAGCGCGGCGGCAAGGTCTGGATCACGATCTTCCCCGACAAGCCGGTCACTCAGAAGCCGGCCGAAACCCGTATGGGATCCGGCAAGGGAAACCCGGAGTTCTGGGTTTCAGTGGTGAAGCCGGGCCGGGTGATGTTCGAGCTCGCCGGTGTTCCCGAGGACCTCGCTCGTGAAGCCATGAGGAAGGCCGGAAACAAGCTGCCCATCAAGACCCGATTCGTTTCCCGGGAGGAGCTATGACCCCGACCGAGCTACGCGAGATGACGGACTCCGAGTTGCTCGAGGCGCTTGGCGAGGCCAAGACCGAGCATTTCAACCTGCGTTTCCAACTCGCCACCAATCAACTCGACAACAACTCCCGGATCCGTGAGGTGAAGCGGGACATTGCCCGCATCCTCACCGTGATGGGGGAGCGAGAGAGCAAGACGTCGCTGACAGCGGCCGAGGAGCGTGCCTGATGACAGACAACAGCAACAGAGCGCGTCGCAAGGTCCGGGTCGGCGTGGTCGTCTCAGACTCGCGCGACAAGACGGTGACCGTGGAGGTTCCCACCCAGGTGAGCCATCCACGCTACGACAAAGTCGTGCGCCGGAGCACCAAGTTCCATGCCCATGACGAGACCAACGACGCCAACGTCGGTGACACCGTCCGGATCATGGAGACCCGGCCCCTTTCCAAGCAAAAGCGGTGGCGCGTGGTGGAGATCGTGGAGCGCGCCCGATGATCCAGCAGGAATCCCGTCTCAAGGTGGCGGACAACACCGGAGCAAGAGAGCTGCTCTGTATTCGCGTCCTCGGCGGGTCATCTCGGCGATACGCCGGAATCGGCGACATCATCGTGGGAACTGTCAAGGACGCCAACCCGGGTGGCTCGGTCAAGAAGGGGGAGGTCGTCAAGGCCGTCGTGGTCCGCACCAAGAAGGAATCGCGGCGCTCCGACGGCACCTATATCCGATTCGACGACAACGCCTGTGTGATCATTGACAACAACTCCCAGCCCCGCGGAACCCGCATCTTCGGCCCGGTGGCCAGGGAACTGCGCGACCGCAAGTTCATGCGCATCGTCTCACTGGCCCCGGAGGTGCTCTGATGTCTTGCCGGCCGACTTTGCCCTCGGCTCACCCTCAGTCAACAACGGGTT
>CAZSMJ010000113.1:0-6376 GCA_964608055.1 uncultured Acidimicrobiaceae bacterium | reverse complement strand
CCTCCTGGGCGTCGATCGTCCGCCCGGTCAGCATCATCTCCAACAGGGCCTTGCGGGGCATGGCGCGGGCAAGCACCGCGGTGACCATCATGGGCCATAAGCCAACCTTGACCTCGGTCGTTCCCAACCTGGCGTCCTCAACGCAGATTGTGATGTCACAAGCCACCGCCAGGCCGAAGCCGCCGGCAAACGCATGGCCGTTGACCCGGGCCACGGTCGGCTTGCCCCCCCTCCACATCAATCGGAAGAGATCGGCGAGCACCCCCCGACTCCGATGCAGGCCGACGGCATGATCCACGAACGAGCCGGAAAGATCCCCGCCGGCACTGAAAGCCTCGTCTCCTGCCCCGGTGAACACCATGACCTGCACCGAAGGGTCCTCGACAGCCCGTCGGGTGGCGTCGACCAGCGCGGTCATCGTCTCCACCGAGATCGGGTTACGACGCTCGGGATCATTGATTGTGATGGTCGCCCGGCCGTCGGACGCCTCATAGTCCACCATCGAATTTCGCTTTCTTGTCAAGATCGACCTGGCTATTACCGTCGGTCACATGTTATGGATGGCGATTGTCCTCTTCCTTTCCCTGGCGATCGCAGTCCTCAGAGGCGGCAGGCTCACCAACCTCGGAGACATCGAGCTCAAGGCCTGGTGGCTTTTGCTGGTCGGGTTCGCCCTCCAGGCGGTGACGAACTGGCTGCCCGACGCCGACTGGACGGAGGGCCTTGCCCTCGCCATGATGCTCACCTCGTTTGGCTTGCTGATGATCCTCGTCGTCTTCAATCGAGCCAAGTCGGGCATGTGGCTGGCCGGGCTCGGTGTGCTGATGAATTTCACCGTCATTGCCTTGAACGGCGGGATGCCGGTCCTCGCTGGGGCGGCCGAGGTGGCAAGCGGCTTCACGGTCTCGACACCAGACCTCGGAAACTCGTTCAAGCACGTGGTCCTCGACGATTCGTCACGTCTCACATTCTTTGCGGACGTGATCCCTCTCCGGATCGCCAACATCGGCCAGGTGATAAGTCTCGGCGACGTCTTCCTGGCGGTGGGGCTGGGACGATTCCTAGAGCACGAGTTGCGACGGCCACGACGCTGGTTCAAGCGGGGCGCCCACGCTCAGGCTGGATCTGCCTCCACGCCCTGACCTTCGCCCCTCGGCGGAGCCGGCTACCACGTCTCGTAGTGGACGACTTCCTCCAACGGGCGACGCTTGGGGTTCTTGATCGGCTTCAACGGGCGGTCGGCTGGATAACCGAGCCCCATCAGCCAGGCGAGAACGTGTCCTTCTGGTAGTCCCACGATCTCCCGGGCCATTTCTTGGTCTGAAACCGAGGCGTGAGCCGTCCCGATCCCAAGGTCGGCGGCGGCCAACATCAACGACATCGTGGCCTGGCCCAGGTCGTACTGGATCGACCCGTACTCGTGCCAGTCGTCGGTGACCGGAGCCACAATTCCGATTGCCGCGGAGGCGCCAGCGATGTGGCCCGCTCCTCGCCATACTTGGGACAGCCGACCGAGGCGCTCCCGGTCCTGGACGACTACGAAGTCCCATCGTTGTTTGTTGCTCGAGGAAGGCGTCCTGCGGCCAGCCTCGAGGATCAGGTCCAAGCTCTCGGCGGGTATCGGCCGATCCTCGTACTCCCGAATGTTGCGTCGCGAGGTGATGGCGTCAAAGGTTTCCATCACCGGAACTTAACCCAAGCCCTAGCCGGGAGACACCCCTCGGTCGCCAGCTCCTCGGTTTCCTCAGTCGTCCCTGTCAGACCCGGGCCGGGCTCAGGACACCCCGAGCCTCGAGAATCCGCCGAACCGAGGCCACAACTTCAGGGTCGTACTCATAGGCCGCACCGGTGTGAAGGTTCTCCAGAGCCTGCAGAGGTGAAAGACCCTGCTGATAGACCTGCCAGTCATAAGCGGCAGTGACTTTGATGATTCTAGAGACGACCGAGACGTCGGGATCGGTCTGCTCGCCTGGCCGCCGGTAGGACTCGTACTGGCGTCGCACGTGCTCGGCCACCCGATCGAGATAAGGGGACTCGGCGATGATTTCAGCGCTCCAGCGCGCGATGTCGTCGTTGGTGTAACCCATCCGGATGATCTGGGGCTCGTTGAGACTCACCCTGCCGATGTCGTGCATCAACCCGGCGTATTCGACATCCTCCACCTGGGCCGGGCCCATCCCCATTTCCTTGGCCACCGCCGAAGCGAGCTCGGTAGTGCGATCGGCATGGCCGTCGACACCGAGACCCGACACCTCCGGGATTCGGGCCAGGGCACGGATGGTCTGCTTGTAGGTGGCTTTGGTCTTCTGGAACCTCTTGAATGCCGAGTGGGCAAACGAGTATGGGAGCAGGGCGATTGGCAGGGCCCACCACTCCAGCTCCGGGAAGAGCTCACCGAAGAGGGCACCGGTCAGGGTCAGACCCAGGAACACGTTGAGGTCATAGAGCGCCGATCGGGCCAGATAGGTGCGTGAGAGCTCGCCGGGCTTCAGCACCAGGGCGGCCCGCAGCAAGACTTCGACCGCGATCCATGCCAGCAGCGCAACGCCGAAGGGAACGAGGTCCAGCCATTCACCGGACACGTTGGCAAACACCCCGATTCGCATCCCCGAATAGACGGTGGCGTAGGTGGCATACCCGGCAAAGCGGCGGGTCAGTGTCGGGAGCAGTTCGATGTGTTTCTCTCCCCGAGCCAGCCCGAAGGCCCACACGATCGCCAACCCGATCCCATAGGTCGCGATGGAGCCGGCCAGGTCGACGCCTTGGTCGTTCTGGGTGAGGACGAAGGGAATGGCTGCCGCCACTGCCAACCCGGTGGTGAATCGGTTGCCCGAGTTCGAAGTTGCAACGCCCACCAAGGAGCCGAGCACCAGTGCGGTCACCGCCACCGCGATCCCGTATGGATCGGTCGAGGCACGAGTCGCGGCGTAGAGCCCGGCGCCGCCCGCTAAGAATGGGAACAGCCAGGAAACAGCGGCCACGGCGCTGGGATGCCAGTTAGCCACGAAGGGTCAGCTCCGGTTCCTCGGCAAGTCGACGCGCCATCTCCTCGTCGTTCACGTGCGGAGCGCCGTACTTGTGACCTGTCTTGTTGAGCGCCTTCTCGAAGGCATCAACGACATCGGGGTGGAATTGCCCACCGGAGTGCCGCCGTAGTTCCTGGAGGGCGTATTGCTGGGAGAGCGCCATGCGATAGGACCGAGCCGAGGTCATGGCATCGAAAGCGTCGGCAACCCCGACGATGCAGGCCTCGAGGCTCGGGGTCTGGCCCTCGGTGTGACCCCGGCCCCCGTAGCCGGTGCCGTCGAAGTGGCTGTGATGCCCGGACGCGATCTCGACCATCGGCTGGAGGAAATCGACCTCAGCGAGGATTTCTTCGACGAGATGGGCGTGGGTCTGCATCTCGGCATACTCCTCGTCGTCGAGACGCCCTCGCTTGCGAATCAATTCGGTGGGGACCGCCAGCTTCCCCAGGTCATGGATGAGGGCGGCCCACCGCACCTTCTCCAACTGGGTCCCGGTGAACCTGAGCTCCTCGCCGATCATCTGGGCGAAGACCGCCACCCGTTCGGTGTGGCCCCGGGTGTACATGTCCTTGGCCTCGAGGGTCTTGACGAATCCACGAATCGACCCGATGTGCGACTCGCGCAACTGGGAGAAGGCGTAGAGAGACATGTGACCGATGGCGTAGACCCCGACGATGAGGACCAGGACCGCGTTCCTGTCGGCGATCAGATAGGCGGCCCCGATCAGACCGCCGAGGAGACCCATCGCAAACTGCCCCAGGAAGAGGACATGCATTTGGGACCACGGCTGGAGGTTGTCCTTGCCGAAGACGGTCTTCACCGCTCCGCGAACCAAGATGTTTTGAACTGTGGTGTAGGCAAGGGCTGCCAGGGCCGAGGCCACCGCCACCCGGAGCAGATGGACAGGCCTGGGGTTCCCAAGCTGACCGAGAATGACGTCGAGAAGGAACCCGGCCGCCGCCCCCGCCAGGACGAACTGACCGAAGTTGGCCAGGGGTTGAAACCAGCGCCTCTCCTTGAAATCGAGCGGGGTGAAGAGAGCCACGGCGCCCATAAGGGCCATGGCGAACATGGCGTCGGAGTTGGGCTCGATGGCGAAGATGACCCCGGCGGTCATCGCCACCATCACCGATGAGGACTGGAACATACGGTCGTTGACCTCGACCGCAAAGAACTCGAGAAGGACGAAGAGAGCGGTGAAGGGGAGCCAAATGAGCCAGTCGGGGGAATCCGACACCAGATAGGTGCCGGCCAGGGTGAGCAGGCCCATGACCGAATAGGGCACAGCGACTTTGAGCCGTCGCTGCACCGTGGGGCGGAGACGGCCGAACCAGCCCCTAAGCGTTCTGTTCCTTCTCAGTTTCATGGGAGACCCCGAGGTGTGTGGTGAGCCGGCGCCGTTCATCAGCCGATTCGGGTTGAAGCCGAGCCTGCGGCTATCACGGCTGCGAGGCTGGCGGCAGCAGCGAGAATGCGGACCAAACGGGCCTTCATGCTGTGACGCTCACCTTCGGTTTTCGTATTTGGCCAACATTGTGTTGGTGGCCAGACTTTCCGCTCCGCTGGGGTAGATGGCGTCCAATTGCTTTACAAGGCCGACGTCTGACGCCGGTCTCACCCGGTTCCCATTTTCACGGGAACTCTTTACATGTCAAAAAGGTCCCTGACTTCGCCCGCCATGGACCGAGGCAGATGAGTCAAAGACCCCGGCTGCCCCACACTCCCATGAATAGCTCCAGCGCTCCGCAATCTAGACCTGTTGTCGTATAGGGACAAGGGGAAGGGTCGACGATCCCTTGAGGGGTTGACACCCAGTTGTACGCTGATCCGGTATGGACATAGTCGCATTCCAGGAGAAGATCGGACGGATCGAGGGCGTAGAAGCGGCCCGGGTGGTGTACGGAAACGGGCATATCTCCGAGATTCATGTCCTGGCCCGACGCACCAAGCCCCCCAAGCAGCTGGTCCGTGACGTCCAATCCTTGAGCCAGGCGCTGTACGGCGAGGAGATCGACCGACGTGTGGTCTCCGTCGTGCAACTGGCGGACGGCGATCTCGAAGGTGGCTTCCGGCCTGCCTTGGTGGACGTGGCCGAGATGCTGGAAGGTTCGCGTGCCGAAGTCACCGTCAGTCTTCGTTGGGAGAACGAGATCCTGTCTGGTACCTCGACGGGCGCCGCAGCCGCATCGACACGGGCTCGCCAGATCGCCGAGGCGACATTGGACGCGATCCGTCAAGGGATCCACAAGGAGGCGGCCCTGGCGATCAACTCCATGGACGTGCCGCTTCTCGGGAATCGAAAGGTCGCCATTGCCCAGGTAGTTGTCGTCACCGAGGCAAGCGAACGAACTCTCATCGGATGCGCCTTCGTCGAAGACGAGGAAGGCCGGGCCGTGGTTAGAGCGGTGCTCGACGCGCTCAACCGCTTCCTCCCTGACCTCAAGCTGTCCTGACTTACGCCGTCGTAACCCCGCACCATCTCTCCGCAGAGGCAGCCCGTCGCGTTCTGCTCGCCGGCGGCAACGCCGTCGACGCCGCAATAGCTGCCACCGCCGCACAGGGGGTGGTCGCGCCGGAGACCTGTGGCATAGGTGGCGACCTATTCGCCCTGGTTCATCGGCCCGGATGGGACAAGCCCCGTGCCCTCAACGCTTCGGGACGAGCTGGTTCGAACGCTGATGCCGATGATCTTCGATCGGCAGGGCATACCGAGATAGCCCGTGACCACCCGTTGACAGTGACTGTCCCGGGATGTGTCGACGGCTGGGAGGCATTGTCAACCGAGCTCGGCGCCCTGGGCCTCGACATCTGCCTCGAGCCGGCGATTGGGCTGGCCGAAACCGGCTTCGAGGTCTCGACGGAGCAGGCGCAGGCCTTCCGTGCCACCGCTTTCATGTACCAAGACCATCCGGCGGTGCGGGAGTTCTATCCCGGTGGTGAACCGGTCAACGCCGGCGAGCTGGTTCGCCGCGCTCCACTGGCAGCCACCTTGAGGGCGATCGCCGAGGGTGGTCGGGACGCCTTCTACCGGGGTGATTCTGCAGACGACATTGTGGGAGAGCTGAGCGGGACCATCACCAAGGACGATCTGGCGCAGCCCCACGCCGAGTGGGTGTCACCGATTTCGTGCCAGGTGGCGGGAATCACGGCCTGGACCATTCCCCCCAACTCCCAGGGCTACCTGGGCCTGGCATCGCTCGCGGTGTTCGAGATGCTCGATCCTCCCACCGATCCGGACCACCCAGACTGGTGGCACCTCCTGATTGAGGCATTTCGATCCGTGGCATGGGAGCGCGACGATCTGGTGGCCGATCCCGACCATGCTCCCCTCCCCGCAGACCTGCTCCTCG
>CAZSMJ010000112.1:0-6394 GCA_964608055.1 uncultured Acidimicrobiaceae bacterium | reverse complement strand
GAGATGCCGCTGGGCACCCGCAGGTTGTCTTCGAGTACGAGGTATTCGCCTTCGCCATCGCGGACGATGTCGATCCCAGCCACGACACAGCGTGCGCCTTTGGGAGCGGGTACACCGTATGCCTCACGCACATAGCCGTCCGACGACTCGACCACCCAGCGGGGGATGACCTCATCCTCGAGGGCCGCCTGCTCACCGAAATAGAGGTCGTCGAGAAACCGGTTCAGGGCGGTGACACGCTGGATCAGTCCCGATTCGATGTGGGCCCACTCGGCGGCGGGGATGATCCGGGGCACCAGATCCATGGGCCAGGTCCGGTCCCGATCCTGCTCGTCACCACTGATCCCGAATGTGATGCCGAGGGTTTGGAAGAACGAATCGAGGAGCCCGAAAAGGTCGGCCATGTCTTCCTCCCCCAGAGATTCGAACCGCTCCATCAGCTGGCGGTAATGGGGCCGCACCCCATCGGGCCCGTAGACCTCGTCGAATCTCATGGATGGAGTGTATTGAGGCCCGACTCGCCTCAGACGGCGGAGGAGGTCGGATCGCGTTGACGATGCAGCTCGGATGTGTTCCAACAGGTTCGGGTATCACGTACGCTCACGTCGAGTGACGACGAGCACGACATGGTGAGCGAGGACCTTCCCCCGATCCTCGATGCGGCCCAGGTGGCGGAGCTCTTGGGCATGAACGTCCAGATGGTGAGGCGTTACGCCAGGGAGGGTCGGTTGCCCGCCTACAAGCTCCCCGGGGGGCGCACCTTCAAATTCTTCCGGGATGAGATCTTCGAATTCGTCCGCTCCCATCCGGTGATCGCCGACCTCGACGACGCCGAGATCGGGTCGTAGGCGGGTCTCAGGCCAGGCAGCCAACTCTCTAGGCGTCTAGCTCCAGGGCCTGGTTGATGTAGTAGACCAACGCCTCCTGGGGCACCTCATCTACGGCTTTGAGCTTGATGTGTTTGGAGACGTGACCCACCCCCCGAAGCAGGCCGTATTCGTCCTCGAAGTCCGCTCCCCGGGAGAAGGCGAAGGTGATGTCGTTCTTGGTGGGGCTGATCACCGCCAGCCCTCGGTTGCCCTTGTAGTTGGGTATGCCGTAACTCATGAACTCTCGGGCGTCGGGGGCGTTTTCCCGCATCAGCCTGCGCAGCATCTCCACCACCGGTCGGAGTTCGGGGAGCACTTGGGTGTTCACGAACTCGTCGACCGTGATCTCGTTGTCAGCCACGAGGGCCTCCTCGCTCCACTTCTATTGAGACCCTATCTGGTGGCATCGAGTCAGCGCTCGATGGCCGTCCTCTGCTTGAAGCGGCCTTCGGGTACCGGTGAGCCGGCCCGGATCAGCGCCAGTTTCCACGACGGCGAGTAGCCAAGCGCCCAACGCAGGCCGCTGATCGCCACCCGACCCGCACTGACGGCGCCCGGGGTCTTGGTAAGCCCGAGGATCGCCAGCAACCGTCGGGGCAGAGTCGCTGCTGCCGCCTCCAACAGGACCTTGTACCCGAGTTTGAGACCGGGGTCCAATGGCGGATCGCTCAAGAATTGAACGGCTTCGTCCATTTCGGGGGACGGCGCCAGCTCGGGATGGAGCCCGATCCACGCAGACAACTCGTCGGCCAAGGTCGGCATCGGATCCGAGCCGAGGAGAGCTCCAACCCGGGTCTGTTCGAGGACGAAGAGGTCGCGCTCCGCCGAGGAGAGCTTGAGCCCCCCGTAGGTCTGATGGGCGACCAGGAAGGATTCGGTCAGTGCGTTGTGGACCCATGCCGAATAGCCGGGATCGCCGGCGTCATAGGGCAGACCCCGGCTTGACACGCCGGACACCACCCGGTGGATTCGGCGCACCTGAGCCACCGCGGCTTCGACTTCGGGCATAGCCCCATAGGTGGTGGCGGTGACATAGGCCGAGGTCCGGGAGAGGCGTCCCAGGGGGTCTTCTCGATATCGGGAGTGCTCACTTACACCGGCGACGACTTCTGGGTGCGCCGCTTGGAGGAGCAATGCCCGGATTCCCCCGACGAAGGTGGCCACGTCGGCGAGCACCAGCCAGGACACCGAGCCGGGACCAAGCAACCCGGGATCACCCGGATAGTCGAGGCTGTGCTCTAAGGGGTAGGCGGCATGGGCGAAGGGCGAGGTGGCCGAGGAGACGATCCGTTCCCTCAGTCCTTCCAGGGGACGACGCAGCGATGTTGGAACTTCCAAGTCGGGGCCCATTATCAACCCCCTTAACTCCAAGGCGGCCGGGCCGTACTGTCGGTGGGGTGACCGTCAACAGGCCGATGTCAGCGCGGAGCTCGGGAGGTGATCACCGCCAGGATCAGATCGGCTGGCACCAACACGATGAGGTGGTCCTGTCGGACCTCGACCTGATCCGCCGCCACCACCGCCACCGAACCGACCAAGGCGCGTCCCTCGGCGACCACCAAGCGCACCAAATCCCCGCTGGCTGCCAACTCCGAAAGCCAGGCCTTGAGGCTGGTGGCGGCACCGGTCTGCTCGCGGCCCTCGCCGTGATCGGGCTCCAGCGTCCAGGTGGCCCGGTCCAGACGCACCGCTACCTGATCCTCGACCCGCTCGATGGTCACATAGTCGCTCCCGGCGAACACGACCTGGCCGGAGAAAGTCTGTGTTCCGGCCTCGGCTCGCACCCGCTGTCCGCGGTGTACCCATTCCAGGGCAAGGTCGGACATCTCCAACCGTCGACGGCGAAGGAGCTCGGTCAGACGCTCGTCCTCGGCCGCCTCTTCGATCATCTCCCGGCCCGCCTCGCGCAGCACCGACTCCAACTCGGGATCTGGATTCTGTTGCTCGTCCATGTCTTTTCGCGCTCTCGACATCGGGTGTCTTCTAGAAGATAGGTTGTCGCCCCGTGGCATCGGGTCCCTCTGTCATATCGAGGGAAGCGGGCACCTCAATACCACCGGCCAAGCCGGTGCGTCGTCGACCGTCACTGTCGCACATCCTGATCGCCGTCACCGTGATCCTGGCTTTCATGCTCAATTATTTGGCTCTCCAAAATCGCGATGCGGAGGTCCTGGTGGCCGTTGCCGCCGAGCCAATCGCAGAGGGATCGGTCCTCACCCTTGAGGTCGTTAGGTTTGTCCCCATCGCTGCCGACTTTGAGGCGGTGGAGACCCTTGTCCTCCAAGACGACCTCGAGGACATGGAGGGAAGGATCCTTGCCAGGTCGGTTCCGGCGGGCGGGCTCATCGATGCCGCCGCTCTGGTCGACTCGGGAGTAGCGGACGGTCATCGGGCCATGAGTATTCCCGTCGAGGTCGAACACGCCGCTGGCGCCAGGATTGTCGTGGGAGACCGGGTGGATGTCATCACGGTCGTCGACGGCATTGCCGATTACGTGGCGACTGATCTGGCGGTGATAGCCCACGCCGAGGCCGAAACGGGCGGTCTATCAACCGGCGGCTATCACATCACGGTCGCAGTCGATGATGAAGAGGCGCTTGCATTGGCCGAGGCCATCGCTGGGGGCTCGCTCGAGGTCGTTCGGTCTACAGGTGCGGCCCCCGTTTCCGGCGGTTAGATGGGACCGGAACTCGCCCTCGCCGCCTCGACTCGTGATTGGCCGGATCGAGTACATCGGTTCCTTCTGGATCACGGTGGCGGACGGGTCATCGCACGGGTGATGGGGCCCGAGCAGGCCGTTCATGACGATTACGACATCCTGCTCATCGACGACGTCTGTTCATTTCTGACGCCGCGACTGGTCCAACGATTGCGTGAGGTCGGGCGTGAGGTGGTCGGCGTCTACAGCCCTGATGACGGTCCGGACGCAAAGCGCCGTCTCCTGGAATGTGGGATCACGGACGTCATCGAGGCTGATGCTTCTGCCGAAGAGTTCGTCGTCTCGGCGGCGGCGATCCTCGCCCATCGTCCTGTGGTAACCCGCGCTCCACCTCGTAGCTCCCCCATATTTCGGATCGGAGTCATCGGATCAGGCGCCGGCACCGGAGTCACCGAGGTGTCGATCGCACTCTCGAGCCATTTGGCCAAGAGACGATCCACGGTCCTAATCGATCTCAACCAGTCCTGGCCGGCGATCGCACAACGGCTCGATCTGCCGCTTCATCCGAACCTACGCACCGCCGTCGACCTTGCCCACTACTCGCCGGAGCGCCTCCACGAGGCAATACATCAGTCTGGCGATCTGGCCGTTGTGGCCGGCCTGGCCAACCCAGGGGCGGGTTCAGAGGTCTCAGAACACGACCTCCGCAGCCTGGTCGAGGATCTCGGTGCGTACCGATTTGAGTTCTTGGTGGCTGATCTCGGGTCCGTTTCGGGAGAAGTCAATGCGGGGCTCCTCGATTTCGGCATGCTGGTCGTGGTTGGAGCGGCGCACCCAGTCGGCGTGACCCGCCTCGTCAAGACCGTCCAAGGACTCCTATCCGGTCGGCACCCGGAGATCCTGGTCGTCGTCAACAGGGTGGCTGGCGGGTCACATCTCCGCAGCGAAATACGCTCCGAGCTGAGTCGCGCCTTGCCCGGGACGTCCGTGGTTCTGCTTCCTAGCGACTCGAGAGTCGAGGGCGCCGCGTGGAACGGCGTGGTCGTTGAGCGCGGCCCATTCCAAAAGGCAATGAAGGATGTTGCGGGGCTACTTGACGAGGCAATCCCGGCATGACCACCGATGCCTATCAAGAGATCCGCCGACGCGCGTTGGAGCGTATCGATGGGGCAGGGATCGACCCAAACGACGACTCGGGTCCATTGATCGAATTGCTCGAGGAGACGGTCGAGGACTATCAGCGGATGGCGCATCTCGGGGAGGGTCGTTCCCTGGCCAATCCCGAGGCGACGGTGCAGCGGCTCTACCGGTCTGTGTCCGCGCATGGGCCCCTCGGGGACCTTCTCGACCGTGACGATGTTGAGGAAATCTTCATCGAGGGCGATCGAGTCACCTACCTCGAGGCAGGAGGGTGGTTGCGGGGCTTGGAGACCCCGATCACCGAGGATGAGAATCGACAGGTGGTCGAGCGGTTGATCGCAGCCACCGATCGGCGCCTGGACACGTCGAACCCAATCGCACAGGCGCGCATCCTGGATGGGACGGCACGGCTTACCGCAGTGATTCCCCCAGTGGCGGACCGGCTCTCGGCAACCATCCGTCGTTACGCACTCCGTCGCGAGACGATGGACTCGCTGGTCAAGCTCGGCTCGCTCACTCCGGCCGCGGCCTCCTTCCTCACCGCCGCGATGCGGGCATCGGCCTCGGTGATCGTTAGTGGTCCACCCGGCGCAGGGAAGACTTCGTTTCTCTCCGCCATGATCGCCGCGGTGCCGATCGAGCACTGTATCCGAGCATGTGAGGAGGTCCGTGAGCTCCACGTTCCCTTGATCCACGGCTCGTATTACGAAGCGAGGCCTGCCGCGCTCGACGGTCGCGGCGAGATCGCTCTCCGCGACCTGGTGAAGGTGACTCTGGCGATGCGCCCCGATCTGATTGTGGTAGGGGAAGTCCGGGGGGCGGAGGCGTTCGAGTTGACAAGGGCCGCCAACGCCGGCTGCGGCATGGTGTGCACGATCCACGCCAACTCGGCAACCGACGCCCTCGCGGCGCTGGTCAATGCAGCCCTGATGGCTGGCGAAAACGTGCCAGAGCAAGTCGTTCGGAAGATCTTCTCGACCTCAATCGATTTCATCGTCCATCTCGATCGCGACGTCGAGCCCTTCGAAGGAAAGATCAGACGGCAGACCGTCGAGATACGAGCGCTGGTTCCGTCGCTTCACGAGGACTTCTCCTCAGAACCGTTGTTCGTCCGGGAGCGGATGGGGGGTCCTATGGTCTGGAGCGGGGCGCTGCCACCCGCAGCCATGGCGCGTCGTCTTCAGGAGACGCTTCCGGGCGGATCATCGCTTGCGGAGTTGATGAAGGGGACGGAATCCGAGTGGTGACTCTCCTTGCAGCGTCGTCGACGGCTCTTGCCACCGCTTTCTTGGTCACGGCGATGATCGCCAATTACCGGCAACGCCAGAAGACGGTCCCGATCGAGCGACCCTGGCAGTCCCAGGCGGGCCTCGATGTCACTCCCACCCAGTTCTGGATCGCTTCGCTCGGAACCGGAGCTTTGACCTACCTCGTGGTCGTCGCGGTCACCTCGCTCCCCGTCATCTCGGCTATGCCGGCAATCGTGGTTGCCACTCTGCCCAGGGCTTACTTCGGGCGAAAACGCGCTCGTCGGTTGGCTGAGGTCCAGGAGGCATGGCCGGACGGCCTTCGAGACCTCATCTCGTCGGTGCGCTCCGGGGCATCCCTACCGACCGCGATCGAGAACCTGTCCGGTTTTGGCCCCGCACCGTTGCGCTCTGCGTTCCAGGGTTTCACCGTCTATTCGAGGAGCCTGGGAGTGGTCCCGGCGCTGGAGATGATCAAG
>CAZSMJ010000111.1:1864-6474 GCA_964608055.1 uncultured Acidimicrobiaceae bacterium | reverse complement strand
ACAGCGAGGAAGTGGTTGATGGCTGGGTCGGTGTGGTCTCCGAGACCATGCAACCAACGTCGGTCGCCGTCTGGGTCAGGGAGGGCCCATGATGCTGAGCTTGCGCCGGGCTCGTTTGACGGCGTGGGCGATGTGGGTGGCCGGTGTCGATGATCGCGCTGACCGCGATGCTGCTCGGGCTCAACCCACCGATCTCGACGGTCCAGCCTGCCGAGACGGCGGTAGAGGCGGTGCTCTGGCTCTCGACATCTCTGGGGTTCGGCCTGGTCGGGGCTCGACGCGGGCATTTGGGCTCAGCGCACGCCCGTGCGGTCATCGCGATCTGATCTGTGATTCTGGGTTCGGCTCCCCGTTCCAGTTCACGCGTCCGTCTCGGCGGTGATCTCCTCCGTCTCCTGCCGCGTCCCCGAAGTAAGTGCCGGTCGAGGGCAGGCAACTCCCGCGAGCATTGACGCCGTGCTGGCCTGCCACTGGCGCGCCGGAATCGGCGATCTGCTCGGATCTCGACCCCCAGACCCGGTCCCAGAACGCGCCTGGTGAGACGTCGGGGCGCCGCATCAGGGGCTGCGGAGCAACTCCCGATAGGCGGGACACATCCACCGAGCCAACAGTACATTCCGCCCCGCGACCCGACCTGACCATGTCGAGCGCGACGAGATTGTCTCCCGAGAATGGCTCCCACAGCATGACGTCGGCCCGAGCGACGCACCCCCTGCGCGCCGAAACCCCCGCTCACGCAGGGGTTTTGCCTAGCGCGCCCGGGAGGACTCGAACCCAACCCTCTGATCCGTAGATCTCCAAGCGGCGCGGACCAGATCGTCGAATTCGAGGAAATGTTGGTCGAGGGGGAAAAACCCACCTCGTCAAGTTCTTCCTCCGCATCTCCAAAGAAGAGCAGAAGGAGCGTTTACGTGCCCGCTTCGACGACCCCGAGCCGAGGCGAGTGTGCCGCCACCATCTTCCATTCTTGGAGCCTTCTCCCCTGATCCTGGTCTGCGCTTCCTACCCTTATCGAGGTGCCCCGACGACACTCCCATAGTCGGGTTAGACCACTCTGAGAATCCGATGAGAACCCTCTCATCAAACCGAGTGGCCCGCTCGCGGCAGTTTTCGTGGTTCAACTGCAGACTTGATCGCGCCGAAGTAGGGAGGTGAATCGCAAGGCCTTCGGTACCGACAACTATTCGAGTCAGCCGGGCCGTCTGCACGCAGGCGGCCGCCGGTGACGACAGCGCATCAGCTCGATGGGGTGGCCACCCTGGCTGTTGTCGATGACGAGCGTCAATCGAGTGGGCAGAGCAGAGGGCTGGCGAGTCGGCTGGTAACCCCAACGGATGCCAGTTGGCTTGGCTTCGTGCGCATTGCCTTCGGGATGATCATGGTGTGGGAGGTTTGGCGCTATTTCGACAATGGTTGGATAGCGCGCTACTACCAAGAGCCGAACTTCTTCTTCACCTATGGGCCTTTCGATTTTCTGCGTCCCTGGGCGGGGACCGGCATGGTCTTGCATTTCCTAGCGCTGGGAGCGGCTGGGCTCTTGGTGGCGGCGGGGATCTACTACCGGGTGGCGGCATCGGCCCTATTCGTGCTCTTCACATACGTATTCCTTCTCGACAAGGCCAATTATCTGAACCATTTCTACCTGGTTTCGCTGGTGGCCTTCCTGTTGACGTACCTTCCCGCCCACCGCTCGATGTCACTGGATGTCCTCAGGCGCCCCGGCCTTTCCCGAGCAACGGTCCCGGTCTGGATGTTGTGGCTGGTGCGCTTTCAAATCGGCGTGCCCTATTTCTTTGGGGGGTTGGCCAAGCTCAACGCTGATTGGCTGGGGGGCGAACCCCTCCGAATGTGGCTGGCTCGCAAGACCGAGGTTCCCTTTATCGGACAGTTCTTCCTCGAGGAGCCGGTCGTGCGGGCGATGGCCTATGGGTCGCTGCTTTTCGATCTAGCGGTGGTACCGCTTCTGCTCTATCGGCGTACCAGGCCGTGGGCGTTCGCTCTGGCGATGATGTTCCACCTCCTAAACGCACGGCTATTCAGCCTAGGGATCTTCCCGTGGCTGATGATCCTGCTCACCACCGTCTTCTTCCCTCCGGATTGGCCAAAACGATTGTTCGAAGAACTCCGGAGCCGGCGCCGGTATCGGCTGGTTCTAGCCGCCGTCGTCGGCTTTGCTATCGGGACGGTGGCCACGGAAAATCTCTCGTTGGTACATGGGCTGGTAGTGGCGATCGGATCGGCGGCGCTGGCGCTGGATGTCATGACTGCCGGGAGTCCGAAGACCTCAGCGGGCGATCTCGGCGCCGCCCGTAGGCGGGTTCCGCTGCTCTTCCTCGGAATCTGGATCGCCGTGCAGGTGTTGGTCCCGTTGAGAAACTTGGCGATTCCCGGCAACGTGCATTGGACCGAGGAAGGCCACCGGTTCTCCTGGCACATGATGGTCCGCTCCAAGGACAGCGACGTCCGATTCGTCGTCTTCAACCCTCCCACTGGGTCCAGTTGGGAGGTCGACCCTGCCGACTGGCTGACCTCACGTCAGGTCGACGAGCTTGCGGGCCATCCCGACATGATCCTCCAGTTTGCCCATCACCTGGAGGACCGCTGGCAGGAGGCGGGACATGAAGACATCGAGGTCCGGGCGCTCACCAGTGCCTCGCTGAACGGACGACCCGAACAACCTCTGGTCGACCCCACCATCGACCTCACCCGCCACTCCCGCTGGGCGCTCCCTCCCGCCCCATGGATCGTGCCTTTGGAGGCTACGGGCAGCCGCCCGGACTAGTCACAACGCGCGTTCGCCTTCTAGCCCTTCATTCTTACGCCCGGAAATGCCGATACCGCGACATGGAGCCTCAGCCGCGAACAATCAGGTCTCTGGGCTCACCCCTGGTGGTGGCCCTGGTGGTTGGCACCGCGTGTGTGGTGGCGATGCTGAGCCTCGCATACATGACGTCGAATGGATCCACTTCCAGGTCGGTGGCGGCCAATGCCCGTTCCCTCCATTGGGCCAACTCGCTGTTGGGCTCGGCAGCGTTGGTGCGGGCCGCCAACGCTCAGGCGGTGGTATTTGCCGTCGATCATGACCTGGGGGTGGCCAGTGAGCCAGCGCTGGAAGCCGCCCTCGATGAGGCCAAAGCTGTGGTCGAATATCTGGAGGAAACGATCGACCTCCGGCCGGCGAACTCGGTCGATGTCGATCCTGCTCTGCAACCGGCGATCGACCGATTTCTTGAAATCGACCGGCAGATTCACCTCGACATCGAGAACGGGAATATCGCTGAGGCCGTCGAGCTGTCACAGGGTGGCTTCGAGGTCGCCTTCGGAAGCCTCGAACAGATACTCACCGGTGAGCAGACCAGCACCCTGCAAAGCATTGACGACACCGAGACCGCAATGGGGAGAGTGGCTTCGATCGCCAGTGTGATAGTGACACTGCTGATTCCCGGGGCAGCCATCACGCTCTACTTCCTGTTTGCCAGACGACAGATCAGGGAGCGGAAGATCTCCATGGAATACCAGCTCGAAGCCGCCCATCAACTCGCCCGGTCGAAAGACGAGTTCATCGCCAGCCTATCTCACGAGCTCCGAACTCCCCTGACCAGCATCTATGGCTTTTCAGAGTTGTTGCTCAGCACAGGTGTCCTGGATCCAAGACAAGCAATCGAGCTCATCACCATCATCAACAGCGAATCGAGTGAGTTGATGCGAATGGTGGAGGATATCTTGACCGGCGCCCGGCTCGATTCGGGAGTTCTCACCTTTGAGGTCACGGAGGTAGCCGTCCTGCCTGAGATCGAAATGGTGCTCGAGCCTTTCCGACGTTCAGGCCTGGAGATCATTACGTCGTGCACACCCGCCACGGTGATGATCGATCGAATGCGATTTCGGCAGGTGCTGCGCAATCTCCTATCCAACGCTCAGAAGCACGGCGGTCCCCGAATCGCCATTGGAACCCAGGTCATGGGTGACGAGCTGGTGCTGGCAGTAATCGATGATGGGCCTGGTGTCTTCTCCGAGATCGAGGGCCGCCTGTTTGAGCGATTCGTCCATGACAGTCGGCGCGCTCTCCTCACCGGATCCGTTGGCTTGGGCCTGGCGATCGCCCGCACCCTCACCGAAGCCATGCGCGGCACTCTCAAATACGAGCGGATCGACGGGCACACCATCTTCAGCCTCACCCTTCCGATTGCGGTTTCGACAGAACATCCAGCCTCTCCCTCGGATGGAACCGGCCAGCCCAGGAGATCGATCGGCGTACCCATCGTGGATGTGACGAATGGAGACGACAAATGAGCGACGCACTGTTCACCACCAAGAGATGGCTGGGCTCTCTGATAGTTCTGTGGTTGGTCCTCATGGTGGTCGTGGCCACCCCGGCCTGGGCCGACCATGACGACGACGATGACGACGACGACCCTCCCCCGACAACTACATCCACGACGATCCCGCCTCCAACCACCACCACGACAGTCCCAATCATCACCACGACTACCACCATCCCGCCGACCACTACCACTACAGCCGCCATCCCCAAGACGACTACCACGACGGCTCCTCCAAAACCGCCAGCAGTTACGACGTCGACCACCGTCGCCACCACCACGACCACT
>CAZSMJ010000111.1:0-1764 GCA_964608055.1 uncultured Acidimicrobiaceae bacterium | reverse complement strand
ACCACCACGACCACTTTCCCACCAGGTGACGAGCATCCGCTCGAAGGCGGGCTGGGTGCTACCACCACCACAACTACCGTCCCTGAGCAGCCAACGGCTGCCGAGTCGAAGGAGTCATTCGTGCTCGCGTTGGCCCCGTTTGGTGGAACCGGTGGAGACGGAGGCGACGGTGGATCCGGCGACGGCGGATTCCACATCTCCCCCCGGGAGGGCCTCACCGTCGCCTTTCGGGCGGCGGTCGAATCAATCGAAGGTCAGTTGCTCCAAGCGATCGCCCTGGGTGTGCTGATCGCAACACTCACCATGGTTGGGGTCGACAAACGCCGCACGAAGCCGCAGCTGGCACCGTCCTCGGCCGATCCGCCCCAGTAGAAGCGCGGTTCGGAATCTCGAATGGGTGGATCAAGGCTCAGAAACGGGAGGACCGATAGATAGCTACTGGCCGCCGGATAGGAGAACGGACCGAAGTCCAAAATGTACATCTTGCTCTACCTTCCCGAAGAGGCTGATCCTGAGGTGTTTGGGCCCTTCGCGACACCGCAGAAGGCCGCCAATGTCCTCCGTCGCATCTCATCCGCGGCCGGGGAGCCAATCGACGTGTCGCATTCAGCCCTCTTAGCGACCCTCGATGTGCACATCGACGATGAGCGGCACCGTTATCAACTCCTCAAGGTGGGGTCGCGGCTCCAGCTCGAGGCACACGCAGACGTCATCCAAGTGGAGCGTCTATCGACCGGAGTCTCAGTGGAGTCCAGAGCCGTACCACCACCGCCGACTCTGCTCTCCGGGTACTGAGACGAGACATCTCGACTGACGAGATCACTTCAGCGCCAGAGTATTGGGTTACCCCTCCATCGGCAGGCTACGCAGGTGGGGCAGAATCGGCCAGGATCTCTCGTGCCGGCGATATCCTCGGAGGCCTATGCGCCCTCCATCCGACAGTGCACTCAACAGCGCACAACCGGCGTTGACGGCTCTGGTCAACTCGAAAGCCTCCGAACCACGGACCTCTCCAACCACGGTCAGATCGGGTCACATGGCAAGGGCCACCTTCGACTTTTCGCACCCCTCCAACTCTTTGTGTCAACCACCCTGTCACCCCGGCGACCGAGGGCCTCAGCCAAAGGGGACGGGGAGCGCAGAATGCCGGTTCTGTGCGCGGATCTGACCGTGTTCCGTGGGGCGGTGCGAGTGGCAATATGTGCGGGTGGCAGAGTTCAAGAGCTGGGCCTCGTGATCTACGGCGAACCCGTATGCTGACGCCGCGGGCGCCGAAATAGCGATGACGCTCGCTGAGGTCTCACAGTCGCGATCGCGCTTGCCGGACTGGCTCTAGGAGTCCGGAGCTACCTCCGTGATAAGAAGCGCGACGAGGACACCGCGAAGGTCGATGGCGAACGTTACGTCTTCGAGCAGCGTACGACGGAAGAGGCAGTAACAATCCAGCGGCAGCTCGCCGAGATCGAGGCCGAACGGCAGCGTGTAACCAGCGTCGGAACGATCAGCAGTGTTCCGTTCGCGTCAGTGGAGAGGCAACTGCCACCGGGTTGACACAACCGGCTTGTTGGACGGCTTAACCGTCGATTGAAGAAGCATGGCTCCCGAGAATGGCTCCCGAGGCCAGCCAGCAACCGACCGCCACCTGTCCACTCGCGACGAAACCCCCGCTCACGCAGGGGTTTCGCTCAGCGCGCCCGGGGCGACTCGAACACCCAACCTCCTGATCCGTAGTCAGACGCTCTATCCAATTGAGCTACGGGCGCG
>CAZSMJ010000110.1:0-6563 GCA_964608055.1 uncultured Acidimicrobiaceae bacterium | reverse complement strand
GCCGATGTCGTGGATGTCACCCTTGACCGTCCCGATCACGACCTTGCCGATGGTCCTGGCCCCAGTCTCGACCAGTAGCGGCCGAAGCACCTCCATGCCGGCCTTCATGGCGTTTGCCGCCAGGAGGACCTCGGGCACGAAGAGAATCCCGTCGCGGAAGTCGATCCCGACGATCCGCATCCCCTCGACCAACGCCCCGTTGAGCACTTCCTGGGGTCCCCAACCACGATCGAGGAGGATCCGGGTGCCCTCGACGATCTCGTCGGCCATGCCGTCATACAGATCGTCGTGCATCTGCGGCACGAGATCCTCGTCAGACAATGATTTCAGGTCTAGCTCTTCGTCAGCCATCGGCTTCTCCGGTGTGTTCCACGATGCGGGCGTGTGCTATATGTTGGAACACTAGTCTGCCGACCGCAACAGAGTCCATGGCACGCCATTATTGGCTGACCAGAAACGAGGTTCTGACTTGAGTGATGTGCCGTCGACCGCCAGCGTGGTGGTGATTGGGGCCGGGATCGTCGGCAATTCGGTCGTCGGCCACCTCGCCGAGCTCGGATGGCGTGACATCGTCCAGATCGACAAAGGCGCCCTCCCCAATCCGGGCGGGTCCACCGGGCATGCCTCCAACTTCATCTTTCCGGTCGATCACAACAAAGAGATGGCGATGCTCACCCTCGACAGCCAGCGTCAGTACGAGGAGATGGGGGTCAACGTCACCTGCGGCGGCATCGAGGTGGCCCGGACCGAGGAGCGGATGGAGGAGCTGCGGCGACGGATGAGCTCGGCCAAGAACTGGGACATGGAGGCCCACCTCGTCAGCCCCGCCGAGATCAAGGAAATGGTCCCCTTCATCAACGAGAAGATCCTGCTCGGCGGCTGCTATTTCCCCACCGTCTCCGCGGTCGACTCGCTGCGAGCCGGAACCATCTTCCGGGAGCGGGCCCAGGCTTTGGGGGCACTGCAAACGTTGGCCAACACTGAGATCCTCGACATCGAGACCGCTCGGGGAAGAGTCAAGGCCGTTGTCACCGACAAGGGCCGTGTCGAAGCCGAATACGTGGTGATCGCCTGCGGCGTCTGGAGCCCTCGAATTGCCCGGATGGCCGGGGCCACCATCCCCCTCACCCCGGCCGTGCATCAGATGATCGACGTAGGGCCGATCCCGATCCTCCAGGAATCCGGCAAGGAGCTCGCCTTCCCCATCGTCCGCGATATGGACACCTTCATGTACGAGCGTCAGACGTCGGGGTCGATGGAGGTGGGCTCCTACGCCCATCGTCCGATTTTCCACTCCCCCGACGAGATCCCGTCGATTGCCGAGGCACGGATGTCACCGACCGAACTCCCTTTCACCGCCGATGACTTCGACGATCAGCTGGAGGACGCCCTCGAGCTGATGCCCGAGATCCTCTCCGGGGCGGAGATCAAATACTCAGTCAATGGGCTGCTCTCCCTCACCCCCGACGCCATGCCACTCATCGGGGAGACCGTCGAGGTCCGCAACCTCTGGTCGGCGGCGGCGATCTGGATCAAGGAGGGGCCGGGAACGGGTCGGGCGGTCGCCGAGTGGATGACCCATGGCTACCCCGAGCTCGATCCCCATGCCTCGGATATCGCCCGTTTCTATCCCTATGCCCGCATCGAGCACCACGTACGGGCCCGCTGTGCCGAGCACTTCAACAAGACCTACGGGATCGTCCATCCCCGGGAGCAGTGGGCCTCGGAGCGTGACAAGCGTCTCTCCCCGGTCCATTCCCGGACTGCCGATCTCGGGGCGGTCTACTTCGAAGCCGGAGGCTGGGAGCGCCCCCATTGGTATGAGTCCAATGCGCCTCTGGTCGATCACTACGGCGTCGAGGACCGTCCCCACGAGTGGGATCGCCGCTGGTGGTCGCCGATTCAGAGCGCGGAGCATTTGGCGATGCGGGAGCGGGTCGGGCTCGTCGATCTCGCCCCGTTCGTCATCTTTGACTTCACCGGCCCCGGTGTCGTCGATTACATCCAGCAGATGACGGTGAACAACGCCGACGTCGAGATCGGGCGCTCCGTCTACACCCCGTTGCTCACCCAGTCGGGCGGGTTCAAGGCGGACCTGACCGTCCTCCGCCTCGGAGACGAGCATTTTCGGGTGATCACCGGCGCCTTCGACGGCCCAAGGGACGGACATTGGTTCCGGAGGCATCTGCCGGAGGACGGGTCGGTGCACATGGCCGACTTCACCTCCGCCTACACCACGATCGGGGTCTGGGGCCCCGAGGCAAGGAACCTGGTCCAGTCGATCACCGACCACGACCTCTCCAACGAGGCGTTCCCCTATGGGACGACCCAGGCGGTCGACTTCGACTCGATCAACGCCCGTCTGTTCCGCATCTCTTATGTCGGGGAGCTGGGATGGGAGGTCTACGTGCCTGCCGAGGCGGGACGCCCAATGTGGGACCGGCTCTGGCAAGCCGGACAAGACCTGGGCGTGGCGGCAGTCGGAGCCGGGGTCTACGGGACTACGGGGCGTCTGGAGAAGGGTTATCGGCTGATGGGGGCCGAGCTCGAAAGCGAGTACAACCCGGTGGAGGCCGGGCTGGCCAGGCCCCGGGTCAAGACACACGATTTCATCGGCAAGGAGGCCTACCTCGCGTCCCGGGACGAGGAGCCGGCGGCCATCCTGTCCACTCTCACCATCGAAGATCACACCTCACCTCGGGACGGGATCAAGCGCTACCCCACCGGGCGAGAGCCGATCACCACTCCCGACGGCGGTCGGATCATCGACCGAAAGGATCGCCCCTCCTATGTGACCACCGCCGGCGCTGGGCCCTCGGTCGGCAAATACCTCTTGATGGCCTATCTGCCGCCGGAGCATGCGGTTTTGGGCAACGACCTGGCCGTGATGTACATGAATGAGCTCTACCCGGTGAAGGTGGCCGTCGCCGGCTCAACGCCGCTCTTCGACCCCGAAGACCAGCGGATGAAGAGTTGAGAGTCCTGGTTTGCGTGAAGCGGGTTCCGGCCCCCGGGGCCCGCATCGTCCTCACCGATGACCAAAAGGCAGTGGATGCCCGTCATCTGCCGTTCACTGTGAGCCCCCACGAGGAATGTGCGGTGGAGGAGGCGGTCCGCCTCAAAGAGAAGCACGAGGGCAGTGTCACGGTGCTCACCCTGGGCCCCGCCGAAGCCGAGGAGCAGCTGCGTTACGCGGTGTCGGTCGGGGCGGACGAGGCTGTGCTCTTGTCGACGGACGGCTCCGACTGGGATCCGCAGGCGACGGCGACCGCGATCGCGCAGCGAACGGCCGAGCTGGAAGAGAGTGGGGGTGGCTTCGACCTCATCCTGTTCGGAAACGAGTCAGCCGACTCAGCCGGTTATCAGGTTGGAATCAGGGTGGCCCACGCCCTGGGCCGGCCCGTGGTCAGCGGGATCAAGGGCATCGACATCGATGGTGACTCAGTGGTGGGGCGACGTGAGACCGGAGCCGGCTTCGAGGTCTACCGGCTCCCGCTCCCGGCGGTGATCGCGGTCAAGGAAGGGATCAACCTCCCCCGTTACCCGACTCTGCCCTCCCGGCTCAAGGCCAAGAAGGTGGAGGTGGCGACTACCCAACCCGCCCAGGTCGAGGGTGGGCTCCAGATGCTCCGTCTGGTCACCCCGCCCGAGGTGGCCAGCGCGACCACCATCCTCGGTCAGGGGCCGGAGGCAGCTCCGGCGGTGGTGGACCTGTTCGAGAAACTGGGGCTGGTGTGAGCCAGGTGCTGGTCGTCGTCGAGCACGAGTCGGGGGTGCCCCTGGAAACCTCTCTTCAGGCTCTCACCCTCGCCGCGATGCTCGGTGAAGTCTGTGCGGTGACCGTCGGTCCCTGTCAGCTAGGAGGAGTCGCCCGGCGCTTGATGATCGATCATCCCCTTCTCTCCGACTATGCCCCAGAGGCCATCGGCGAAGCCCTGGCCCAGCTCGTCCGAGCAGAGTCGTCGACCGCGATCCTCGCGGCCGGGACCGAAAGAGGCAACGAGGTCATGTCGCATGTGGCCGCGTTTCTCGACCTCCCTCTTGCCGCCAACGTGACCGAGGTGCGCCCCTCGGGCGAGAGCTGGGAGCTGACCCGGATGCGTTGGGGGGGAAGTCTCTTCGAGGAGGCGACGTTGACTGCCCCGGTGAAGCTGGTAACTGCCAATCCGCACTCGTTCGCCGCGGCTTCAACCGCCGATACGGTCGAAGCCGAACGGTTCACTCCCGATCTCCCCGACAGTCTCGGACGGACCAGGGTGGTGGAGCGGGTCACGGTTTCCGAGGGGATCACCCTCACCACGGCCCCGGTGGTGGTCAGTGGGGGTCGGGGGGTGGGTTCACCCGAAGGTTTTCAGATTCTCGAGGAGTTGGCCGGGCTATTGGGTGGAGCGGTCGGATGTTCACGGGTGGTCACCAACAACGGTTGGCGGCCCCACTCCGACCAGGTGGGCCAGACCGGGACCAGGGTGGCGCCAAATCTCTACATCGCCTGCGGCATCTCGGGGGCGATCCAGCACTGGGTGGGGATGATGGCCTCGAAGAACGTGCTGGCGATCAACAACGACCCCGAGGCTCCGATGGTGACCAAGGCCGATTACGCGGTGATCGGCGACCTCCACCCCGTTCTGGAGGCGGTGGTCGCCGAGGTGAAGAAGCGCAAAGGGCTGTAGGGGTTGTCCCCCTGCGAAGCGGGGGGACCGCACGACCGAAGGTCGGGCGAGGGGGGCACCTCACCACAGCGACCCGGCGGACACCCTGAGGTCCTCCATGGTGATCCCGTTGGCGCCCTCGGTGCAGAGGAACAGCGCCAGCGACCCGATCTCGGTCGGAGAGATGAGACGCCCTTGGGGGTTGGATTTCTCCACGTCGGAGATGTACTCGGCGCCGGAGCGGTGCTCCTGCTTCTCGGCGATGTCCGACATCCACTCCCGTCCGAAGGAGGTGTCGACCCAGGTGGGGCTGATCGCGTTGCAAGTCACCCCGTGGGGGGCGCCTTCGAGAGCCACGCATTTGGTGAGGCCGACCACACCGGCCTTGGAGGCGCAGTAGGCACCGGAGGTGACCGCCCCTACCGAGGCGGCCGTCGAGGCGATGTTGATGATCCGACCCCAGCGCCGCTCGATCATCCCGGGCAGGGCCCGCTTGATGGCTCGGTAGGTGCCGGTGAGATTGACGTCGATCACCTTGGCCCACAGAGCGTCGGGGTGCCCGACGATGGTCTGCTCGGCCGTTATCCCCGCGGCGTTGGCCAGGATGTCGACCTGGCCGAACCTGCCCACCGTCTCCTGATAGAAGGCCTCGACCGACTCGTCGGAAGTCACATCGAGGTTGACCCCCAAGGCGTCTACGCCTTCGGCCTCGATCAGTGAGATGGCATGGTCCATCTGCTCCTGACCCGGCATGTGGACCACTTCCCCGTCCGCCTTGGAACCACCGGCGAGCAGGGATCCGATGCTGACATTGGCTCCCTCCGATGCGAATGCCACCGCCATCGCCAACCCCATCCCCGATGCCCCACCCGTCACCATCGCGGTCTTGCCCGCCAAGAAGCCATCAGCCATTTCGTTACCTCCGCTTGAAATCAGGTTTAGTACGGCGCCTCGACGTCGCCCATCTCCACGTACACACTTTTGACCTGGGTGTAGTGGTTGAGGGTGACGAGGCTGTTCTCCCGACCGATGCCGGACTGCTTGTAGCCGCCGAAGGGCATTTCAACCGGGGTGATGTTGTAGTTGTTGATCCAGGTGGTTCCCGCCTCCAGGCGGGCGACCACCCGGTGGGCGCGTTGGATGTCCCGGGTGAATACCCCGGCCGCCAGACCATATGGCGTGTCGTTGGCCCGGGCGATGACATCGTCCTCGTCCCGGAACGTGAGCACCGCCATCACCGGCCCGAAGATCTCCTCTTGGACGATCGACATGTCGTCGGTGCAGGCGTCGAACACAGTCGGCTCCACGAAGTAGCCGCCGACGAGCGCCGGGTCGGAGGGCCGGCCTCCCCCGATGACCAACCGTGCTCCTGCCGACTTGCCGGCCTCGATGTAAGAGAGGACCTTGTCCATGTGCTCTTGGGAGATCAGCGCTCCGACGTGGGTGTCGGGGTCCATCGGGTCGCCGATCTTCATCTTCGAGGTGCGGGTCACGAGCCGCTCGAGGAACTCGTCGTGGATCTCCTCGTGGACGTAGACCCGGGTGCCGTTGGAGCAGATCTCGCCCTGAGTGTAGAAGTTGGCCATCAGGGCGGCGGAGACGGCGTTGTCGAGGTCGGCGTCGTCGAAGATGATCAGCGGGCTCTTGCCGCCAAGTTCCAGGGTCACCTGCTTGAGGGTGGCGGCGGCGTTGGCCATGACGATCTTGCCGGTCCCCACCTCGCCGGTGAGCGAAACCTTGGCCACGTCGGGATGAGCAACCAGTGACTCACCGGTCCGGTGGTCACCTTGAACCACGTTGAATACCCCATCGGGGAGGCCGGCCTCTGTGTAGATCTCGGCGAGCCTCAGTGCAGTGAGCGGGGCGAGCTCGGCCGGCTTGAACACCATGGAGTTGCCACAGGCGAGCGCCGGC
>CAZSMJ010000109.1:0-6608 GCA_964608055.1 uncultured Acidimicrobiaceae bacterium | reverse complement strand
GTGATCCGCGACCCGCATTTCGGCGACTGGGGATTCAACATGGGGCTGCTCATCGCCGCCATCGAGGAGGCCAAACCCGACCTCCCCTACTTCGACACCGAGGCATCCCAGTTCCCCGAGACATCTCCGGTGTCATTGGACGACCTGGAGCGGATGTACCCGGAGGCCGCGGCTCGAGCTCGCGCCGACACCGACTTCGCCGACACCGCCCGCGAGGCAACGGTCCGCCTCCAGCAGGGCGACCCCGGGTATCTCGCCTTGTGGCGACACATGAAATACGCATCCGAGGTTGCCCAGCGCGAGGATTTCGCCGCTCTGGGGGTGAACTTCGACCTCTGGTATGGCGAGTCGGACGTCCGGGACCGGATCGCCCCCATGGTCGCCACCCTGATCGAGACCGGAGTCGCCGAAGAGTCCGACGGTGCGGTCGTGATCCGGATCGCCGAGGAAGACGACAAAAGGGACCTTCCGCCGCTGATCCTGGAGTCGTCGGTGGGAGGGGCGCTCTATGGCACCACCGACCTCGCCACCATCGAGATGCGGGTCAGGGAGCTCCACGCCGACCTGATCCTCTACGTCGTGGACAAGCGTCAGTCGGACCATTTCCTGCAGCTGTTCCGGGCTGCGCAGAAGGCAGGGATGATCCCGGAGGGGACCCGGCTGGAGCACATCTGGTTCGGGACCATGAACGGCCCCGACGGGAAGCCCTTCAAAACCCGGGAGGGAGGCGTTGTCCGCCTCGCCGACGTGATCGAGATGCTCACTGCCGCCGCCCGACGCCGCCTGGACGAGGCGCACCTGGCCGAGGACTACCCCGCCGAGGAGCGGGAACGGATCGCAGCCATGGTCGGTATTGCCGCTCTCAAGTTCGGAGACCTGATCAACAATCGGGTCTCGGACTATGTGTTCGACCTTGATCGGTTCAGCTCTTTCGAAGGAAAGACCGGCCCCTATATCCAGTACGCCGCGGTCCGCATCAAGTCGATCCTGCGCAAAGCCGCCGAGGCAGGTTTGAGCCCGGCGGGCATCAGCCCGCCGACAGTGGACGTCGAACGTGACCTGGTGCTCGACCTGTTGCGGCTCCCCGAAGTGATCCAACGCACGATCGACCTCCGCTCTCCCAACCACGTGGCGGAATTCGCCTATGGGTTGGCAGGGCGCTTCAACCGCTTCTACGACACCTGTCACATCCTTTCCGAGCCCGACCCGGTGCGACAGGCCTCTTGGCTGGCGCTGTCGGCCTGGGCCTTGAGAGCGCTGGAGCGGCTCCTCGATTTGTTGGGGATCGAGATCCCCGACCGGATGTAACCGTGGCTTTCACATTGCGCCCCGCACGCCAGGACGATGTGCCCAAGATCGAACCTTGGACCCGCGACACCTTTACCTGGGGCGATTACGTCGGCGAAGCGCTCCCGACATGGATCGAGGACCAGAACTCGATGGTGGTGGTTTGCGTCGACGAGGACGACAACCCGCTCGCGGTGTCACGCTCCGAAATGCTCTCTCCCAACGAAGGATGGTTGAGCGCGGCCAGGGTCCATCCCGATCATCGTCGGGGTGGGATGGGTGCGGCCATGAACGACTATGGGGTGCAATGGGCGGGGGAGCGCGGGGCAAAAATCGTCCGCCTCGTCGTCGAGGAGGAGAACGCGGCGGCGCGATCTCAGGTCGACAAGCTCGGCTATCGCAACACTTGTGTCTGGGTCCTCGGAGAGGCCCAAACTCCCCGGGGACCGCTGCGCCGGGAACGGGATCGACTTCATCCCGCGTCGAGCGCCGACGCCGATGCCGGCTGGCTGTTGTGGCTGGGAAGCGAACTGGCACGAGCGGGACGCGAGCTGTATCCCGGGAACTGGCGGTGGCGGAAGGCTCTTCGCAGCGATCTCGACACCCCGATCGCCAACCGCAACCTGGTTCAGGGAGGCGCCGGCTGGGTGGTGGCCGTTCCCGACCAGGACACACTGGGAGTTGGGTGGATGGTCACCGACCCTGCTGACTTCCCTGCCCTTCTTGAGGGAATCGCCGAGATTGCCCGTCAGTTGGAGATGGCCCGGATCGAGATCTTCATCCCGGAGACGCCATGGAGCGGGGAGGCATTGATCAGGGACGGGTTCAGCACCCGGCGGATGCTGATCTACGCCAAGAGTTTGTGAGGTCTCAGGTGAAGATCGCCATGGTGGCGATGGCCCAGACCACGAACAGCACGGGGATCTCGGCCTTGTCCAACCAGGGCGGGCCGTTTGGCGCCCAGCGGACCAGAAGCGACAAAGGCACCCCGATCAGCGGCATGACCACCATCCCGGCGATCCCCAACGCACGCAGCCCTTCTGCTCCCTTGTGCAGCGGCTCGGGAAGGTCTTGGAGAAACCCGCTGATGACTCCGTGGACCAGCAGAGCTATAAGGCCAACGAGGAAGACGGCCACTGTGCGCCCGATCCCTACCTCCCATAGTTGGAAGCCGATCAGTTTCCGGCCTCGCCCGAGCGGGCCTTCGGAGGCGACCCCGAGACAGAACAGGCCGACGATCGCCAGGACGAGGGCAGAAGCGAGCATCCCGCCAGTGGAGAGTTCCTGGATGACATTGACCAGCTCAAAGCCGGCGAGCAGGACCGCGATCGAGAGACCAACGAGAAGGCTTCCCAAGACCATCAGCCCCACGTCGAGCATCGTGCCGAACGCCCCATAGGCGAGGATGGCGTAACGCTTGACCATGTCGAGGGGTTCGGTCCGGCTGGTGCTGTCGGTCAACGTGACTCCTCCAAGGCGGCGACGATACCGCCAAGCTTTTCGCGCTTGACGGCTTGCAGGTACCACTCGATGGGGTGAGCGATCTCAAACCCTTCGCCGAGTGCGCTCCGCAGCTGCATCTCACAACCGGGATTGGCCGACGCCACCTTTTTCACTCCTGTTGAACGAACCTGGCCCGCCTTCTGGTTTCCGAGTTCCTGGGAAGCCTCGGGCTGGAGGATGGTGTAGAGACCGGCCGCCCCACAGCACATCCCGTCGGGGTCGATCTCCACCAACTCGTATCCGGCGGCCTCGAGGATCAGCCTCGGCTCGACTGTGACCTTCTGGGCGTGCCGGAGATGGCATGGATCCTGGACCGCGATCGGGCCCGCGACCGCGGCCACCTTTGGCAATAGGCCCCTTTCGATGGCATCGGCCACCGCGACCGTGACATCCACCGCGTTGTTCGCAACTCCTTCCCCGCCGTCGCCCCAATGGCCGTAGTCGCGGAGATGCGCAGAGCAACCGGCTGCCGTGGCCACCACCAGCTCGTAGCCGCTCAACACTTTGATGTTGCGCGCCGCGAGCTGATGGGCCTCGGGTGCTTTGCCGTCGTGGGCGGCCAGAGCCCCGCAACAGGTCTGTCCCGCCGGGACCTCGACCCGATAGCCGGCCAATTCCAACAACTCGATGGCAGCGTGATTCACCGGCTGGAACCATTGGTCCTGGATGCACCCGGCGAGCAGGGCAACCCTCCCCGCAGTCCCCTCACCCCCGACATGACCCACCACGGTGCCCGGCCGGCCTCGCAACTGGCGCATCCCTGATGAGAGTGGACGCAAACGACGCGGGCCCACCTTCGTCGCCCCGGTCATCTGAGCAAGGCTGAGAGCTCTGGTCCCGAGGCCGAGCCAACGACGGGAGCCAAGCGCCGAACCGAGCAAGAACGACCTGATCCGGTGCGACATCGAAGGACGTTGGGCCACGATCTCAGCCCTGGTCCCTTCCAGGGTTCGCCCGTAGGGCACGAGACCCGGGCAGACCGGTTCGCATGCCCGACAACCGAGGCAGAAGTCGATGATCCCCTGAAAAGTGGCGTCGATCTCGACCACCCCCTCATGAACCGCGCTCATGGCGTGCAGTCGGCCCCGGGGCGATGCGGTCTCCCGGCCGGTGAGCCGGAACGTGGGGCAGTGGGGCAGACAGAGCCCACATTGCACACATGCGTTCAACTCGTCCGTTGTCGGATGCTCGGTCGTGACCCAACCCATCAGACGCCTCCGGGGAGCCGACCCGGGTTGATCACTCGCGACGGGTCGAACTGGCCGATGAGACGACGTTGGATGTCGAGACCCTCGGGCGCCGCTCCCCATGGATCGAAATCGTGGAGGGAGCCCGACGGAGAGTCGACCACCACCAGCCGGCCTTCGTTGGCTTCGGCCCATGTCCTCAATTCAGGAGCGGCATCGGCGTCGTCGGAGGCGAGACGAATCTCCCCGACCCCGTGAATCGCCAAGTACCTCCACGAAGAAGGCAGCTTGGTGATCGCCGCTGCCGTCAGTGCCGGGGGCACTCGCAACGACCAGCGGAAGGCTCCATCGGGATCGGTGGGCCAGGCGTGGCCGGGACTGGCGTGCCCCCCGATGCGACCGGCGCTCGTCTCCACCTCCTCGTTGATCCCCCAGAGGAACACCTGGGTCGCTCCGTCCTTCTCGAGCACGGCCAAAGGGCGTGACAGCAGATGGAGACGGTCAGGGTCCGGATCGGTCACCGTTGCCTTGGCCCGAGGCACCGGCCACAGCTTGAGGCAAACCGAGACCACAACCCCGAGGGCGCCGAAGGCGCCGACCACGAATCGGGAGAGGTCGTAGCCGGAGACGTTCTTGACCACCCGGCCCCCCGCTCGCACCAACCGACCGTCCCCGGTCACCATTGTCACCTCGAGGAGCCGCTCCCGGGTGCCAAGGAGACGGCCCCGCTTCAACGAAGAGATGCCGGCCGAGACCACTCCACCGATGGTCGCCGCCCCGGGGTGCTCGGGCATCACCGCGGTTTGGTTTCGCTCCGCGAGCATCTCCTCGAATCTCGCCACCGGCGTCCCCGAACCGATGGCGAGGGTCAAGTCATCAGGCTCCCAGGACTCCACGGCGTCGAGACGTTCGGTGAGAAGCAAGAGATCCGGGGTCTGCGGGCGGCCGTAACCCTGATGCGAGCCTCCACCCCACACTTGGAGACTCAACCGATGCTCGGTGGCGAAACGAAGAATTGTTGCGACCTCTCCCGGAGACGAAGGGGCGAGCCCGGTCTCCGCTTCGGAGCCGGAGGGGACACCGACCTCCATGCTCCGGATCGCGGTCGGGATCGCCGGAACAACAGTCAAACCCAAGCCCCTTCGGGGATTTCCCTGCGCACGCCGCCGAAGTCGAAACACAGCGAGCCCTGTGGCAGGACCTTTGAGGGGTTGAAGGTCCCTCTCGGGTCGAAGGTCTCCTTGAGTCGGGCCTGGGCGTCCAGGTCGAGCTCGCTGAAGTTCAGCCTCATTAGATCTCGCTTCTCGATCCCGATTCCGTGCTCCCCTGAGAGGGCGCCCCCATTTCGAAGACATAGGGCAACGATTTCATCCCCGGCTTGAAGGACCTTCTCCGCCGCCACCGGGTCCGAGGAGTCGAAAGCGATCAGAGGATGCAGGTTGCCGTCGCCGGCATGGAACACGTTGACCAGGAGCAGGCCATGACGGTCGGCGATCTCGTAGACCTCACGCATCGTCTCGACCAGCTTGGTTCGAGGGACGACGGTGTCATGGAGGTAGTAGTCGGGCGCCAACTGGGCGACAGCCCCGAAGGCCGACTTCCTGCCCTTCCACAGAAGCTGGCGCTCGGCTTCGGTTGCCGCCACCCGGATGGTCTGGGAATTGCGAATCCTTGCGATCTCCTGGACGAGAGCCGCCTCGGCTTCGACGCCAGCCGTCTCTCCAACCACTTCGACGAGCAGGATGGCGGCCCGGTCGGTGGGGAGACCGGCTTGGAGCCAGTTCTCGACGGCCTGCATCATCCGCTGGTCCATCATCTCGAGGGCAGCAGGAACGCAGCCGGCGGCGATGATGTCGGAAACGGTGCCACAGGCGTCCTCGACCCGGTCGAAGTCGATGAGCAGGGTCCTGACATCGGGGTCGACAGGGATCAGCCTCACCAGGGCCCGAGTCACCACCCCGAGCGTGCCCTCCGAGCCGACGATGAGGCCTTTCAGGTCGAGGCCGGGGGTGTCAGGCGCCAGCCCGCCCAGAACCATCACCTCGCCCCCGGCGAGGACGACCTCCAGCCCCAAGACATGGCTGGTGGTGCTGCCCTCGGCCAGGCAGTGCGGACCTCCGCTGTTGTTGGCCACATTGCCGCCGACGGTGCAGGCCGACTGCGAAGAGGGATCAGGGGCGAATTGGAGACCAAAGGGCGCCGCGGCCCGGGTGAGATCGAGATTGATGACCCCGGCGCCCACCCAAGCCGAACTGTTTTCCGGATCGATGTCAACGGAGTTGAGCGAGGTGGTGGAGAGGACGATCCCGCCCTCGGTGGGGCTGGCTCCCGCGGTCAGACCGGTCCCCGCCCCCCGGGCCACCACCGGCGCCTGATGGGCCTCCGCCACCTTCACGATGCTGGCCACTTCCTCGGTCGACCGGGGAAAGACCACACAGTTCGGATGACCGCGCACCAGAGACGAGGCATCCTTGGAGTAGAGATAGAGCTCCACCGGTTCGTGGAGCACCCGGTCGGCGCCGAGAAGCTGTTCGAGATCCGAGATCAGTGACATCGATCGGAACGATAGGGGCAAACCCCCCTCGCCTTCGCTGCGCTCAGACGGTCCCCCCTTCGGAAAGGGGGGACAAC
>CAZSMJ010000108.1:0-6616 GCA_964608055.1 uncultured Acidimicrobiaceae bacterium | reverse complement strand
CGACGGTCAAGGTGTACACGCGTCGCGGCGGATCGGTCGTCCTCGAGCCCGCCAACCCCGCGGAGCGCGAGATCACAATTACGCCGGGCATGGATTTCTCGGTCCTCGGCATCGTTTGCGGAGTGTTCCGCCCTGGCTTCGATGCAAAGCTCAGCGATAAGGCTCTGCCGTCGTAACCAGCACGCTTTTTCGAGAGGCCGGCTCAACAGCCGGCCTCTTTTTTTTCCCCAGGATCTTGGCGCGGTGGTCGCCTACGAATAGCTTCGCGTTTCAACCCGCACCCAAGGTCGCCGGCAATGACGTCCAAGACTGGAGAAAAAAACCGTCCCGCGCTCAAACAGCTCACGCCGGTCCTCATCGTGGACAAGGTCGAGCCGTGTCTCGATTTCTGGGTGCGGGGACTGGGGTTCGAGATCACGAACCAGGTTCCTGATCCGGAGGGCGGCCTCATCTTCGCCAGCGTCCAGAAGGGCCCCATCGAGATCATGTATCAGACACGCGCCAGCGTGGTGCACGATCTTCCGGAGATGGCCCGGCAACTGGACGGGCATTCGGTGTCGCTGTTCATCACCGTCGACGATCTCGACGCGGTTGAGAAGGCGGTGAAGACCGCTCCCGTCGTGAAGCCGAGGCACCAGACTTTCTACGGCAGCACCGAGATCTATGTCAAAGAGCCCGGCGGCAACACCGTGGGATTCGCACAATTCTCCTGAGCCAGACTTGAATGAACACGAAACCCTGAGTGAGACTCTTCCCACGCTCTTCGCCGAGCGGATCGACGGCGCCCCGCTCACCGAAGCCCACATGATCAATCGCGGCGACGCGGGGCTCCTCAGATCGCTCGACAAATTGTCCGCCACGGCCGCCTCCAAGCTCACGCCGAATGGGTCCTCGATCGCGGCTCAGGTCGATCACCTGCGCTACGGATTGTCGCTGATGAATCGATGGGCGTCCGGTGAAAATCCGTTCGATGACGCTGACTGGCGCGCCAGCTGGCGGAAGACCCGCGTTTCGGCTGTCGAATGGAAGCAGCTGCGAGATGGGTTGGCGGACGAAGCGCACCGCTGGCTGGAGGAGCTCGGGAAGCCGCGTGAGATGGAGCAGGTCGAGTTGAACAGCGTGGTCGGCAGTGTCGCCCACCTCGCTTATCACGTCGGCGCCATCCGACAGATCGATCTTTCCGCCAAGGGGCCCTCGGCGAACGACTAGAAGCTCACCCAGTATGATGCCTTGAACAGCAAGGTATTGTCCGGCCGCGCGGCGAACAGGTCTCTGAGGTCGCGGGCCGGCGCGAAGGTTCCGGCATTGCGGTCGTCCTGGTCCCGGCCCTGCGTCCACACCAGGAAAATCGTCGACCCCGGCCTGTACTCCCAGCGCGCAACGGCGCTTCCGCGAAGCTGCTTGACGTTGAACGATGCATCCGCCGTCGAAATCGGAGCGGGGCGGAAGCGGTCGTCATAGCTGCTCGCGCGTGGCGACGCGAGCTCGCGCAACCTGAAATAGCGCCCGGTGGTGAGAAAGGGCTCCGCGTACATCTGCAATGACATCGTAGTGGTGGCGGTGTAATTGAGCCTGCTCGTGAAGCTCAGTAACTCCTGATCGAGGTGAGCGAACAGATAGTGCGTGGTGTCGCTGCCGATCACCCCCTGATTCCCGAACCACTGGGCATCGTTGCGATTGCGCTGGTACCGGGTGCCGAGCTCCCAGCTGAGATTGCTGCGAGACCGGACGGTGACGTACGGGCGAACTCGCCAGAGTGTGGAGCGCCCGCCATCGGCTACCGTGTAGATAGCCGCCAGCGACGGCTGCACCTTCTTCCGCGGGTCCCCGCTCAGGTTCAGCAGCAGGTTCGCATCCGGCGAGAGCCGCACCGCCGGCCCTCCCCTCGCGCAGCGGTCGCAGTACGCGGAAGTGAGATAGTCCGCCCACATGAAGACGCCCAGGCTGATCCGGTTATGAAACTCCGTGGTCAGATCGAGCTCGGTGTAGTTTGCCGTGGCGAGACCGCCCGCGGTGAACGTATTGAACTGGAAGAGCGTGGCCGAAGCGTTGCGCCAGAAGGAGCGAGGCGTGCGGCTCTGCGCCGTGGCGTAAGCAGTGGCGGTCTGCTGATCGGCCTGGGATAGAAACCCAAGGTCGTTCGTCTCGAACCCGGGTGACAGACGCTCATAGGACGCGCCGTAGGTGAGCGTACCGGAAACTTTGTCCGCCTTCAGCCTGAGGTTCGTCCCCGACAGCGCGGTGCGCGTCGGATCGTAGGGCAGGCCGCCATCGGGCCGGTGGTACAGATGCACGGAGCTGCGCTGGGTCCGGTTGATGGCGCTCGCCTCGCCGCGGACCACGCTCGCAGCGAGGGATGCGGCGAGAGCGTATGCCCCATCGCGAAACCGGTGGCGGGCATCGACCCCACCGGTCAGCGCCTGGCGGCGCAGGAAGTCCGCGGCAGCGCTGTCCAGCTTGCGATTCACCACCGTGAACATGGCGCCGATACCCGATTCGCCGTTCCGGAAATCGTGCGCGCCCCGCAGGACACCGTAAAGAGTGCGGGGCTCGATGAGTATCGGACCGACGGACTCCCCGCCGGTCACGGCCAGGAGCGAGCCGAGAGAGGTTCCATTCCCAAACCGTCCGCTCAGCTTGGATGCACCGAGAATCGGCGTGGCCGCGGGAATGTCGGCGAGCGGGTCGCTGACCAGTCCGGCGAGCTGGGGTGCCCGTCCAATGCGGCGCGAGTAGAAGAGGCGGGACGCGTCGGATGCGAAGCTGAATATCCCCGTACCCTCGAGGAAGAACGGGCGCTGCTCCGCGAGGAACGTCTCGAAGGCGGTGAGATTGAGCTCCGCCGGATCCGCTTCGACCTGTCCGAAATCGGGGTTGATGGTGGCGTCGAGGGTGAGGTTCGAGGTAAGGCCATACTTGAGGTCACCGCCCAAAGACAGTTTCTGCTCGCGGCCGAAGCCGTTCGTCCGGGGTGCACCGACGCTTTTCGTGACCACGTATGGAGCAACCTCGAGCCGGTGAGGGGAGCCGAGTCCTCGCAGCCCGGTGAGCTCGCCGAACTGTGACGCGATACCTCGCTTCGATCTCCGGTACAGCGGCCAGCTGCTCCTCTCGCTGGTGCGGACGATGTCGCGCATCACCATCACTCCGAAGGTGTGCTCCGCCCCGCTCGGATAGCGAATCTGGCTCAGCGGAATGCGGAACTCCGCGGTCCAGCCCAGAGAATCGGTTTGGGTGGCAACGTCCCAGACTGCATCCCACGTGATGTCCTCACGCGAATCGTCGTAGGTGTAGAAATCGCGCTTCACTCCAGCCGGATTCACCGCGAATTCATACCCGGTTCGACGGTCGTGGTACGAATCGACCATGATCTTGATCTGCTCGCTCTGGGTCTTGATGTCGCGACGCGAGAGCAGCGAGACGATGCTGTCGGAGCTCGGGTCGAACATGCGGGCGAAGACGTAGAGGTTCTCGGAGTCGTAGGCAAACCGCACCTCCGTCGGAAAGCTGGGGTCGCCGTCCTCCTTGGGATCGAACACGCGGAAGCCCGTGATCGGCGTCGCGGTGGCCCAGACCGCATCGTCGTCGCGGCCATCGATGGAAGGCGCGGCAGCCGCGTGATGCGCGGTGGCCCGACCGACGGAAGTCACAGCGGCCGAGTCGACGGTCACTGGAGCGGGAGTCTGCGCACCCGCCACCAGCGGCGTCAGGACAAAGGTCACCATAAGTGCTAGTTTTCTAGCACCTATGGGCACAGCTTTGGTCGGATCGCGAAGCATGAATCCCTCTCGATTGAAGGCGTTGATCGGCGCTCTTAATGTCCTGCAGCCGCAGCCAGCACGTTCGCTCTGTCGCCGGTCGATGGGATTGCCATCGCAGCGCGGGTGTACGCTTCCCTGATCGCGGGCGTCGACAGCAAATCCTGCCTCGCCACTGCCATGAGAACCCTGGACCGATCGCCGCTCGCGTGCATCCGCAGAGTCCGATCGATTAATGCCTGCGTCGCGGAATGACTGCGTGGAGTGAGCAGCCGCTGTGTGGCCAGGCCCTGCAGCACGATCGACACGTCTCCATCGGACCGGATCTCGTCGGTCGTTCTTATCACATGCATGACCACATCGGCATTGGCGTGCCCGTAGGACATGGCCGCGACCAGCACTCTTTGAAGGTCTCCATCGGAAACGACCGTCGCCGCGGTGCGGAAGAATGCGTTGTGCAGCGCGTCGTCTTTCGGCGTCAGGTATTCCGCCGCGGTGGTGATGAGGAAGCTGGACTTGTCGCCACTCGATGCGATGCCTTCCGCTGCTTTCGCCAGCATGATGAGTGTCTCGCGATCTGCATTCGGCGCTATTATCTCGAGAGTAATCGCCTTGTCGCCGCTGGACTGAATGCTCGCCAGTGCACCGCGCAGAGCCTGGCGCGATGTGGCGTTCTGGAGGGCGGCGCGCGGCAGCTTCTGCAGCACCGAGCTCAAATCACCGGAGCTCGCTGCCAGATCCTGACCGACCTGCGCCACAACCTTGCTCGCATCGCCGACGCCGAGCGGCGCGGCCTTGAGCAGCTCCTCATAGTGCGATCGCTTGGCGCCCGTACTGCGGATCTCTCCGATCTCCCGAAGGACGGCCGGAACTCCGCCCTGCGCGCGTAGCCTGGCCACGCGGGCTGGCACGTTGATCCCGGCCTCGCGCAGCACCTTCGGGAGAAATCGCGACAGCCATCCCTGCATTTCCGCATCGAATGGAACCGTGCGGCCGTCCACGACGGCGGTGTACGAGAGTGAGCCGTCCGCTGCAGGAACGATCGACACCGACCGGTCACGTCCGCCACCGAGCTCGCGGAAGCGCGCAAAGCCGCCCGGCTGGAGATACGCAACACGTGATTCGTCGGACGAAAACTGCGCGGTACCGATCACCGCCGCCTCCACACATCTGCCGGGGGCGGACTGGACGAACTCGAGTCTCGCGTCGCGAGCCTCGTCGCTGTGGCTGATGTGCGTCGAGGTCGATCTGGAAGAATTGTTCCGGTAACGGTCACAGTTCCACGCGGAGCTGACCGTGCCGACCGGCACCACCGTCGACGAGATCGCGGCGCTCGGAGCCTTTGCGGTGCTGGCGCTGACAGGGGGCGTCGCGACGGTTGGCGGCGTCTGATCGAACGGACGAAGCGCCGCGAGCGGGAGGGTGAGAAGTGCGACGATGACACCGGTCATGATGGTTCCCCTGCGATTGAGAGTTTTTCTGTCGAGTCGTGGGTCGAGAATGGCGAGCATGCGGCCCTCGAATTCGGAGCGGCGCGCCATGGCAAGAGCGGCGAACGCCGGGGCGGCGCGCTCGTGTCGTGGCGTCCCAATCGATCGCACCATTTCGAGGAGCTCACCGGCATAGAGCGAAGGAGCAGTCCCATCGCGCAACACGTAGTCGTCGCACGCGTGCTCGCGCTCGACCCTCATCCGGTGGGCAGCGAGCCACACCAGCGGGCTGAACCAGAACAGAGCGACCGAGAGCTGAGCCAGCAGCTGCGTCAGAGCGTCGAAGCGCTTCACGTGCGCCATCTCGTGGACCAGCACGAATCGACGACGCTCCTCCGGCCATGTATCCGCGTCCTGCGGCAGGAGGACCGCCGGGTAGACAATGCCCCAGGTGATGGGAACGGCGATACTGTCGCCGCGAAGCAGCGTCAGCGGGCGGCTCACGCCCAGACGATTGGCGAGACGCTGGGTGAGGGATAGCCACATTCCGTCTTCCACGCGGGCGCCGTCGCGCGCCAGCTGTCCCACTCGCCAGGTGCCGATAGCCAGACGGAGCAGAACGAGCAACGCGCCAGTGAACCAGATGGCGGCAAGAACGGCGAGAGGCGAAGCCGCGACGTTCTGTAGCGAAGTGCCCCCGGCCGCCGATGTCCCCTGGGGTGCGTCTGCTATCGGTGGTGTCCTAGCCGATCCATCGGCGCTGACAGACACGCCGGAAGAAGGCGCACCACCCTCTGGAGCAGCCGCCACCGGAGTCGACCGGTCCACCTGCGGCGACCCTGTGCCCGTGACCGGGCCCGCGGTTTCCGGAGCCGGCGCGACGCGCATCCAGGCGGCTTGCGGCAGAAGTGGAATTCTCCACTCGGGCAGGAGCACCGCGAACACCGGGATCGCGAGGTGTCCGACGACCGCCGCTGTCCAGACCGCGTGCCTGGATGCGGCCGAGCGATTTCGCAGCAGGTATGCGCCGACGCCGGCAATGACAAAAAGAATCGCGCCCTTGAGGGCAGCGTCGATGAGAATCGGCGTCGCGGTCTCGAGCCACGCCTGGCCGGAGAGGAATTCCCGCATCATGTCAGCGGCCCTCCCGCTTGGCGTCTTCTACAAGACGCGCCACTCGCGCCAGCTCCGCCTCGCTCAGCTTCGGGCCCTTGAGCTCGAGCAGCGCCGCGACTGCCTGTTCCGCGGAGTTGTCGAAGAAGGTCTTGAGGATATGTGTGAGCGCGGACCGTCGGGCCGCGTCACGACGTACCGTCGGCCGGTAGATGTAAGCCCGACCCTCTTCCTGATGAACAACGCGGCCCTTGTTTTCCAGGGTCTTGAGCGTCGCCCGCACGGCCGAGTAACTCGGCGCGTCGGTAATCCCTT
>CAZSMJ010000107.1:0-6764 GCA_964608055.1 uncultured Acidimicrobiaceae bacterium | reverse complement strand
ATACGGGGTCATGGATCAACGCTGCCGCCAGCTGGACCCGCTGTTGATTGCCATGAGAAAGCGCCTCCACAGGATCCAGGCGTCGATCAGTGAGCCCGAATCTCTCGAGCCAGCGATCGGCAGACATCGCGGCGTCCTTTGCGGGCATCCCGCGCAGGCGACCGAGATATACCAGCTGGTCGTAGGTCTTCATCTTCGGATAGAGGCCACGCTGTTCCGGCATATAGCCAAATCGCCTCCGTTGCTCGAGACCGATCGGTTGACCATCCCAGGTCAGTTCTCCCGAGTCGGGCCGCATCAGGCCGAAGATCGAGCGCATGGCCGTGGTCTTGCCGGCGCCGTTGGGACCGAGAAACCCGAGCATGGTGCCCCGCGCCACGCCAAGGGTGCAGCCGTCGAGGGCGACGACATCACCGAATGTCTTGTGGAGGTCCAGGATCGAGAGCACGAGTGAGGAGGTTAAACCCCGATCAGTCGAGCAAGGTCGGCCGGAACAGCCGGTCGTGGGTGTTGAGGGCGTATCTGTCGGTCATGCCCGCCACGTAGTCGATCGCCCGATGCAGGGCGTCGGCCGTGGGGGTAGTGAACGAGTCGGGTACACCCTCGGGGTGGTTCGAGAAGTGCACGACGAGATCCTCGATGACGCTGATTGCCTTTTGCTTCTGACCTTCGAACTCGGGTCGGAGATAGACCCGCTCGAACATGAAGGCCCGAAGCTCGTCCATCACTTCGAGAAGCTGTGGATCCAAAGACACTTCTCCGGCGGAGAAGCTGGTCTCGATGATCGATGTGACCATCGAATCGATCCATTCTCTCGAGGTGGCGCCGAGACGGGCCAGCGTCATCGTGGGTATCTCGTGGTACTCGATGATCCCGGCGCGGAGGGCGTCAGCGACGTCGTGGGTGAGATAGGCGATCCGATCGGCATAACGGCATAGCCAGCCCTCCGGTGTCCCGGGAGGAGGGTCGACCTTCCAGGAGTGGGCACGCACGCCGTCGAGGACCTCATAGGTGAGATTCTGTGGCTCGAGGAGCTCCAGGGTGCGGACCCCATGCTCGGAATGCAGCCATTGCCCCTCGACGAAGGGGGTGAGGGCTTCCTCACCAGTGTGACCGAACGGGGAGTGCCCCACGTCGTGCGCGAGACATATCGCCTCCGTCAGGTCTTCGTTGAGACCGAGGGCGCGGGCCATGGCTCGACCCACCTGATTCACCTGGATGGTGTGGGTCATGCGGGTTACGAAGTGATCGCCGTCCGGGTTGAGGAAGACCTGTGTCTTGTGCTTGAGCCGCCGAAAGGCCTTGGTGTGGATGACGCGGTCGCGATCACGCTCGAACGCGGTCCTGAACTCGTCGTCCTCCTCAGGCTCGGTGCGCCCCCGTGACTCCGAGGACCTGGTGGCGTCTGGCGCCAGCAACTCCTGTTCGAGCCGCTCCCGTTCGACGCGGGTCCGTCGCAGCAGTCCGCTCATCGTGGGATCAGGGTAGGTGAGGGGACTCGAGAGCTATTGGGCGACGTGTTCCGGTCACGTCACCTGGACCCAGGCGAGGACCTCAGGCATCCTGCGTCTGAGGAGCTTCCCGGCAAGCAGCAGCGAGAGCAGGTAGAGGGTTAGGCCCCAGACGACCGCGAGCACGGCCGTGATCCAGGGATTGATCGGCTCACCGAATTCCACAGTGAGCACAGCGACCGACGCGGGAGGGATCAGGAGGAGCCCGATCGCAAAGAAAGACACCGTTTGGCTGACAATGGCGAGGCATCCCTGTTCGGTTGATTGGGCGAAGACATCGGTGCCTTCCCGGGGGAGACGGAGGGGGGCGAGGACCGAAACCACGTTGCCTACCGCCAATTGACACCCGACCGCAGCCACGGTCAAAGGAAAGGCGAGCCAAAGCCATCGCCAATGGCCGGAGAAAAGGGCGAGCCCGATGGTCAGCACCGCCGTTTCGATACCCAGGGCAGTTGCCACTGCGAGGTTCTTGCCCAGCAGCAGCTGTCGGGGCTTGGTGGGAAGAACAAAGAGATAGCTGGCTGCATTGCGCTCCCATCCGAACAGATTGAGGGCAATGGGGAGACCGACGAACAAGACGAGCACCGGCGCCACCAGGGGGGCCCACTCCTTTTCCCGGAAATCGAAGAAGCCGGTGGCGTTCATGACGACTCCACCGATGGCGAGCCCGACAAAGATGACGGTCCCGGTCCAGACCAACCGTTGACGGGGGTCTCGTATGTAGAAGCGGAATTCCTTTCGGGCCAGCGTCGCCACCACCCCCCACGGCCCGTACGCCATGCCGCTGCGCCGGGCGCGGGCGGCCGGCTTGTTCCGCTGCTCAGGGGTGGTCAATAGCCATCCGAGGAGTCTCTTCCACAGCGCGGTCATGGCAAGAAGACCCACGACGGCCGCGGTCAGTGCGATCAACGCCGGAACGGGGTTGCCTTCGGCTGCCTCCAGCATTGCCTGCTGAACTGCGACCGGGGGAATCAGAAGCGACCAGTCGGTGATTGGATGGCTCATCGCGGCGGCGGTCAGGCCGTCGCTGGCGACCATCTCGCTCACGGATCGGTACATGAGGAAGGAGCCGCCGGCGATGCCGAGAATCAGAAAGGTGGCTATGTCGCGACCCCGCCTGGTGCGGAGGATTGCGGAAATGGCTGCGGAGAACAGCTGACCACCCACCGCCAGCAGCCCGAAGAAGACCAACGATGCTGGAAGCACCATCCACCACCCGGCGGCCAGGATCGCGGTATTCGAACCGATCAGGAGAATCGGGATCACCGTGGAAGGAGCGATGAAGCTGGCCGCCACCAGCCCAGCGACCATTTGATTGGCGGTGATCGGGAGCACGGCAAGCTGCTGGGGATCCAAGTTCTCGTCGAGGGGGAAGATGACGACAGGCAGGGCCACCCAGGCGAGAAAAGAGAACAGCGCAACCCACCCCATGTAGCTGGCGAAGGCTTCAGGGCTCTGAGACTGAAGGGCCCGGGCGGACTCCAGGTGGGCGCCGGCCAGCCATACCCCGAGCCAGGTCAGGAGGATCAGCGCGATGGGAAGGCCGAACCGGCGTTGGACGTCGCCTCGGACACCGTTCCACGTGAGCCGGGCCTTGAGCCCCGCTAACCGGCGTACCACGACGATTCGTCCGGTGTCTTTCCTCCGACGGCGGCAATGAATGCGTCTTCGACGTTGTCGACACCCATCAAGCGACAAAGGCCTTCGGGTGTTTCCTCGATCGTCAATCGCCCCTGCACCATGATCCCAATCCGGGTGCAGAGCCTCTCGACGAGGTGCATCTCATGTGATGAGAAGATGATGGTGGTGCCGCCTTGGGCCGCTCTCTGCAGGAGGCTTCTTATGAGCCGCGCCGAAACCGCATCCACGCCCTCGAAGGGCTCGTCGAGGAAGAGCACTGGCGGGCGATGGATGATGGCGGCCCCGAGGGCGATCTTCTTGCGCATGCCCCGGGAGTAGTCGCCGATGAGCTTCGACCCCTCGTCGAGCAGGTCGAGCAGGTCGAGCAGCTCGTCGCGTCTGCGGGTCGCCTCATCACGGCTGAGACCGTGCATTGCCGCGGTGAAGTCGAGCAGCTCGGCCCCGGTGAGTCGCTCGTAGAGGTTGAACTCCTCCGGGAGGACGCCTATTCGGGACTTGACCTCGGTGGGGGACTTCCAGGTGTCGAACTCGCCAACTCCCACAGAGCCCTCGTTGGGGCGGAGCAGACCCACGATTGTCTTGATGGTCGTGGTCTTGCCGGCGCCATTCTGTCCCAGCAAGCCGTAGAACTCGCCTTGCCTGACGGCGAGATCGACATGATCGACGGCAACGGTCTTTCCGAACTTCCGAACCAATCCCTTGGCCCACACTGCGGGTGGAGCGTCGACCGAGTCGGTTCTTGTCTCATCGACGAGTGGTTGGGTCACGTGGCCAAGTATCGACGGATGGGCGGCATAACAAAAGAGAAAGCGAGTGTTGGTCGGTTGTGACTCATCGGTTCGCGAAACGCTCCCCTTGCCGAAGTCCCGAGTACCAGGTAGCAACTACCGTGGTTGCAAGTGGAGTATCAGGCTCTTTATCGGAAGTACCGGCCTCAGTCATTCGACGACGTCATCGGCCAGTCTCACGTCACCACGACTCTCGCCCGGGAGATAGCAGATGGCCGGGTGGCTCATGCCTATCTGTTCAGCGGCCCCCGTGGCACCGGCAAGACCACAACCGCCCGCATTCTGGCCAAAGCCCTCAACTGCACCAACCGAGGACCTCAGGGCGCCCCGTGCAATGAGTGCTTGAGTTGCGTCTCTATCACCGATGGCACATCGCTCGATGTCCTGGAGTTGGACGCCGCCTCCCACAACTCGATCGATGACATCCGTGACATCAGAGTGAGCGTGACCACGGTTGCTTCCACTGCCACTTCGAAGCGGGTGTTCGTGCTCGACGAGGCACACATGCTGTCGAAGGCAGCGGGTAATGCCCTGCTCAAGACCCTCGAAGAGCCTCCGGAGCACGTCCATTTCGTCCTGGCGACAACCGAGCCCTACAAGCTGCTCGACACCATCCGGAGCCGCAGTCAGCGCTTCGACTTCCACCCGGTCCCAGTCGAGGATTTGGCAGGCCACCTCAGCGTCATCGCTGAGCGTGAGAGCTATGAGTTCGACGCCGCCGCCCTGCTCGCGATTGCCCGGCACGCGGGCGGGTCGGTTCGGGATTCGCTGTCCCTCCTCGAACAGGTTGCGGCGCTTGGGGCAGGGTCGGTGGAGGTGGCCGGAGTCCGCCGCGCCCTCGGGCTTGCCGATTCCGAGGCCTTCATGAGACTCGTCGAGGCAGTCGCTGCGCAGGATGCGAAGAGCGCTCTCGAATTGGTGGCGGAGCTCTCTGCGGATGGCGTTGATCTCCGCCGCTTCGTGGCAGAGTCGGTCGCATTTTTTCGCGGGGCGTTCCTCGCCCACTACGCACCCAATCTCGCCGAGATCGCCGACGAGCCGCCGGAGGTGTACGGAGCGTGGCGCAAGGCAGCCGACCTGGTGCCTTCGGGCGACGTGCTCCGGGCCGTCGACCTCCTCGGTGAGGCGCTGGTCAGGTTGCGGGAGGGGCGTGAGGAGCGTTTGATGACCGAGTTGGCCTTGATCAAGCTGACGAGGCCAGAGACAGCCAGCGACACCGCCGCTCTCTTGAGCAGGGTCGAGCGTCTGGAGCGCGGTCAGACCCGCCCCGTCACTCCGGATCCGCAACCGGTCGTGACTGAGACCCCGCGCCTGCAGTCAGACGCCGATCAGGAGGTGATGGGGGCCACGACGGAGAGTCCCAAAGCGGCCCCACCCACCACCGGCAACGGCTCCGAGGTCTCCTTCGAGCAGCTGCAGAAAGTGTGGCCAGGGTTGTTCGGGAGTCTGCGCGATGTCCTCGGGGCCCGTCGTTGGGCCTTCTTCCGCGAGGCGGTGCCGGTGTCCGTGGAAGACGACACCATCACCCTGGAGGTTGCGCACGACTTCCATCTGCAGTCGCTTCAGGAGGATGATGCCGTGGCCTCGATCGTGGCTACCCGGGCCAGTGACCTGCTCGGCGGCGAGGTGAAGGTCCGGTTCAGATCACGCCAGAGCTCGCCAACTGACACTCAGATCGACATCACCGACCTCGAGGAGCGATCCGAGCGGGCCACCGATCCGACGAGTCTTCTCGTCGACGAGCTGGGGGCCGAAGAGGTGGAACAGCCCTAGTCCGTTCACCGTTGAACGATCCCAGGTCTGTCGGCAATCGAGCAGTCACAGTTACTCTCCCCTCTGTGAAACAGCCCGACATGCGTCAGCTGATGAAGCAGGCCCAGCAGATGCAGGCTCAACTGGCTGCGGCCCAAGCTGAGCTCGCGCAAAAGACATTCGTCGGTAGTGCGGGCGGCGGGATGGTGACCGCAACGGTCACCGGCGCCCAGGAGTTGGTCGGGATCACGATCTCGCCCGAAGTTGTCGATCCCCAAGACATCGAGATGCTCGAGGACCTCGTCCTGGCTGCGGTTCGGCAAGGGCATGAGGCCGCAGCCGCCGCGGCTTCCGAGGAGCTCGGTGGGCTGACCGGTGGCCTCGACCTCGGCGGCATACTCGGTTGATGTTCGAGGGACCCGTCCAGAGGCTGATCGACGAGCTGGCCCGCCTTCCGGGGATAGGCCAGAAGACCGCGCAACGGCTTGCCTTTCATCTACTCGCAGTCGAAGAGACCGACGCCAGGCGACTTTCGGTGGCCATCGTCGACATGAGAGAGCAGGTGAGCCTGTGCGCCCGTTGCTTCAACGTTGCCGCCGGCGAGGAGTGCTCGATCTGTCGGGATTCCCGTAGGGACGTCTCCTTGGTCTGTGTGGTCGAGCGCCCGCAGGATGTGGTCGTCGTGGAGCGCACCCAGGAGTTCAGGGGCCGGTATCACGTTCTCGGCGGCTCGCTGTCTCCGATCAATGGCATCGGCCCGGGACAGATCCGGATCGAAGAGTTGAAGGCCCGGATCGGTCCCGAGGGCATCACCGAGTTGATACTGGCCACCAACCCGACCGTCGAGGGGGACGCCACCGCCATGTACATCGCTCGAGAGCTGAAGCCGTTAGGGGTCAAGGTGACCCGTCTCGCCTCGGGCCTGCCGGTGGGTGGGGATCTCGACTACGCCGACGAGTTGACCCTGGGCCGGGCCCTCACCGGACGCATGGAGCTCTGACCCGTAACCTGTCGGGCATGAGGCGTTCGGTTCGCATCCTCTCGATCACGATGAGTGCTCTTGGGGTGCTGG
>CAZSMJ010000106.1:0-6871 GCA_964608055.1 uncultured Acidimicrobiaceae bacterium | reverse complement strand
TCGAGGCCGCAACCAGTGATCCGGTCTCGGTCACGGCGTGGACGCTGCCGAGCATCACATCCGGCGTTGAGCTCAGGTGGCGGATCTCGTCGGCCTGGGTCGTGCGGTCCATACTCCAGATCCGCGGGCGGAGAGCCTGGTAGCGACCGGACTTCTCGATCTCGTCTGCGATGCCCGACACCTCGAGCGACTCCGAAGCGCCGTGGTGAACCTGGGATCCGTCCGGGATCAGACCCAGGACGATCCGTTTCGCTTCCGCGGCGTCTGCCGCCCGGAGCACATTGAATCCGTTTGCTTCGAGGGCCGCGGCGGTCCGCTTCACCTGGGCTTCATCGGCTTCGGCCCCGAACCGCTGGCTCATCGACCCATCGAGGTCGGGGTGGGGTTCAATAGTCATTTCCGCTTCCTTCCAGGCTGCCTTTGCTAAGATGTTTGCAACCGCAAGTACTCTATACCGAAGTGGTTGCACATGCAAATATCTGAGGAAACCGACATCGCTGGTGTTCTCGACCGGCTGGTGGCCGATGCGCTCCCCGGCCGGCGCGGATTGGAGGCCTGGCGCTCACTGCTCAGGGCTCACGCCACATTGATGCGCCAACTCGGCACGGATCTCGAGAATGAGACTGGTCAGAGCTTGGCCGACTTCGACGTGCTCGCTCGCCTGGCGCACGCCGGAGGGGAACTGCGCATGACCGAGCTCGCGGACCGGGCGTTCATCTCGCGGTCGGCCATGACCCGCCGTGTCGCCCGACTGGTTCATAAAGGCCTCGTCGTTCGCGCAGGCGCCGATACAGACGCACGTGGCATCGTGGTCGCACTCACCGACGCCGGCGTGACCTGGCTGACCGAGACCACGCCGGTCCACATGCGCGGCGTCTCCGAACTATTCGTCGCGCAACTCGATGATCAGGAGCTCGCCGTTCTGGAACGTGCCTTGAACAAGGTCACCCTCGACTGCAAGTTTGGTTGAGAGCCGAGGGCGTGAAATCTGCAGAGACAGTCACTGTTGGACTCATCAGCTGAAGGCAGCGGGCCCCAAGTCGCGAACCACGTCAGCACAGGAGGAGCCTTGACCGAACCAGACGAGATGGTGAACGTCCGCTACATGGTGGACGACGTTGACATCGCAATCGAGTTCTACACCGCCCATCTCGGTTTCGAGGTGCGCACCAGCGCCGTCCCCGCCTTCGCGGACGTCACCCGGGGCAACCTGCGGCTGCTGCTCAGCGGGCCGACCAGCTCGGCCGGGCGTCCCATGCCGGATGGCACCAGGCCGAGCCCCGGCGGCTGGAATCGCATCCATCTCATCGTCGCCGACATCGCCACCGAGGTAGCTCGGCTCCGCGATGCCGGAGTGAGCTTCCGCAACGACATCGTCACCGGCCCAGGCGGCCGCCAGGTCTTGCTCGAAGACCCCTCCGGCAACATCGTCGAACTGTTCCAACCCGCCGGCACCTGATCGCTGCGTGCCTGACTCGGACCCATGTGGAGATTCTGTGAGGGACGGTTCGCCGCCTGATGATGGGCTCTCCACTTACGAACTCGTCCCGTTTCTAAACCACTTGGAGAGCATCGAGTGACCGGGGCGCGCGTCGGTGCTGGTCGGACACGCCCAGGAGCTGTTCGCCCTTCTCGCCACCGATTCGTCGGTCAGTTGCGGATGCCGTGTCGATCCGTGGGCCGGGCATGGGGAGGGGCTTCGGGCTGGTATGAACTGGCTTCGATGGCGGCGTCGATTGCGGCGATGTCTGCAAGGGAAGTTGAAGCCAGTTCTCGGATGAGGGACTCCTGGGTGCGGGCCCAAGTGTCGTGAACCGGACAGGTTTCTTTCCAGTCACAGGGACCATCGCGAAGAACACAGTGGTCGAAGGTGGCGGGTCCTTCGGCGGCTTCCACGATTTCGAGGAGGCTGATATCGCCGGGGTCTCGGGCCAGGCGATAGCCTCCCTTGGGCCCGTGGTTGGCTTCCAGCAGTCCCTCGGCGACCAGTCCGGCCAAGATCAGGGTCAAGGTCTTGTAGGGGATGTGCATCTCGGTGGAGATCTGACGGGCTTGGCGCAGACCGGTGCCGTAGTGGCGTCCAACCGAGATCATGGCCCTGACGGCGTAGTCGCCTTTTCGTTTGAGGCTGAGCTGCATCGGTGCTCCTGAATTCTACCCAAAACTACCTCAGACATGACAGAATTCTGCATTTGGTTTAGAACTCCACAGATGGGGTAGAGTATGCATCACAAGCAGCTAGATGAGGAGAAACTCATGATTACTACTGCAATCCGTCATTCAGTTACGGATTATGGAAAGTGGAAGACCGTGTACGACACGTTCCGCCCCACATCCGAAGGAGCGAAGTTCGCAAGAGTGAATCGCTCGGTTGAGGATCCCAACATGGTGACCGTTGTCGCCGGTTTCGATACTCTCGAGTTGGCGAAGGCGTTCATCAACAACCCGGACCTCAAAGCCAAGATGACCGAAGCTGGCGTTGTTGGTTCCCCGAGGATCGAGATCAACGAGGAAGTCGAGTCGATCTAGTTCGTATCCCCGGATCCTGAGAAGGACCCCGGGGAATGCTGGAACTGACAGACGTCTGACAAGTACATCTGAAAGACTGAGGCCCCCTGGAGGACATTCCGACGGGGGGCCTTCCTCGTCGTCAAGTTCCAAGGGCTTGAAAGTGGACGCGTCCTTTCTCAGACCGCTTGCGCGCCAAGATCATCAGGGTGTCAGTTGGTGGTTGGTGCGGTTGCTCGGGAACGGATTTCGAGCCCAGCGGTGCCGCGCGCCTCTCCCATTCCTTGGATTAGGCAGGTTCCGAGGAGGGTCTGTTGAATGCCCTCGCCAAGATCGTTATAGGTATGCGGTGACGCGCTGCTGTGCAGGGTGAAGCCTGGGCGACCTAGCTGCCGAGCTTTGAGAGTGAAGCTCTCGGGTGTTCCTTCGATGCGGATCAGCCCGTTGAGTGGGTGAATCACCAGTTGGCGACGGCCTTGGCCCTCGATCCAGAGGTATCCGGCATTCATGGCAACGCGAGCCGAGTTCCAGACTCGCGTTCGGGCGAGCAGCGCCTCGACGGCAAGGTCGGTGTCCTCGAAGAGATTCGCGGAGATCCACCACCAGCTCTCGGGTAGCCGTCTTCCCCAATAGTGGCTCACCATGCCCGAAACCTCTTCACACGGAAATGTGACATCGCCCACCGTCACCTGACCAGAGAACCTTGCTCGGGGGCGACTGGCGATTTGCATGTCGAAAGGATTCAGCCACTTAATAGGTGGCACCGCCGGATCGATGCGGCTGCTACCCAGTTCTAGGCGGAGGTCCCACTCGACATCGGCCACTCGACCCGTCGAGCTCTGCTCGTCAAAGGTGCATTCAGCGACGTCCACCCTCGCCCCGTTCGCGAGCCAAGTTGGTGAGCTCAGCCTCTCGACTCTGCCCAGCCCATCAACCCAAAGCGAAACCCGCACCTCGGCGATTTTGAGGTTGCGCCGGATGACGAAGTCCACGAGAAAGGCCAAGGAGCCAGTGTTGAACCAGAAGAACCAATACTCGAGCGGTTTGTTCCGCACCGCCAGATCGCTCATCGGACAAGACGATACGCCGCAACCCGACGAGCAGGCCGTGGGGCGCGGGGACGACCGACCATGGTTCGGATTCCAAATCCGATCCTCAGGCGGTCCGGTTCAGGGACGAATGACGATGCTGTCGAGGATCGCCCGGAGTTGCGCGACATCCTCTTCAGGTGAGTCGTCCTTGCCTCCAACATCGAGGTGAACGGTCTACGGTCATGGCCAGGGCGCGGTGACTTGTCGTGGCAGCCGATCAATCCGAGCCCATGAACCTCCGGGTAACGGAAGCCGTACCCGTCTCGTTTCTAAAACGTGCGTGAGTCGGCAGGCTCCAAGGTCATGCCCCAGTGGCTATCAAATGTGCTCGGCGACTTGCGGCTGCCAAACCACGATCGGTCGTGATGATCAGCGCGTCGAGTTGGCTAGCCAATTCGACGTAGAGAGCGTCGACCAGTCGTAGATTCGCGCGTCTGCGCCACGCTCCCCTAAGTAACGGTTGAAGGAGATGGCGGCCAATCGGGGAGGAGGCAACGAGTTCGACTCGATCCGTCGCTTGTCGTGCTGTCAATTCACCGGCACGGTGCAATCTCCCAAGCGCCGAGAGAACTTCGGCATCGAAATGGCCAGGCACATGAAGCTCTGAGCCCTGGAGCCGCGCTTCGATTGTTCCGGCGAGGCTGGAGCCAACCAGGAGATCGACCATCGCCGAGGCGTCGAGGACCAATGCCTCAGCCATTGCCATCCAGGTCGTCCTTGGCCTCTGAGACTGCGGACATGACCGCGTCGTGTCGTATCCCAGTAGGGGACAGTTTTCCCACCCGCTTGAGCCACTCCTCGGTCTGGCCGGTGGTCAAGGCTGAGCGCACGGCGTCCTGAGTGAGACTCGACACATTGAGACCCGCATCCTTGGCTTGATCGGCCAGGTCATCGGGGAGGTACACATTGACTCTTGCCATGCGCATACTATACACACACTGAGGGGAAGAGGGTCAACCAGGTCGACGCGTCCTAGCGAGGAGGTGTGCCCGTGGGTTCGGGTAGCGTCCTGTGCGATGGACGACGAAAAGAGGATGTCCACTATCAGGGACATCTGGAGACTCGCTCTTGCGATCCTTGGGGTCATCGCGGTCATCCAAGAGCTCCGCAAGCCTTCGGACGAAAGAACATGGCACGGAAAGGTCGCCGACTTTGTTCCATACGACTTCCGTATGCCGACAGTCGGACGAGTGCGCAGCACATATTGGAACCCCGAGGGTCCGATCCTTTCGGGCAAGGTTTTCGGTGTCGGCTGGGCTCCCAATCTGGGAGCACTGACCAGGATGGCTGGCAACCGCCGCGCCAAGGAAGACTCGCGCCCGCAGCCTTTATAGAAGGTCTGGCCAGGAGCATCGACCTGCATTCGAATATGACTCCCGGCCCCTTGCCTCCTTCGGGCAGGTCGCTCACCAGGCGGACCTTTGTTCACTCTGCGTGAAACGCAAAGGATCCCGCACTCATGGTTCGTGATCGAGCACGTGGGCGTGCTGAGCTGAGACCCAGGCCTCCTAAGCGACCGCCTGAATATCCTGAGGTGATGGCAGTCGCCAGAAGTCGGAAGGCACGGGCAGCTCAGACGCAAGCGTCGGATGGCCCGGGTCGAGCACGATCTCAATGCCACCCAGTGGAGCGCCCTGAAAGCGGCCTGGGGTGGCTGCGCCTACTGCGGTGCGGCCGACAAGCCGCTGCAGCGCGACTGTGTGTTGGCGATCTCCCGCGGCGGCCGTTACACGCTCGACAACATCGCTCCGGCATCCCGCTCATGCAATGCCAGCAAGGGCAGCGAGGAAGTCACCACCCAATGCTCCCACCCGTATGCCAACGCCTCGACTGCTGCCTCCCGCCCGACCTCTCCACCGCAGGTGGCGATGAGGGCGTGACGGAGCTTTGCCTCATTGGCGGTTGCGAACTGGGTGAACGAATCGACATCTGGCTTTTGGACCACCATCGGTGCTCCTCGCTCTCACCCCATAAGGGCACCCTACGGAACCGACGTACCACACAAGTCTGAAGAATGGCGTCGCGATTTCGGTCGAGGTCGTGACGCAGTCAACCGGCGGTAGGGTGAGCGGACCCATGCGATATGTAGAGATCAGCGGTCTGAGTTCACCTGTTTCGAACATCGGCCTGGGTACTACGAGCAAAACGTTCACGACGGAGCCCGACGCGGCCCCCGGTCTCCTCGAGGCGTTTCTCGCCGCCGGTGGAAACCTTGTCGACACAGCTCACATCTACGGCTTTGGCACGAGCGAGCAGACCTTGGGAAGGTGGCTTGAGGAGTCCGGTCGCCGCAATGAGGTCGTCTTGCTGACCAAGGGCTGTCATCCCACGGTTGATCCCGACGACTTCTTCGGCACGCCATGGGTCTCCCGAGTGACACCCGACGCGATTCGCACCGATTTGAGCGAGAGCCTGGAACGGCTCCGAACCGACTATGTCGACATCTACCTCCTGCACCGGGATGACGAGACGGTGGACCCCGGTCCGCTCTTGGAGACTCTCAACGAGGAGCAGGAGGGGGGACGGATCAAGGTCTTCGGAGCATCGAATTGGCGCGTCGAGCGGATCGTCGAAGCGAACGCCGTCGCTGCCCGCAATGGATTGAACGGGTTTGTGGTCTCCTCCCCAGGCTTGAGCCTGGCTCGACCGACCGAGATGCGTTATCCAGGCACCTTGTTCGCCGACGACGCAATTCGCCAATGGCATGAGTCCAGCCGCTTCCCTTTGCTGGCGTTCTCGTCGTTGTCTGCGGGGTTCATAAACCGGTCCCCCTCCGATCCGCCGACAGACGATGATGCCGGACCTTATTACTCCGACGAGAACTTCGAACGACTGCGTCGCGCTCAGGAGATAGGCGACGCCAAGAACGCCACCGGTCTGCAAGTGGCACTCGCATTTGTCCTGCTCCAGGCGTTTCCTGTGGTTGGGTTGATCGGTCCTTCCTCGATCTCCAACCTCGACAGCGCTCTAGGCGCGCTGGATGTCGAGTTGACAGCGGAAGAGATGGACTACCTCGATCTCAAGCATCCCTGAGCTGACGACGTGACCGCGCCACAGCGGTTTCCGGAAGTGTTTGCATACGCAACAAGAGGCAGTGGCCGGCGGTACCGGGTTCCTGTGGGAAATCAACGGAACCGACGGAACGCTCCGGATTACCGCTGATGAGGCCTACCCCGAAATCTATCCCTTGACCGTCGCGGGAGCACAAGGGCGGAACGAGCCCGTAGAGCTGGTCATCCCGGCGGCGCTGACACAGAAGTGGCCTGCGCTCA
>CAZSMJ010000105.1:0-7033 GCA_964608055.1 uncultured Acidimicrobiaceae bacterium | reverse complement strand
TCATTGACAAGGGGACCATCCTCTACGACGGAAGCACCGAGAAGGTCAGCGATCTGGTCGGCTCCTACCGGACGCTCAAGGTCCAGCTGTCCAAACAGGATGGGGGGAATCTGAGTGATGGGGTGCTGGATCGCTTTGGTGAGGACGACGGAGTCAGTGTCCAGCCCGAAGAGGACGGTTGGACCGCGATCACCATCGACCAAGGGAAGGTCCCGCTTTCCGATGTCCTGAACCACGTGATGACAACCTCTCAGGTGGCCGACGTGAGGATCGAGGAGATCTCGATGGAGAGCGTGGTGAAGCGGATCTACGACGGCGCCCTGCGATGAGGAAGTACTTGGCCATCTTGCGGGGCCAAATGATGCGGGGACTGGCCTACCGCAGTGGCTTCTTCATCAGCATCGTGGGAAATCTGGTCTTCATCGGGGTCCTCTACTACCTGTGGCGGAGTGTGTACTCGGGTCGGGATCAGATCAACGGCCTCACTTTCGACCAGACCCTCCTCTACGTCGCCCTGGGCTCAACTGTCTTCATCCTGCTCAAGACCCATGTCGATTGGCTGATGTCGTTCGAGATCAGAGAGGGTGCAGTGGTCATCTACCTGATCAAGCCCGTGGACTACCAGATGGTGATGCTCACTTTCTCCGCCGGATCCAGCTTGTTGGCCGCGGTGATTGTCACTGCCCCTACGATCGCGCTACTGGTGTGGGGCCTGGGGATCGGCTGGCCGATCGGAGTTGGGACCGCCCTCGCTCCGCTGGCTCTGATCCTTGCCTTCCTGATCAGTTTCTGTTTCGACTACACCGTCGGGCTGAGCGGCTTCTACACCGAGTCGATGTGGGGCTTGGGAATCGTGAAGGACACCCTGGTCGTGGTTTTGTCCGGGGCTCTGATCCCGCTCCAGTTCTTTCCCGAGTCGTTGCGAGAAATCCTGCTCTGGCTGCCGTTCCAGGCGGTGTATCACGCCCCATTGATGATGATCACCCAACCGGACCGCCCGCTGGGTGTCCAGCTCACGGCACTTGGAGTTCAGGCGTTGTGGGCGGTGGCGCTATTTGGCCTGACCAGACTGTTCTACAGCCGCGCCATCCGGGTGCTGCGGATCGCGGGCGGCTGACCATGAAGCGTCTGCGCGAATACGTCCGGCTCTATTTCTTGATCGAAGCCCAGTACATCAAGGCCCGACTCCACTATCGGGCCGACTTCTTCATCACGTCGGTGGGGATGGTGATCTCGAGCTTGGCCACCATCACCGTGTTCTGGGTGCTCTTCGACTCGATCACCGCCCTCGCCGGGTGGAGCTTCGAGGAAATGGTCTTCATCTACGGCTTCTACCTGATAGCGATATCGCCGATGCAGATCTTCTTCGATCACATCTGGCAGCTCCGCTTCGAGGTGGAGGACGGTCGATTCATCAAGTACTACTTCCGGCCGCTGAACATGATGTTCTATTACATGTCCGAGATGTTCGACATCAAGGGCGTAGTGCAACTGGTGGTTGGAATCGTCCTTCTCATCTATGCGTCCGCAAATCTCGCGCTCAGCTGGAGCTTTGGTCAAATCCTCCTGCTGATGGCGGTCCTGGTCGGCGGTGCTCTGGTGCAGATCTCGCTCGTGGTTATGGCCGCATCCACCGCCTTTTGGATCATCGACTCTTGGCCGGTGCTCAGCCTCACTTGGAAGATGCGAGAGATGGCGCCCTACCCGATGACCATCTTCTCGGGGGCGTTCCGGATCTTGTTCACGTTCGTGATCCCGGTCGGGTTCATCGCCTTCTATCCGTCGACCCTGATCCTCCGCCCCGGGGACGTGCCCGTGGTCGCCTACTTTGCCCCGGTGATCGGACTCACGACCTTCGCATTGATGTATTGGGTCTGGAGCCGGGGTGTCAACTCATACTCGGGCACCGGGTCCTGATCCGGGCCCGAGCCGGTAGTCTGACGGTCTTGACCCCATCACTTCCTGCCTGGAGGGAGCCAGCATGAAGATCGTCCACGTCGTGGGCACCGGAACCATCGGGGAGCCCCTCATCGGCCTCCTCGCCGACAACAAGGAACACTTCGGCATCGAAGAAGTCACGTTTCACAAGCGGACCCCGCTGCTCACCGAACGAGCCAAAGTGAACGACCTAGAGGGCCGTGGGGCCGTGCTGGCGGTCGACGAGGACCGCAGGTCAGCATTCGAGGAACTGGGGCACGCTCCCAAGTACGAGGCGCGTGAGGCTATCGAGAGAGCCACCGTCGTCATCGATTGCACCCCGGTCGGCAATGAGATGAAGGACGAGTTCTACAACCACGCCGAGGGCCCGCTGGGCTTCATGGCCCAGGGCTCGGAATTCGGGTTCGGCAAGATGTACGCCCGGGGGATCAACGACGACGCTCTGGTCAAGGGCGAGGACAAGTTCCTCCAGATCGTCTCGTGCAACACCCACAACATCGCAGTGCTGATCCGATCGCTGGCGATCGACGCTGACGGGACCAGCCACCTCGAGGACGGTCGCTTCCTTTGCATGAGAAGGGCCAACGACATCAGCCAGGATGACGGCTTCGTGGCCAGCCCCACCGTCGAGCCCCACAAGGACGAGAGATTCGGCACCCATCACGCCCGCGACGCCCACCGGCTCTTCGAAACCGTGGGCTACGACCTGAACCTCTACTCGTCGGCGGTGAAGCTCAACACCCAGTACATGCACTCGATCCAGTTCTCACTCCAGTTGGACGAGGAGATCACCGTGGATCAGGCCAAGGAGCGTCTGATGGCCAACACCCGGGTGGCGGTCACGAACAAGACATCGGCCAACCAGGTGTTCTCCTTCGGCCGGGACCACGGTTACTACGGCCGCATCATGAGCCAGACCGTGGTCGCCCTCGAAACCCTCGCCGTGCGCAACGGGAACGAAGTGGTCGGGTTCTCCTTCACCCCCCAGGACGGGAACCCTTTGCTGTCGACGGTGGCCGCGATGCTTTGGTATCTCGATCCCGAGACCCTCGACCGCCGCATCGACATCCTGCGGCGATACCTGTTCCGCGAGATCTGATGGACTCGAAGGCCATGGCCTTCGTCGAAGAGGCGATCCGGGCCCTGGCACGCAGGGACGTCGCGGGCGCCAGGACCGCCGTTGCCGAGGCCTACGACGCCGATCACTCGCTGGGGGCGGTGGCCGACGCCATCTATTTCGCCTGCTGGCAGATCGAGGAGAAAGGCCGGGTGACCACTGCCACCTGGAACACTCTCGCCGATGCGGTCGGACCCGGGCCGTTGTTGACGGTGGTGGAGCAGTCGCGGTCCTGATATACCGGCCGACTTCGACCCTCGGCAACCCTCGGCCTCCCGATGCATCTCTCAATCTGACCTCACCCCTCGGGTCGAACAGACGCCGGTCGGCCGAGGCTGCCGCCTCGCTTTAGGCTTAAGTCGATGCCCGGTCCCAATGTTTGGCTGAGCACGCTCGGATGTGCCAAGAACCAAGTTGACTCGGAGAAGCTGATCGCCATGCTTTCCGAGGCTGGTTATGGCTGGGCCGACAGACCTGAGGACGCCGACGTCGTGATGGTCAACACCTGTGCGTTCATCGAAGAGGCCCGGGCCGAGTCGGTGGATGTCATCCTCGAGTTGGAGGGTCGGAAACGGCCGGGCGCCCACTCGGTGGTGATCGGGTGCATGGCGCAGAGGTTCGGGGCCGAGGTCGAATCGGCTCTTCCCGAAGTGGACGCAGTGCTCGGCATCGATCGTTACGGGGAATTGGTCGGAGTCCTCGACGGTCTCACCGGTTGGCATCCCGTGGAAATGCGACGCCGCCCGGTGATGGACATCCTCCACGCCACTGGCCGGCCGGCTTCGGATCTTCCCTATGCCTATCTGAAGGTGGCCGAAGGCTGTGACAAGCCCTGCACCTTCTGCGCCATCCCCTCCATCCGTGGCAAGCAGCGGTCGCGAAGACCGGTCGAGATCCGCGAGGAGTTGGCCCTGCTGGTCGCCGGGGGCGTGTCCGAGGTGGTCCTGGTGGCTCAGGACCTGGCCGCCTACGGCCGAGACATCGATGCTCCTGGCGGCTTGCCCGACCTTCTCGCCTTTGTCTCCGACGTCGAAGCGCTGCGCCGCATCCGAATGCTCTACCTCCATCCCCGCGAGATCAACGAGCGACTCCTCGTCGAGGTGACCTCCAACGACAAGGTCGCCCCCTACTTCGACCTCTCCCTCCAACACGTCTCTGGCGCTCTCTTACGGCGGATGAAACGGCCGGGCAACACCGAGAAGCACCTGGCACTCATTGAGCGGATTCGCGAGCTCGATCCGGAGTCGACATTGCGGTCTTCGTTCATCGTGGGCTTCCCAGGGGAGACGGATGACGATGTCGACCTGCTGGCCGACTTCTTGGAGGAAGCGGGCCTCGATTGGGCGGGGTTCTTCCCCTACTCGGCGGAGCCGGGCACACCCGCGGCCGAGATGGAGGCCCAGGTCCCCCGGGACACGACTATGGAGCGGCTGCGATACCTGTCCCGAATCCAGGACGAGATGACCGAGACCCGGAATTCCGACTGGCTGGGCCGAGTCGACGTGCTGTTGGTGGACCAGGTGGAGGATGAGGTGCCGGTGGCTCGGTCCCATCGTCAGGCACCCGAGATCGACGGGGTGGTGCGTCTCGACCGGGGTGATGTCGGGCAGTGGGTGAAAGCCCAGTACGTCGGTGTCTTCGGCCCCGACATGGAAGCAGTGGCCGTATGAGGGCCCTGTTTCACCCCCCGCTCCTTCGTGGAGCGGCAGCCCCGGCCGACCGGCGTCTGTTTGGCCAAGTTAGACACCCGAATCGAGGAGCTGTGAGGGTTGATCCCCTGCCGCGCGGCCGTGGTGGTCGCGAGGAGACAAGCGGCCAAAGTCGGCCGGCATGAATTGATCGTTGAGGTAATCGCCGTCGGCACCGAGCTGCTGCTCGGTCAGATCGTGAACTCGAACACGTCGTTCATGGGCGCGGCCCTGGCGGAGCGCGGGTTCGACGCCCATTTCCAGCAGACAGTCGGTGACAACATCGAGCGGATCGCGGCTGCGATCAGATTGGCGCTCGAACGTGCCGACGCAGTCATCATCACCGGCGGGATCGGGCCCACACAGGACGATCTCACCCGGGAAGCGGTGTGCGCTGCGACCGGGCTCGAGTTGGTGTACAGCGAGGAGTACGCCAAGGAATTGGAGGAGTGGTGGTCGCGGCGGGGGAGAGCGATGCCACCGAGCAATCTTCGTCAGGCCTATCACCCGGCAGGCTCCGAGTTGTTGCCCAACCCACGGGGGACCGCCCCCGGCCTCGCCTTGGAGCACGACGGGAAGTGGATCTTCTGCGTCCCGGGTGTGCCCGCCGAGATGGAGCATCTGGTGATGGCGGAGGTGTTGCCGAGACTGGTCGCCCAATCCGGGGACGCCCAGGTGATCGCCAGTCGAGTGATCAGGACCTGGGGCCGACCGGAGTCGGAGGTGGCCGAGATGCTCGACGACCTCTACGCCGGATCGACCAACCCCTCGATCGCCTTTCTCGCCTCGGCGTCTGAGATCAAGGTGCGAATCACTGCCAAGGCGGCCGACAGCTCTGAGGCGGAACGACTGATCGAGCCGGTCGAGCGCGAGGTCCGCTTCCGGCTCGGGGAAACCGTGTTCGGGACCGATGACGACACCATCGAGCGAATCTTGCTCCGCCTGCTCTCCGATCGCGGCTACACCATCGGCACCGCCGAGTCGATGACCGGCGGATTGGTGGCGGCTCGTCTCACCGATCTCCCCGGCTCGTCCGCGGTGATGAAGGGCGGTTTGGTTGCCTATCACCCAGAGTTGAAGCAGAAACTGCTCGGGGTAAGTGATGTCGACGAGATGGTGAATGAGGAGACCGCAATGGCAATGGCGGTCGGCGCTCGGTCATTGCTCGATGTCGACGTGGCCGTGGCCGTGACCGGCTCGGCCGGTCCCGAGGCGCTGGAGAAGCCCGCGGGGACCGTCATCGTCGGGGTGGCTACGCCCGACCAGGTGCAGGGACGGGAGATCCGCTTCACCGGGGACCGCGAGCGAGTGCGCACCTACGGGACCACCGCCGCCCTCCACCTCACCCGTCTGGCGTTGATCGGGCAGTGGTGGGCTCCGTAGGCAGGGTGTTCGCCGCCGTTCCTCTCCCTGCGGAGGTTCGACTCGCACTCGAAGAGAAGCTGCAGCAGCACCAACTCTCGGGACAGGTGCCACCACCGGAAAATTGGCATCTCACGCTTCGCTTCCTGGGAGACGTGGACGAGGTCACCTATCAGCGGTTCGTCGCCGAGCTCGACCAGGTCGATCTAGGAAAGAGGTTTCGGGTAGCGCTGAGCGGGCTCGGGGCGTTCCCCAATCCGAAGCGGGCGACCGTGCTCTGGGTGGGCGTGTCCCAAGGTGAGGACGAGTTGGGCGAGCTTGCTCTGACTGCCGAGGAGGCGGCACAGGCGGTTGGCCTCCCGCCCGAGGAGCGGCCGTTCCGCCCTCATCTCACCCTGAGTCGGATCCGTCCCCAGGTCGACGTCAGCGGTTTGATCGAGGAGTTTGGTGACACCGGGATCGGGTGGCGCTGTGAGACGATGGTGGTCTACCGATCCCATCTGGGATCAGGGGCTGCCCGGTACGAGCCCCTTGAAATCTTCGATTTGAGAAGGTAATACCAACCACGAACACATGTTCGGTCTAGTATCCGGCGGAGCCAGAACTTCTTGTCGGTGGCAGGCGATACGTTGACCGTCATACGACTTCGAGGAAGGAGCCGAAGTGGAACGTGAACGTGACAAGGCCCTGGACATGGCGCTCAGCCAGATCGAGCGCCAGTTTGGTAAAGGCGCCATCATGAAGATGGGAGAGGCGGCCAATCGCAAGGTGGATGTCATCTCCACCGGGGCCCTATCCCTCGATCTGGCGTTGGGGATCGGTGGCGTGCCCCGGGGCCGCATTGTCGAGCTCTACGGGCCGGAGAGCTCGGGCAAGACCAGCCTCGCCCTGCACATCGTGGCCGAGGCGCAGCGCAACGGGGGGATCG
>CAZSMJ010000104.1:0-7118 GCA_964608055.1 uncultured Acidimicrobiaceae bacterium | reverse complement strand
CACCACCGCCAGCGCCGGGCCTGCGGTCGCTCCCCCTCCCCGGCCAAGGGAAAGGATCATCGCCACGAAGCCCAACGCGCCGATTATCCCGGTCTCCGCCAGCAGTTCGAGGGCGAGGTTGTGCGGCTCCTGGAGGCCCGTCTCTCCCCAACCCGTCCCCAGCCCGATGCCCCGGACCGGGTTCTCTTGGAAGCGAGCCAGGTACTCACCCCATACCGCCAGACGGTTGTCGCCGACGACCAGGCCGGGATCGACCACGCCAACTTCCCCGACATCGATCTGCCCGAGGGCCAACAGATAGGTCCATCGGAACTCGAGAGCGTCGTCGACGTCACCACCCACGCCGGCAGGATCTGTGGCGAGATGGAAGCCAAGCAACAGCACCGCGACTGGCGCCGCCCACGCCACAGCCTGCAATCCCTTCGTCAATATCGCCCGATCCTCACGCCACAGGGCGACCAAAGCCGCCACCACTGCCACCCCCAGACCCATCCACCCGGTGCGGGAGTAGGTCAATATCGTCGCCACGAAGAGGCCGCCGATCACCAGCGGCGGAGCCCAGCGCGGGGCGCGAACCGCCCCCCGTCCCACGCCGACGATGGAGAGAGCGATCCACGCGTTGGTCCACAGCGCCGAATAGCCCGGATCCTGATGCCAGTTGGTGAGGGCGACGAAGCCCGAGCCGAGGTATGCGGGCTTGTTGACTCGGTCGATGAGCCAGAAGTCGTTGACCGCGTCGATTGCGTCTTCTCCAAAGACACCGTCTGTCAGCATCGTGAGAACCACCGCCGTCGCCGCCATCGCCGCCCCCGACCAGAACACCGCAGTCAGCACATCGTCAATCCGCCCACCGTGGCGACCCGTGACGAGGAGGAGCATGCCCCCGGCTATCAACGCCAGATAGAGACGCCAGAACGTGGCCCCGACGTCGGGACCCGGCCATGAGACGAGTACCGCGGCGAGGAAGATCACTATCCCGAGACCAGCACGTCTCGACCAGGGAATGCGGCGCTCCTCCCATAGGTCGATCGCGGCAACCGCAGCCAACAGGATGAGCCAGGGCTTCCAGGCGATCTCGGCGCGGATATACAAGGTGTGTAACGGGAGCAGCACCACCAGGGCTAGGAACAAGGATCGGGACCGGGAATGGGAGGGGGGCGACGTCACGGGGAAGGGCAGGGAAGGCTAGTTGGCCCCCGTCCCGCTGACACCTGGGACCGCTGCTTACCATCACCCTTCATGCATGGTCCCCGCTCCCTGACTGAATGATTCACTGATGACTCAGGGACGCTTCGTCTTCGTGACCACTGAGTTGTACCCCGAGACCCAAGGAGGTGCCGGGGTCGTCGTCGACGCCCTTGCCCGTCATCTGGCCGGACAGCGACCGGTGGTCGTGTTGCTCGCCTCCCCAGATCCGGTCCAGGTGATGGAGCGGGAAGGGGTACAGGTCGAGATAGCCCTGACCCCGCCCACCGGGTTCGTGGATCGCTCCGAAACGATCGCCAGAAGTGTCTCTCAACTGATAGCCCCCGGTGACCGCATCGAGGTGCAGGACTTCGAGGGTCTCGGCTATTCGATGCTCGAGAACCGGGTGGCGCTCGGCCTCGAGTCCAATCCGATCACCGTCAGGTTCCACGGCCCATATGACCTGTTGCGTGACGCGATGGAGACTGATCCCGGCGACTGGCTGGTCCCCGCCGCCATGGAGCGGGGGGTCTTCCAAATGGCCGATCAGGTATTGATCCCTGTGCCCGGTCATCGCCAGACACTGATAGATCGGTACGGGGTCTCCCCGGAACGGGTGGCGGTGTCACCGCCGCCATTCCCGCCTCTGGAGGGCGGGGTCACGAGCCCCTCCGATGTCCCGGTGTTTGCCGCGGTGGGCCGCCTCGGCGAAATGAAAGGGTCCCAGGATCTGGTCCGGGCCGCCCTGTCACTGCTCGACGATGGTCTGGATTTGAAGGTGAGGTTCGTTGGCGACGATGGGTGGAGCCCAACTGCCGGGTCCTGGATGACCGAATGGCTTCGTTCGATGATCCCTCCCCGTCATCGCATGGCTTTCGAATTTCCAGGGCTGCAGGCTCGGGTTGACCTCCCCCGTGCTCTTGGTGGTGTCACCGCCGTGGTTGTCGCCAGCCGATTCGAGAGTTTCTGTGTGGCCGCCCACGAGGCACGGCATCTCGGTTTGCCGGTGGTTGTCCCAAACCTCCCCGCGTTCGAGGGCCTATTCGCCGAGGAGACCGGGGCGCTCGTCTACGACGGAACGGTGGAAGGCATGGCAGCCTCGATGCGTCGCCTCATCGTGGAGGAAGGCTTGGCTCCCCGGTTATCGAACCAGCCCCTTCCTCAGCCCGGGGACACATGGGAGCCATATCGATCGGATCCCCAGCCGAGACACCCCCGGGCCCAGGCCGGCATCGCCACCGAGGCCTCGAAGGCCGTCGAGGAGGCTTCCCGGCCCCCGGCGGCGACAGGCAGCACGGCCCTGCGTCGGATCTATCGACACCTCCCCGGGCCTGTGGCCCGGGCGTTGGCCCGCGTTGCCCCCCAGGGGTTGAAGGATCGTCTCCGTCGCCAGGCATCCTGGCCCGCGGAACAGGCACGGTTGCATGGGGAGAGACGCCTCCGGGCCGTGCGGAGCAGGATCGTCGCCGGTGAGTTCGAGGAGTTGGTGTCTCCCGACGTCACTGTGGTGATCCCGGTCCACAACGACATTCGGTACCTGGAGGAGACGTTGGCCTCGGTTTACGAGCAGACCCATCGCTCCTGGGAGATCGTGGTGGTCGACGACGGCTCGACCGACCCGACAACGATCGCCTTTCTCGATGCATTGGAGAGGCCACGGCTCCGTCTCCTGCGCCAGGGCAACACCGGGCTGCCCGGTGCCCGGAACGCCGGCATGAAGCTGGCCCGGGGCGAGTTCCTGATCCCGCTCGACTCCGACGACGAGCTGACGCCAGATTTCATGTCGAGACTGCTGAGCGCGTTGCAGGTGGCTCCATCGGCCGGCTTCGCCCACTGTTTGGCACGTCTCCATGGGGACATCGATGCGGTCTGGGTCCCCCGTCCCTTCAACCCTTACTGGCAACTCATCGAGAACGCGGTGGTCGGTTGTGTCCTGATGCGAACCACGGCCTGGGAGTCTGTGGGCGGCTACGACGAGACCATGACCTCGGGCAACGAGGATTGGGAGATGTGGCTCCGATTGACCGGGGCAGGTTGGAATCAGGTCCGAGTCGAAGAGCCGCTGTTCCGCTATCGCAAACACGGCGTCTCGATGAGCGTCACCACAGAGGGACGGTTCGAGGAGGGGCGACGGATGGTGCGGGACCGGAACCCGAGTCTCTACGACCCGGCCGCGATGCGGGAGACACGCCTTCGCTGGTATCCGATGTACACCGTCGTGGGAGCCGGGAACCCTCTACCCGAGGATGCAGAGGTGGTTTCGTCACTCGATGACCTCGTTGACACCTGGGGCAAGTACGTCGTCGACCTCAGGGGTGTCGAGGACGACATCTCGCCGTCGCTTCTTCGGCAACTCGCCGATCTTCTCGAAGCCAATCCTCTGGTAGCCGTCGCCTCCACCAGCGGTGATCCGCCATTGACCATCATCCGCCGCTGGAATCTTCACGACCCCGACGCTTGGCCTACCGGACAGGCGGTCCTCGACGATCCGACCCCAGGTCCCGCTTCCCCGGCGGCCGGTTCGATTCCTCGTCCCGGATGGTTCGTCACCGAAAGCATCCTCGAGCAAGGCGTCCCGGCCCAGCGGCAGCGCCCCGAAGAGTCGGCGGTCATCCCCGATCCGGGGCGGTGGTAGCGGTGCCCCACTGGCTGAAGCGCCTGCTCCGCCCCCTGATCCCAAACCGGCTGATGGCCCGCTATCGCCTTGCGCAGCATTCACGGTATTCCCGGGTGAATGTCGATGTGTTCCTCGAAGACCAAACCACGGCCAATCGTTGGCTCGCGGTGACCCCGGACACCTATCGGGCTCGGTTGTCGTTGCCCTCCAGCGGAGAGACCACGGAATTCGTAACCGTGATCGACCCAGCCGTCTCCGTATCCCAGGAACTGGCCAACCGAGCGCTGGTCACGCTTGGTGACTCCGGGATCGGGGCAGGGGTGGTCGGAGAGGTGGACGGGCCTCGGCTCGCCGGCCGGCACCGGATCGAGCCCGCAATCGGACCTCGGCTGATCGCGGTGAGACGCAGTTACCTCGATGAAGTGGGTGGGATCCCAGACGGGGACCACCCACTGCCCGGTCTGCTCGCCCGCCTGCGCGACGCCGGGCATCGAATCGGCCTCATCCCGGTTCCCGGTGGCGATGCCCCGACGATGCGTGCCGACCCCATCAACCGGGCCCCGGTGGTGATCCTGGCCGCCGTTCCCCTCCACGACATCGGCGGCGGCTCCCGGAGCACCCAACTCGCAGTGGAGCTGGTTCGTCAGGGATACCACGTCACGCTGGTCGCCCTCTACGAGGCCCAGGAGTCGGTCGACCTCGGTCTGCGCTACATCCACCCCCGCTTGGAGCAGAACCGGGTGGAGCGGTTCGACACAGATGTGCTGCTGAGCCGGGTCGCGTCCACCGGGCTAGTCCTCGTCGAGGCGCCCGCAGCCCCTCTGGTCTCACACGCCAAGGCCTTGCAGGCGGCGGGATGGGAGATGGTCTACGACATGATCGACGACTGGTCCGACCCAGCGCTTGGCGGCGAGTGGTATCGGCCGGACGTGGAACAGGAATTGATTGCCTCCGCCGATCGGATCTCGGCCTCGGCCCCTGACCTGGTCCGGCGGGTGGAGAGAATGGGCCGCGAGGCGGTCCTGGTCCCAAATGCGGTCAACGTTGCGATCTTCGGGGCCAATCACCCACCCCGGCCTGCTGACCTCCCGGAGGCGGAGACGATCATCGGATATCACGGTTCTCTATATGGCGACTGGTTCGATTGGGAGTCATTGCGCCGTGTCGCCGAAGCCAACCCGAAGGCGGTGGTGGTCTTGATCGGTGACGACAAGACCGCCCACCCGGCGCTGCCCCCGAACGTCCGTGTCCTCGGTCTCAAGCCGCAGACCGATCTCCCCGGTTATGTCCAGCGGTTCGACGTAGGGCTCGTCCCGTTTGCCGTGAACGAGACGACCCATGCGGTGAGTCCGCTCAAGGCCTACGAGTACTTGGGTTCCGGCGTGCCTATCGCCGCCCCGCCATTGCGGGCACTGGAAGGGATGGACGGCGTGCACACCGATCCGGATCTGGTCTCAGCGGTGGAGGTGGCCCTGGCAGGTGTCCGACCGGACCGGGCTCGTGCCCTGAAGGAGCACTCTTGGGAGGACCGCGTGGTCAAACTGACGGGGACCGACGCCGTGGTCGTCGAGTACACCCCGGTCTCGATCGTTGCCCGACCCGCCACCCACTACGACCGGCCCGCCCGACTGGTGGTCGGATCGGGCGATCTGGAGTCGTAGTCTGCCGATCGTGATGAGCATCGAACAGGAGGTCCGGGTATACGAACCGCTGGTTCACTCTGACGAGCGGGGCAGTTTCTACGAGGCGTACAGCGAGGAGGTCTTTGACGCCTGGGTGGGCCGGGAGGTCCGTTTTGTCCAGGACAACCACTCGACTTCCGTCAAGGGTGTGCTTCGGGGGCTCCACTATCAGTTGCCTCCCGCTCCACAGGAGAAACTGGTCCGGGTGACCAGAGGCGCCGTCTTCGATGTTGCGGTGGACATCCGGCGCTCCAGCCCCACCTATGGGGAGTGGCTCGGCGTGGAGCTCAGCGAGCAGAATCGGCGCCAGCTCTGGATCCCCGAAGGTTTCGCACACGGCTTCCTCACCCTTGGGGATGGCGCCGAGGTCCAATACAAGGCGTCTGCGCCCTACACCCCACGGCTGGATCGAGTCATCCGTTGGAACGACCCGGAGATCGGGATCGTGTGGCCGCTCGGTCACCACCAGCCCCTGGTGAGCGCCAAGGACGCAGCCGCTCCTACGCTCGTTGAAGCTGAGGTGTTCGACCTATGAGACTGTGATGGCACGGAAGTATCTAGTGACCGGAGGAGCCGGCTTCATCGGCTCCAACTTCATCCGTTATCTGATCGAACACGAGCCGGACGCCACTATCACCAACCTGGATGCGCTCACTTACGCCGGCGTACCGGCGACGGTTGCCGAGCTGGATGATTTTCCCAATCACCACTTTGTCAAAGGGGACATCCGCGATGCCGAGTTGATCGATGAGCTCGTGCCGGGACACGACGTGATAGTCCACTTCGCCGCCGAGAGCCACGTCGATCGCTCCATTTCCGGGCCTGAACCGTTCCTGAGCACGAATGTCATCGGGACCGGACTGCTCATCGATGCTGCCCATCGCCACCAAGTCCAGCGCTTCATCCATGTTTCGACCGATGAGGTATACGGATCAGTGATCGAGGGATTCGCGCCCGAAAACGCCCGACTCGAACCCTCGTCGCCCTACTCCTCGTCGAAGGCATCGTCCGATCTTCTCGTGCGCTCGTACCACATCACGCACGGTTACGACGTGGTGGTGACCCGTTGCACCAACAACTACGGACCGTATCAATTCCCCGAGAAAGTGATCCCGCTCTTCGTGACCAATCTGCTCGATGAACGGCGTGTTCCCCTCTACGGCGACGGCCACAACGAACGCGACTGGCTCTACGTGGAAGACCATTGTTCGGCGTTACATCTCTTGGTCGATCAGGGGGAGGCCGGCGAGATTTACAACATCGGTGCGGGTGCCCAGCTTCCCAACCTCGAGCTGACCCGAGCCATTCTCGAACATCTGGGTAAGGACGACTCTTGGATCGAGTGGGTTCCTGACCGACTCGGTCATGACTACCGATATGCCGTCGACACGTCGAAGTTGACAGCCCTGGGCTGGTCACCCGCCCATGAGTTCGCCGCACGCCTGGAGGACACGATCACGTGGTACCGGGATCGTCGGGACTGGTGGGAGCCCTTGAGAACGTCGATCCGATGAGAGGAATCGTCCTGGCGGGAGGCGCCGGAAGTCGGCTCGACCCGATCACTCGAGTCGCCTCCAAGCAGCTGCAACCGGTGTACGACAAGCCGATGATCTATTACCCGCTGGCCACCCTCC
>CAZSMJ010000103.1:0-7132 GCA_964608055.1 uncultured Acidimicrobiaceae bacterium | reverse complement strand
CCAGCTTCGTGGCACTAGCGGTGCTCTGGCCTGAGCCCCGCCTTCAGGATGGCCCCCGTCACGATCCGGGCAGACTGACGATTCCGCGCCGGGGACTGCTCCCGGTGCTCGGCTTCCTCGGCCTCTTTCTCGTCATCGGGCAGGTTGTCGTAGCCGCTCTCGGTCTGACGACCGACCCCACCCGGCCTTCGATTGCCCCGGTGTTGGTCTGGGTGGTGTTCTGGCTGGTCGTGCCATTTGTTGGTGTGGTCTTTGGAGACTGGTACACCGATCTCAACCCCTGGCGATCCCTCGCCGGCGCGTTCAGGATCGGGAGGGCGGAGCGGGTGCGGCTGCTCAGTCGGGTTGGTGTCTTCCCTGCTGCGGCGCTGCTCCTCGCTTTCACCTGGCTCGAGCTGATCAGCCCGGACTCGGGATCACCTCTGACCCTGGGTCTGGCCGCCGTGGCCTACACGCTCGTCCTCATGACGGCGATGGTCTACGCCGGACGTGAGACAGGGTTGGCCGTCTTCGATGCTTTCACCACCTACAACCGATTGATCTCGTCGCTGTCGCCACTGGGCCGTCGCCCCGACGGGCGGTTGGTGTGGCGGGGCTGGCTCCGGGCGCTTCCGGTGCTTCCAGAGTGGCCCGGCCTGGCGGCTTTTGTGGTCGTGGCCATCGGGACGGTCACGTACGACGGGGCCTCAGGGACCACATGGTTCAAGTCTGCATTCGGGGACATCGCCGCCTCGATGTTCGGCGCCACCCTTCTTCTCTTCGGCTCCGTGGCCATGATCGGTCTTGCGTACTGGGTCGCATCCTGGGCCGCGGCGCGGATGGTGGGTAACGACTGGACGACTCGAAGGGTGGCGATTCGCTTTGCTCACACTCTGGTGCCGATCGCACTCGCCTACGCGGTGGCTCACTACCTCACCTTGATCGTCTTCGAGGGCCAACAGCTGATCGCGGCGGTGTCAGACCCGTTCGCCTTGGGATGGGATCTCTTCGGGACCGCTGACCGCAAGGTGGACTTTTTCCTCACCGCCAGCGAGCCGATCTGGTATCTGCAGATGGCGGTGATAGTGAGCGGGCATGTGACCGGCGTGGTTCTGGCACATGACAGGGCTCTGGGAGACTTCGGTGCGGGTGCGGTGCGCTCCCAATACGCGATGCTTGTCCTTATGGTGGCCCTCACCACACTCGGGTTGTTGATCCTTTCCGGATGATGTTCATATTCGCCCACTACTGGGGTATCGATGAGGTTGGGATCTTCGTGATCCCGGCCTTGGCTGCGATCTGGTCGTTGCGCTGGGCCGAGCGCCGGGCGCGCCGGGTGGCGGAGGAGAAGAAGATGTTGGCGGATGCATCACAGGAGCCGAACGATGTCGACTGAGCTTCCTGGAATACCTCTATCCAAGGATGTGATGGTGTCGGTGCCAACCGAGCGGCCCCGATCGACTCTCACCGCCTATTTGGCCCTCACCAAGCCAAGAATCATCGAATTGCTGCTCATCACCACGGTGCCGGCGATGGTGTTGGCGGCGGGCACCTGGCCGGGAGCATGGATCCTGATCACCACTCTGATCGGAGGCACACTCTCTGCGGGCGGAGCCAATGCGCTGAACAGCTATTTCGATCGCGACATCGACGAGATCATGAGACGCACCAGGGGCCGACCACTGGCCCGCCACGAGGTGGCCCCGACCAACGCGCTCGTTTTCGGCATTTGCCTCGGAATCGCCGGATTCGCATGGCTATGGGCCACCACCAATCTCCTGGCTGCCTCCATCTCGACGGCCGCTCTCCTGTTCTATGTCTTCGTCTACACCATCGCCCTGAAGAGGTCGACGACGCAGAACATCGTGATTGGGGGAGCGGCCGGGGCAGCCCCGGTTCTGGTTGGTTGGGCGGCGATCACGGGTGGGATCTCCTTGCCGTCGTGGGTGCTCTTCTTCATAGTGTTCTACTGGACCCCGCCTCATTTCTGGGCTCTGGCCATCCGCTACCGGGAGGACTACGCCCGGGCAGGCGTCCCGATGCTTCCCGTGGTCGTCGGAGTCGAAGCCACCACCAGGAAGATGTTGCTCTACACCGCCCTGATGGTGGGCGTCACCCTGCTCCTGGTGCCGGTGGCCGGAATGAGCTGGATCTACCTGTTGGCGGCCATCGGCCTCGGCGCTTGGTTCCTTTGGGACTCTTGGAGGGTGTACCTCCATCCGGATCAGGCGATGCGGCTCTTCACCACCTCGACGATCTATCTAGCTGCACTCTTTGCCTCGGTGATGTTGGACGTCCTCATCCGATGAGACGTCTTCTGCTCAGCGTGGGTGCGGTGCTCCTCCTGCTGGGAGCTTGTTCTTCGGGGGAGGTGACCCCGTTTGGGATCATCGCCTCATCTCCAGTGAGCATCGGCGTGGGAGAGCAGCGGGTCATGTTCGGGCTGATCGACCAGGAGACCAACGAATACCTGGCGTCTCCGGACACCACCGCCACGGTCACCCTCCGCGACGAGAACGGCGCTCCGATCGAGACCTATGACACCGAGTTCATGTGGACCGTGGAGGATGTCCGCGGTCTGTATGTGGCCCAGATGGTGATCCCCGAGGCCGGCACCTATCAGGTGACCCTGGAGGCGGAGGGGTTCTCGACCGCGGGCCCGATGGGGTTGGTGGCGGTCGAGGATCCGGCTGTAATCGAACGTGGGGACCAGGCTCCGAAATCTGAAACCCGCACCTCCGCCGATCACCCCGATCTCGCGGAGATCAGCTCCGATCCTGACCTCGACCCGGCGATGTACGAAGTGTCGGTTGCCGACGCAATGACGGGAGGCGAGCCTGCAGTGATCGTGTTCGCCACTCCTGGATTCTGCGCCAGTGCCACCTGTGGGCCTCTCCTGGACCAGGTCAAGGGTCTGCGTGAGAGCTACCCCGGGGTCCGGTTCATCCACGTCGAGATCTACGAGAACCTACAAGTCACCGACCAAAGCGAGCTGACAGCGGTACCGGCGGTCGCCGAATGGGGTCTGCCGTCTGAGCCCTGGGTCTTCGTGGTGGACGACTCGGGCACTGTCACTGCTTCCTTCGAGGGAGCTGCACGAGACGAGGAACTGAGCGCGGCGATCGCCGCGGTGGCGGGCTGACGGGCCGGCGGGGTGAAACTCATAGGATCTCAGAAAGAAATCCGAAACAAGGGTATGGAATCTGCCCCAGGGGGTCGGTAGCGTACGAACATATGTTCGATAGAGAGAGGCTACCGGACAACCTGGAGAGGATGGCTCCTGGTCGAGAATTGGCCGTCGTTCTTGCCGATATCGACCGTGAAAAGCTCTCGGGCCACGACCGAGTTGTCGTCATGAAGGCCTGTGCCCGCCAAGTGGCCCACTATCAAGCCCTGTTCTATTCAGACGTCCAGGGGGTCTGGGAGGCGGAGCGAGACGCCTGCCATGCCTCGTTCTCCGGTCTCGGGGAAGAGGGGCTGATCTTCTCGTCGGAGATCGATGACATGGCGTCCGCCGAAGTACGGGCCGCATTGACCTTGACCCGGCGCGCTGCCGACCTGGTGGTCGGCTTGGCCTACGACTTGAGAGTGCGACAGCCCGCGGTGTGGACCGCCCTCAGCGGAGGCCGGATCGACGTTGCCAAGGCTCGGGTGATCTGTGACCAGACCGGTCATCTCGACTTCGAGACCGCCCGGAGAGTGGCGGATCACGCCCTGGATCGTGCCACGACCCAAACCACCGGTCAGCTGGCTGCGACGCTCCGGCGCCTCTGTATTGCGGTGAATCCCGATTCGGCGAAGGAGCGTTATGAGGCGCGGTTGGTCGACCGGAAGCTGGTCATCCAGGCCACCGAGGATGGCACCGCGAATCTGTTCGCCTTCAACCTGCCAGCAGCCGATGCCAATCGCGCCTTCCGTCGAATCGATCGGTTGGCCAAAGCTGCCAAGTCAGCCGACGATGCAAGGACCATCGATCAGGTTCGGGCCGATGTCCTCCTCGACCTCCTCACGGGCCAAGTCTCCAGTCGTCAAGCCGGCCGGGATGGAGTGGCGATCGAGCTTCGAGTCGATCTGACCACCTTGGCCGGTCTCGACGAGAATCCGGCGGAGATCCCCGGATGGGGTCCGGTTCTAGCTGACATCGCAAGACAGGTCGCGGAGAGCCGTCCCAGGAACCGATGGCGGTTCACGGTGACCGGAACCGATGGCGACATTGTCTGTGCCGGGACTACTCGGAGGCGGCCGACAGCCGACCAGCGGCGTCAAGTGGAGGCACGAAACCCGACTTGCGTGTTTCCTGGCTGCCGGATGCCCGCTTCGGCTTCGGACCTCGATCACAACCACACCTGGGCGGAGTATCACACCACCGTCACCGAGGACCTCGCACCTCTGTGTCGCCACGACCACATCACCAGACATGAGAGAGGCTGGACGGTGAAGCGGTCGAGACCCGGTGTTTATGTCTGGGTCAGCCCGCTTGGTCACTCCTACACCGTCGGACCAGACCCACCCTGAGTACCGAGGCCTCCACCCCACTATCGTCAACCACCAATGGAATCATCCGGTTGCGACCGGGTCCGGCCCACTCCGATCCCACCCGACACACCCCTCATCGGGATCTGTACCTATCGCGCGACCGTCATCGACGTGAACGACCTTGCCCAGGGGTACACCTTTTGGTCGGCGGTCACCGGTCTCGAGGTGATCGGAAGGGATCCGGGCGGTTGGCATGGCCGATTCGGATATCTCGGTCGGAAAGACCCCTGGAAGCACGAGATCATTCTTCAGGTGGTGGACAGAGCAAAAGGAGAACCACCCAACCGTGCCCACATCGATGTGACCCCGAACAAGGGCGTGGACGATGCGATCACCCAGATCCTTGCCCTTGGGGGCTCGGTGAAGAAGCCGCCGAGCTTGTACCCGAGACCCGGCTCGCATGGGGAGGAGCCACCAATCATCGACTGGGCGGTCATGCGGGACCCGTTCGGAAACGAGTTCTGCCTGGTCGAGGACTTGACCGATGCGCAGATCGACGCCGTCACGAAGGCCACGGAGGCGGGCGCTTCGACCGACGAAGAATGGAGGGCTGCCGCGCTGGGCGCCCGCTAGGGGGTCCTCGGGTTCAGCCCCTCGGGGCTCATTCACCTAAGTTGGTCGGCGGTTGGCAAGGTCCGTATGATGCCGAACCGATGGCCCGGTCCCGTCAACGTCTTGCACGCCTCGGCGCAATGGTCGGGTCGGCCTTTGTGCTCAGCGCCTGCTCGCTGATCGGCAACGAGGACGCCCCGCTTTCGGCATTGGACCCGAAAGGCCCCTTCTCCCGCCGCGAGGACGAGCTGTTCTGGCCGGTCTTCTGGATCGCGGCTGTGGTTTTCGCCCTCGTTCAGGGTGCGATCCTGGTTGCTGTCTTCCTGTATCGGGATCGGGAAGGTGCCAAAGAGGCAAAACAGCTTCATGGGAGCCCGAAACTCGAGGTGCTGTGGACGGTGATCCCCGCCTTGATCCTGGCCGGGATCGCGGTCCCGACCACCGCGGCCGTGTTCGAGCTCACCGAGTGCGGCGAGGGTGCGATCGAGATCGATGTGATCGGTCATCAATGGTGGTTCGAGTACCGCTACCCCGAGGCCGGGGTCGCAACAGCCAACGTCATGGTGATCCCAGCCGGCCAGGAGGTCTGCGCCAACCTGACTTCCGACGACGTGATCCATAATTTCTGGATCCCGGCCCTCAACGGGAAGCGGTATGCGATCCCGGGCCAGACCACAATCCTTCCGCTGCAAGCCGACGAGCCCGGCGAGTTCTGGGGTCACTGCGCCGAGTTCTGTGGTCTGTCCCACTCCCTGATGCGGGCCCGGGTGCAAGCGCTCCCCCAGGCCGAGTACGAGGCATGGCTGGTCGATCAAGCCGCGCCAACCCCGCTTCCGGCCGAAGATAGCCCCGAGTACGCCGGTTACCAGGTGTTCCTGGCCAAGGGATGTGTCCAGTGTCACACCGTGCGTTTCGATGACGATGCGGCGTCCAATATCATTCCCGACAAGGACTTCTCCGGGCCCGAGCTCACCCACTTTGCCTCCCGCAATGTCTTCGCCGGGGCCATCTTCCCCGAAGAGGGGCAGAGCCGAGAAGCTGCCCTCAAGGAGTGGCTGGCGGATCCGCCCATGGCGAAGCCCGGAAGCTTTATGCCCGACCTGGCCCTGACCGAGCAGGAGATCGACGAGTTGATCATTTGGCTGGAGAGCAACGAATGACCGCCACCGCTGAGCGCCCGCAGACCACCATCTTCCGCCGCCCGTCGGCGAAGACCGGCATCTGGTCCTGGGTGACAACTGTCGACCACAAGCGGATCGGCATCATGTACGGCTACGCGGCTTTCACCTTCTTCATCATCGGAGGGATCGAGGCCCTGCTGCTCCGGATTCAGTTGGCGCAGGCCAACTCCGAGTTCCTCACCGCCGGCGCCTACAACGCCCTGTTCACCATGCACGGCACCACGATGATCTTCCTCTTCGTGATGCCTGCCTCGGCGGCTTTCATGAACTACCTGCTCCCCCTGATGATCGGGGCCCGGGATGTCGCCTTCCCCCGGCTCAACGCCCTCTCGTGGTGGATCTTCTTCTTTGGCGGCATCTTCCTCTACTCGACGTTCTTCTTTGGCACGTCCCTGGCCCCGGTCGGGGTGGACGGGATCGGAGGAATCGACGGCAATCTGCCGCTGGGAGGGGGTCCCGGGAGCTTCAACTTCCTCGCCGACTCTCCCGATGGGGGGTGGTTCGGATATCAACCCAACGCCGGCCCCCTCTACTCGTCGGGCACCGCTTTGGACTATTGGGCCCTGGGATTGCAGATCCTCGGCCTTGCCTCGTTGGTCTCTGCGGTCAATTTCCTCGTCACCATCTTCAATATGCGGGCCAAGGGGATGCGTCTGCTCCGGATGCCGGTGTTCGTCTGGATGTCGATGGTGGTCGCGTTCCTGCTGCTTTTCTCGCTGCCGATCATCGCCGTGGCGCTGTTCATGGTCACGTTCGACCGTCAATTCGGTTCGCTGTTCTTCGCGCCGGTGGGTGGGGGAGACCCGATCCTCTGGCAACACCTGTTCTGGTTGTTCGGCCACCCCGAGGTCTACATCCTGGTGCTGCCCGCGATGGGCATGGTC
>CAZSMJ010000102.1:0-7141 GCA_964608055.1 uncultured Acidimicrobiaceae bacterium | reverse complement strand
ACCCGGAGCCTCCGGCCCCGACTGTCTCCAGATCTGAAGCGTGACGTTCATGACGACGACCTGCGGTCGTCATCCGTTTGCCGCTCAGCGTTTGCCGTTCGCCGTACGACGAAGGTACCCACAACGCTGAACGCTGAACGGTGAACGCTTAACGCTGAACGGGCCGTAGGCCGCCTCATTTGTAGCTCCGGGTGCTCAGCTTCACGCTCTCGAACATGAGCTCTTCGATGTTGACTTCGGGTTTGGCCGGATCGCCGGTCCATTCCCAGGCGGCAACATGTGCGAACCTCTCGTCGTCACGGAGGGCTTCCCCGTCTTCGGTCTGGAATTCCTCACGGAAATGACCGCCACAGGACTCCTCGCGGCGGAGGGCGTCGAGACACATGACCTGTGCCAGTTCGAAGAAATCGTCGACCCGTCCCGCACGCTCCAGACTCTGGTTCAGGGACTCAGCAGAGCCGAGCACGCGAGCCTCGGATCGGAACTCCTCATGGAGGGCTGGGATGTCGGAGAGGGCCTTTTGCAAGCCCGCCTCGCTGCGCGACATTCCGCACTCGTCGAGCATGATCTTGCCCAATTGTCGGTGGAACCAATCGACCGACCGGCTGCCGCTGCTCGACAGAAATCGGTCGACCCGTTCCGCAACCTGTCCTTCGATCTCGGTGAACGCCGGATCGTCCGTGGGAACCGGGCTCACGTTCAGCCATTGCGTCAGATAGTCGCCGATGGTCGCGGGCAGGACGAAGTAACCGTCGGCCAGTCCCTGCATCAGGGCCGAGGCTCCCAGCCGGTTGGCGCCATGATCGGAGAAGTTGGCCTCCCCGATGGCGTAGAGCCCGGGAACGGTGGTCATCAGGTTGTAGTCCACCCACAGACCGCCCATCGTGTAGTGGGGTGCGGGATAGATCCGCATCGGCACCTTGTATGGGTCCTCGTCGGTGATGCGCTGGTACATCTCGAAGAGGTTTCCGTACTTCTCCTCGATCACTTGCCTGCCGTCACGCGCGATGGCGTCCTTGAAGTCGAGGTAGACCCCGTTGCGCAGTGGGCCGACACCCTTGCCCGAATCGACCATGCGCTTTGCCACCCGGGAGGCAACGTCTCGGGGAACGAGGTTGCCGAACGCCGGATAGAGGCGCTCCAGGTAGTAGTCGCGATCCTCCTCGGGGATTTCGCCGGCGGGCCGGGTCTCGTCGGCTTTGTTCGGCACCCAGATTCGCCCGTCGTTTCGCAAGGACTCCGACATCAGGGTGAGCTTGGACTGGAATCCGTCTGAAGCCGGGATACAGGTGGGGTGGATCTGGGTGAAGCAGGGGTTGGCGAACGCTGCCCCCCTCCGGTGGGCCCTCCAGATGGCGGTCACATTGGAGGCCTTGGCATTGGTGGAGAGATAGAAGACATTCGAATAGCCGCCGGTGGCCAACACCACGGCATGGCCGGAGTGGCTTGACACCGCACCCGTGACCAGATCGCGCACCACGATGCCGACCGCCTGGCCTTCTTTGACCACCACGTCGAGCATCTCGGAGCGGGTGTGGAGCTTCACAGCACCCGCTTCGACCTGGCGCATCAATGCCTGGTACGCCCCGAGTAGGAGTTGTTGGCCGGTCTGGCCCCGGGCGTAGAAGGTGCGCGACACCTGGGTCCCGCCGAAAGAGCGGGTGTCGAGCAGACCCCCGTATTCCCGGGCGAAGGGAACGCCCTGGGCTGTCGCCTGGTCGATGATGTCCAAGGAGAGGTCGGCCAGGCGGTACACATTGGCCTCACGGCTTCGAAAGTCGCCGCCCTTCACGGTGTCGTAGAACAGGCGTTGCACCGAGTCTCCGTCGTTCTTGTAGTTCTTGGCTGCGTTGATCCCGCCCTGGGCGGCAATGGAATGGGCGCGGCGCGGCGAGTCGTGGAAGGTGAATACCTCGACCTCGTATCCGAGCTCGGCGAGGCTGGCCGCAGCGGAGGCGCCGGCCAGACCGGTGCCCACGATGAGGATCTTGAACTTCCTCTTGTTGGCCGGGTTGACCAGCTTGACCGAGAACTTGTGGTTCTCCCACTTCTCCGCGATCAGGCCGGACGGGACCTTGGCGTCGAGTTGAACCGTCATCTCCTCATCCCACGAAACCAAACAGAACAGCGAGCGGCATGATGGCGTTTCCCAGGGTGACCACCACGGCAAGCCCGATCGCAAAGATCCTGCGTGCCGCGTTGAACCGGGGATGGTTGATCCCGAGACTCTGGAACATCGACCAAGCGCCGTGATAGAGGTGGAGCCCGAGCAGCACCATCGCCAACACATAGAAGAAGGTCACCGGTGCCCGGCTGAAGGTTGCGACGAAGTTGGCGTACACCTCGCCGCGTCCCCAGGTCTCCGGCGCCATGGGCTGAATGCCCCAGGTGAGATCGGCTAGATGGAACAACAAGAAGGCGCCGAAGATGGTGCCGCTCCAGCGCATGGTGCGACTGGCGTAGTTGGCGGCCACGTAGTTACGCGGCCCCTGGTAGTCGTCGGGCCGGGCGCGGTGATTCATGATGGTCAGCGAGTAGGCAGCGTGAATGTGCAACAGGAAGGCGACGATCAGCCCGGTGCGCAGCAGCCAGAGGACCACATGCGCTGGGGCGAATGGGACCAGCAACTCGCGCAATGCTTCGGCGTAGATGTCGATGTCGGGGATGCCGTCGACATCAGGGAGAAAGATCTTCCAGTTGCCCACCATGTGGGCGAGAACGAAGAGAATGATGGCGAGACCGGTGATCGCCATGACCCATTTCTTGCCGATCGCTGACCGATAGAAACCCAGGGGCCAGGGGAGTGTTCTCTTCTCGAGCGTGGTCGCCACGGCTTCTCATTATGGCAACTATCCCGCCCGGTCCAACCTCGACGACCCGTGGTCGACGGCTTCTCACAGCGCGCCCTTGACGGCGCGCGTGGCTAGTCGTAATCTCAACCGTGTAATTACACCGTTGTGAGGAGTCCCAGATGAAGAGCAAGCTCATCGAAGCGCTAGCGGTGGGCGAGCTGTCCTGGCAGGACTACGCCAACTGTCGAGGGGCGGACGCGGACCTCTTCTTCCCCGAGCGGGGAGCATCGACCCGAAAGGCGAAGGCCATCTGCGCCTCGTGTGAGGTGAAGATCGAATGTCTCGACTTCGCGGTCGACATGGGCGAGAAGTTCGGCATTTGGGGTGGTCTCAGCGAGCGAGAGCGACGTCGGGTGCGGCGCGAGCGGTCGGTTCGCGAACGCAAAGTGGGGTAGGCAGGTCTCTTACAGATAGGGACCGGACGGATCGTCTGTCGGGGGTGTCGTCCCCGGAGGCAGCAGCGAACGTTTTTGCATGTCCGCCAATTGGGCCTGCGCTGCCATCTGTTGTGACCACAACGAAGCCTGGATGCCGTGGAACAAGCCCTCGAGCCACCCTATGAGTTGCGCTTGGGCGATCCTTATCTCGGCCTCGGTGAACGCCTCGTCCAAGGGCACCATGACCTCGTTGAACTCGTCGAGTAACTCCGGGGACAACACCTCCCGCAACTCGTCGAGGGACCGCTCGTGCACCGCAGCGAGCCGCTTGCGGCCACTCTCGTCGAGTGGGGCCTGGCGTACCTCTTCGAGCATCGCCCTCGTCATCGAGGCGATGCGGATCAGCTTGGTTGGCTGGGAGACATCCGGCTCCGGCTCGGCTTCGGCGGGGCTGGGCTCGACGGCATCGGGTTTGACTGACTCTTCCATCGGACTCCACACTATTACCCGATCCCAACCTGACCGCGTCCTCGGTTGCGTAGCGGTCGCGGTCCCTGCCAGCCTGGGCTGATGCGTTGGGTCCTTCTCTTCACGGCCGGATACATGGCGTCCCTTTTCCTCTACGGCCACTCCGTCGACAGCCCGCTCACCGACATCTACACCGGGATCAACCTCCTGCTCGTGGTGGTGTTCGCCCTCATCCACCGTTGGGTGCAGTTCCCGACCATGGTCCTGTGGGGGATCTCGTTGGTGGGGCTGGGCAACATGTTGGGCGGTGTGCTCCTGATCGACGGCCAGTCGCTGTACATGGCCGAGTTCATCGGCGCGATCCGGTACGACAAGTTCTTCCATGCGGCCGCGGCCATGGTTGGGGTTTTCATCACCTGGTCGGCCATGGAGCGATGGGCCGGGAAGGACTACCACTTCGGCGGACTGGTGTTCTTCACCTTCCTGGTGACTATGGGCGGCGGTGCCATGGTCGAGATCACCGAGCTGATCGGCTCGACTCTGAGCGAGGTCAGCGTCGGCGACTACGGGAACAATGCTCTCGACCTGGTGGCCAATGCGGTCGGCGGCCTGGTCGGAGTGGCAGTCCTTCTCACTGCTCGGTCACCTGGGCGAGACGCTCCCGGGTGATCTGGACCCTCACGCCCAACTCGTGATCGGCTTTCCCGTGATACACCCCACGCAGGGGCATGACGTCCTGATAGTCCCGGCCATGCCCGATCTTGACATGGAGCTCGCCCGCAGGCTGGTGGTTCGTCGGGTCCAGGGCCCACCACCCATGCCCGGGGACGAATACCTCGATCCAGGCGTGGGTTTGGATCTCGACTTCGGGATCGGTGGGGGCCACCGCCTCGGTCTGATCCGTGGCGTAGAGATAACCGGACACGTAGCGGGCGGGAATCCCGCAGCTGCGATACATCGAGATCGCGAGATGGGCAAAGTCCTGGCACACCCCTTTGCCTTGGGCCAACACCTGGCCGATGTCCACCCCTACGAACGTGGCACCCGGGGCGTAGGCAAGGCTGGCGCTCACGGTGTCGGCGATAGCACCGACTGCCTCGAGCACGGTTTTCGATCCGGCCACTGACTCCACGGCCAGGTTGGCGATGGCCGGGTCCCATCTGGCGTGAGGAGATGACCTCAGGTACTCGGAAAGCTCGATCGCCACCTCCTGATAACGGCTCAACGGTGAGTCGGCTGTCGGTGCCGGCGGCGCCCCCGTCTCGACCACCGACTCGGCGATCACCCGGAGCGTGGAGTGGGCTGCTTGGATCCCGAACTCGTCGACCCGCGTCCCCCAATAGTCGGTGTAGGAGTCGATCCGGGTTTCAGGGTTGACCTCCACCCGGTAGTCGAACCGACGCTGTTGACCCCCGTCGACGGGACAGGCCCGCAGCAGGTTGTGAGACTCGGTCACCGGCTCGGCGTACACGAACTCGTTGACGTAGCGGATCTCGAGACGCATCAAGCCGACCGGTAGGAGTGGAGCTGGAGATCGGTGCCGCTCTTGAAGAAGTGGGCCTCGACTTCCTCGGCCACGTCGTAGATCTCTACCTGGAGGCTCTGCAGGAACTGGTCGAGGCCATCGTCGAGGATGTCCTCTATATCGCAGAACTCGGCTCGGGCCCTGACCCTCCCGATGGCCCGTCCCACCGCGGTCTGTTGGGAGCGACCGGTGAGAATGGTGAGTTGGTCCTCCACGGTCCGCAGGCAATAGAGCACGCTGCGGGGAAACTCCCGGTCCAACAACAGATACTCGAGGACCCTGGTCGGATGGAGTGACGCATCGTGGGCCTTGAGATAGGCCTCGTAGGCCGACACCGACTTGAGGACCGAGACCCAGGCGTGGAAGCCCATTGGCGTCTCACTCCTGCTGAGACCCGCATATCGAACCGCCAGGAGGCGACAAGTCATCTCGGCCCGCTCCAGCATCCAGCCCAGCACGATGAACCGATAGCCCTCGTCGCGAGGCATGGTCTGAGAGGCGACACCGCTGATCAACTGGCACTGGCTCTTCACAGAGCGAAACACCTCATAGGGACGATCGATCACCTTCGACTCCAGGTCGGGGTCCCCCAATTCCAGGTAGAACCGGTTGATTGCCTCCCAGAGCTCGGTCGAGATCCGATCCCTCAATCCCCGTGCGTTCTCACGGGCCCGGGCCACTGCCGAGTAGATCGACCCGGGATTCTCCCGATCGGTCACCAGATAGGAGCTCACCGCCCCTCCATCCAAGGTGCCCTCCTCGAAGGAGGCGCCGAGATAGAGAACCTCCAGTAGCTCGCTCCATGCCGTCGACTCGTCATCGGGTGGTGATTCGAGGAGGTTGTGATAGGTGACGTCGAGCATGCGGGCGGTGTCCTCAGCCCGCTCGAAATAGCGGCCGAGCCAGAACAGGTCCTCAGCGTGTCTTGACAGCATCCAGCCCCTCCTGCTCCTCGCCGTCGAGCACCCAAGTGTCCTTCGACCCCCCGCCCTGGGCCGAGTTGACGATCAGCGACCCCTCACGCAATGCCACCCTGGTCAGTCCGCCGGGAACGACTTCGATCTGATCGCCGCTGAGCACGAATGGGCGAAAGTCGATGTGACGCGGCTCGAGCTTGCCACCGACGAAGGTGGGATGGGTCGAGAGGTCGATTGTCTCCTGGGCGATGTGTCCCCGGGGGTTGGCCTTCAGCGCTGCCGCGGTCCGCTCCAGCGTTGCTTCGTCGGCGCTGGACCCGATGACGATCCCGTATCCACCTGATTCACCGACCGGTTTGACCACCAACTGATCGATCCGATCGAGGATCAGCTCGAGTTGCTCGGGCTCCCAGGGGAGGTAGGTGGTGACATTGGGGAGGATCGGCTTCTCCCCCAGGTAGTACTCGATGAGCGCCGGGACGAAGGGGTAAACGCCTTTGTCGTCGGCCACCCCGTTCCCGATGGCGTTGGCGATGGTGACGTTTCCAGCCCGGGCCGCACCCAAGAGGCCCGGCACCCCCAACAGGCTGTCCTGTCGGAACACAACCGGGTCCAAGAACTCGTCCCCGATCCTGCGGTAGATGACGTCGACCCGCTTCAGGCCGCTCGTGGTCCGCATGTAGGCGATGTGGTCGTCGACGACCAAGTCGCGACCCTCCACCAATTCCACCCCCATCTGTCGGGCGAGGAAGGAGTGCTCGAAGTAGGCCGAGTTGGCGACCCCGGGGGTGAGCACCCCGATGGTCGGGTGGTCGACGGAGGGCGGGGCGATCGAGCGCAGTGCCCGAGCCAGTGAGGCCCCGTAATGATCGACCGGTCGAATGGCATGACGGGAGAAGGCCCCGGGCAAGATCCGGGTCATGGCCACCCGGTTCTCGAGGACGTATGAGATGCCGCTGGGCACCCGCAGGTTGTCTTCGAGTACGAGGTATTCGCCTTCGC
>CAZSMJ010000101.1:0-7208 GCA_964608055.1 uncultured Acidimicrobiaceae bacterium | reverse complement strand
ACGTCGGCGGCCCCCACACCGGAGGCATCGGATCCAAGTTTGTTGATGACATACACCTTGCCCTCTGACGGGCGATAGATGGACAAGGTGTCGCAGCCGTCTCCGTCGAAGTCCCCGGCGATCGGGAAGTCCGCCGGATTGCCGAAGAAGTAGCGGATGTCGGCCACACCCTGGGTATTGGAGTCCCGGAGATAGACGAAACCGTCCGAGCGCCGGTAGAGACCAGGGGTGTCGATTCCGTCGCAGTCCCAGTCTCCCATGAAGGGGGTGTCCCCCGGATTCCCATAGAAGAACGAAGTCACCTGATCGCCGCGGCGCAGGTACCAAATCCCTTGACTGGGATCTACCAGCCCCACGGTCTCGCGGGCCGGGCCAAACACGAAGTCTCTTGCCGTGGCGTACTTGAGCATGACCGCATCGCCTGCCTCGAGGACGATGTCGGCACGACGCAGGCTTCCACCGAGGTTGGTGAGAGGGAGATCGCCTCTGACGCCGTCGACCGAGCGCAGCACCCGGATCCGGTCAGTCGGCAGCTCGATGGGAGCGGTCCCGAAGTCGAAAGTCAGTTGGATCGTCCCCACCGAGTCTGAGCCCGGCAACGGTGGGTTGGGCCGACGGGTCGAGTGGGTGTGTCTCGCATTCTGGACTACGACGTAACGCTCGCCGTATCCATCGACGAAGAAGCCGAGCAGGATCTCCAAGGGGTTCTGGCCGGGAGCGGGGGCCGCCCCGACGAGGTAGGGAAAGCCGCCGGCGCCGGGAGACCAGTTCTCGGTATCGATGGGCTGTTCGCTCAGAGGATGGTTGGCAGGGATGAAACGCACGTCGGTCGAGGTCAATCTGGTCACCGCCTTGCCCAGGTTGGCCAAGCGGTCATTGACGTCGCTGACAATCCCGTGATGGGCGGTCGGGGAGGCGCCCCAGGTCCCCGTGGGCTGGAGCAGGATCGAGCCACCCCAGTTGGTGGCGGACTCGTGACCGACCGCCGCTACCTGATAGAGGAACCAGAAATGACCTGTGTACCCGTAGGTGAGCCCGGCCATCGCCTGCCACAAGAGGTCCGAGCGGGTGTGGGTGACTTGACAGTCGGTCTCCTGGCCCACATACGCATTGAGGTATTGCCAATAAGGCACACCCTTGGCCAGGGCTGCGTTTCTGAATAACTCGAGAACGGTGTAGTGAGAGGCCTCGAAGTTGTAGTCGCCGGTGAGGACCAAGTCGGCGTTCACCGAGGAGACATACTGCTGCACCATCTCGTTGACGTTGGGAAGCCAGTACGTCAGATTGGTGAAGAGAAGGGCGTCGGGGTCCACCGCTCGTATCTGGTCGATTCCGGCTGCAATCTCATTCATGCTCTCTGCTGAGTTCGGCTCGTCGCCGACCTGGAAACCGATTCTCCCCGGTGTCGACACGCCCAGGCCACCCATGAACAGCCCGGTATCGACGAACTGAGAGCCGTTCCATGCCATCGACGTCCCGTCCGGGGTGAGCCATGTGATGAAACTCGTACCTCGTCGGTGCTGGAGCCAGCTTTCGACCTGACTCGGGCCATCTATCCAGAGGTGCGCCAGGTTGGCTCCGAACTGCTCGAGGTATGTGTCAACCACTTGTTTGGGAGGATCGGGCACGGTTGCAACCAGCCCGGATATCGGCATCGGATGCATCCGCAGCCAGTTTCGGGCTTTGTTGCTGGCCACCGCCGCCGGGGCGAAGTCGGCAGCGGGCGCGATCGAAGCCGTCTCCATTTCGTTGGGACACGCCACGGCTTGGGCGGTCGCTCGCTCCCCAGGAACGAACACGACCGACACCACCAATGCGAGGACCAGGCTCGCCCGGCGAGCTCTGGTGCTCTCCGACATCGTGACCACGGTAGGTGGCCTCCCGATTTAGACGACACCCCTCATTCAGATCCCGAGGTCGCCCACCGAAACCAAGTAGGCGTATTCCCGGACCGCCTTGGGTGATCGGTCCCAGACGACGGCTCGTGCCGTTTTCGCCACCTGACATGCCAGCTCCAGCATCTCGACCAGAGCTGTGCGTGGCGCCAAGTCTTCGTAGACCTCGAGGTAGGCGTCGCGCATGCGGTGCACATCGGGGTGATCGGGAGCGTGCCTGAGGTGACGACGCACGTTGGAAAGCGGGATGAGTGCGCTGGCAAAAGGATGAGCGACGACAGAGTCGCCCCAGTCATAGAACTTCGCGCTTTGTTCGCCGGCCGGATCACCTGGACGTATGCCCAAGATGTTCCACGGATGGAGGTCATTGTGATCGAGGCTGGCGGTGACCGGGGATTCAGCCAGAAGATCGCACCAGCCCACGAACGTGGCTCGCAAAGAGGCGAGGGGTTCGTAGGCGACGTCGCCCCTCCAGGTCTCCAGTGCGTCGTCGTAGCGAGGGGGGAGGGTCGACGGCCGTAAGTCGAACAGACCGAGCTTCAGCAAATCGTCGGCATGCTCCGACAGTGCGAGCTGGATCTCGGCGTACTGCGGCAGGGCCACCACCATGGCCGCCACCAAGTCAGTTCCTCTTATGCGGTCACCAAGCGACGGTCCTCCGTCCGGTAAGAGGATCCAGCCTCGCTGCTCGTCGATCGCGATCGGTTCGAGGACATGTTCGGGCGCAACTTTCGTCAACAGCCTGTAGAGGCCGAGCTCGAAAGCGGTGCCGGGAGCAGTCGCTTTGAGCCACACCTTCCCGGCGGTGGAGGGAGCGGAGAGCACGGTCGCCCAGGGCACAATATGAGGTTGGTCGACCTCACCGGTGCGCTTGATCCCGGCGTCAAAGAGCCGTTCGTCGAGCCATGCAATCGCCTGGGCCCGCCAGGCTTGCGAGGTCCATTCGGCGAGCTCTCGCTCGCCGTCTTCGGAGGAGACGAGAGACACAGAGCAAGGCTAGAACTGCTCGTCTCGGGTATGAGGAACGGACCCAGACCCATGGGAACTTGTGGGCCGTGGGTTGAGGTTCATAACTTGTCCGCATCCTCTTGATCACACGACCCCTATGACCAATGGTTCAATGCGTTCTACGAGATTGGCCACCAGATGACCACTTCCCCTGTGGAACAGCGCCGTCTCATCCCTGCCCTCACCTACGCCACGATCTTCATCGTCGCCGCAGTTGGTCTGGTGTCGGTGCTGCCCCGAGGCAACAGGATCGTCCCCGCACCGCAGGCATCCCCGGTGGGTGCGGTGGAGGGAAGCGGGGCGGCATGTCTGGGGGAGCGAATTGCCACGGTGCAGTCCGGAGTGTTCCTGGATGTTCATGTGCCCGGGTCGCATGGCGATGAGACCGAGGATCTGGGGCCGAAGATCGTCGGCGGTCGCCTCGACCAGGAGAGTGGCCGGGGGGACCTGACCGGCAGCTGCGCCGACGGCGCCGACTTGGTCGGTCAGCCTGCGGTCTTCAGTGCCTGGGTTCTCGAGAATGGGGATCTCGAAGGCGTCGTCCTGGTCGGTGATCAGGAACTCGAGGTCTCGATCGTCGGCGAAGACACGTCCGGGCTGGCCTCTGCAGGCGTGGGCCTGACCAGCGCCGAGATCCTGGCCCGAGTGCTGTTGGCGGTGGCAGTGATCATCGTGGCTGCTCGCGCCCTTGGGTCGCTCTTCCGTATCATCAACCAGCCCCGTGTGATCGGGGAGATCGTGGCCGGGATCCTCCTCGGTCCCAGCTTGCTCGGGATCTTCTTCCCTGAAGTCACCTCGTTTCTGTTCCCCTCGGAGGTGATCCATGTCCTCCAGATCCTCGCTCAATTCGGGCTCATCTTTTTCATGTTCCTGATCGGAGCCGAGCTAGACCACAAGATGATCCGGGGGTCCGGTCATACCGCGCTCCTGGTCAGTCATTACTCGATCGTGGTGCCTTTCACTCTGGGGCTCGCCGCAGCCCTTCTCATCTTCCCCGTGGTGGGAAGTGGCAGCTTCACCGGTTTCGCCCTCTTCATGGGGGCGGCGATGGCGATCACCGCGTTCCCGGTGTTGGCCCGAATCCTCACCGATACTGGGTTGCATCGGACCCGGATTGGCGCCCTGGCCATCACCTGTGCGGCAGTGGACGACGTGACGGCCTGGTGCATCCTCGCCGTGGTCGTTGCCATCGTTAAGTCCACAGGCCCTGTCGATGCGATTCAGACGGTCCTGTTGGCCCTGGCCTTCGTCGGGATCATGATCTTTGTGGTTCGCCCGCTGATCGCACGCGTGGCCTCGGTCAAGCCTGATCGGGGCCGACTCGGAGCCACAGTCATGTCCGGGCTGTTGGTGGCCCTGTTCCTCTCGGCGTGGGCCACCGAAGCGATCGGAATCCACGCCATTTTCGGGGCGTTTATGTTTGGGGCGGTTCTGCCCCGGTCCCACTCGATTGCGGCCCAGATCACCGAGCGCCTCGAAGACGTCACGGTGCTGTTCCTGCTTCCGGTCTTCTTTGCGGTGGTCGGGTTGTCGACACAGATCGGATTGGTGTCCGGTTCGGAGCTTTGGCTGCTCACCGGGTTGATCGTTGCGATCGCCATCGTGGGGAAGATCGGGGGATCGGTGATCGCGGGCCTCGCGGCCGGCGAATCCCTGCGCTCATCCACGGTGCTCGGCGTCCTGATGAACGCCCGAGGCATCACCGAGATCGTGATCCTCACCATCGGTAGGACGCTCGGTGTCATCTCTCCTGCGCTATTCACGATGATGGTGTTGATGGCGCTGATCACCACCTTCATGACGACGCCACTGCTAACTCTCCTCTATCCACGCGACATGATCGACAGCGATCTCGCCGGCGACGTCACCCGGGAAATGATGGCGCTGGTCGCTCGAGAACGTCGGGTGATGGTCGGAGTCACCGATCCGGTCACTGCCCGTCCTTTGTTGGAGTTGGCGCGCCGGCTCCGCGGCCTCGACGAATCCGCGGCGACGATCATCCTTGCATCGGTGGTCAGACCGCCGGGATACGAACAAGTGCGGGCCAACCTGTCCGCAATGGACGAAGCGGCTGCGAAGGCAGCCGAGGAGTTGGGCGTGGTGAAAGACCGGCTGGAGACAGAAGGGATCGAGACCGAGATCGTCACCGCGGTCGGGCCTGATCCGTCACTCGAGTTGATTCGCCTGGTCGAGAGGAGAGGGGCAGGGATGCTGCTGCTCGGTTCCCACCAGGCCTATCTCGGGTATCGGCCACTGGGAGGGATCGCTGGAGAGCTCCTGGAGAAGGCCCCCTGTGATGTCGCAGTGCTGGTGGGTGCCGGAACCCACCGCGACGTGGGGTTGGGCCCGGTGGGGGTCTGGTACCGGGGGGAGCCGGCAGACTTCGCAGCTCTCGATCTGGCGGCAAGCCTGGCCCGAGGCTACGGCAGGCCGCTGAGAGTGATCTCCCCGATCCCGGTCGAGCTGCCGGTGCTCGGTGTGGATGTAGAGCCCATCGTGCTCATCGAGCCGAGCGTCGCCCATGCCCTGGAGGCGGTCGAGGGAACCGCAGTAATGGTCGTGGCCCCGGCCGGCGTGCTCGACGGTGTGCTGCCCGCGCTCCGCGAAGCCGTCATCGAGCGGGTATCAGTCCCGGTTCTGGTGGTGAGGGGAGGGACCCGTCCCCACCTCGCCGATTCACTAGAGAGTCGGGAATTCGAGAGGGTCGCCGAAGCCTGAGGTCCGGTCAGGCGAAGGCGAGGCGGTTTCCGAGGAGTGCAGCCTCTTCGGTCCGGGATAGAAGTCTGCTGCGCATCGATTCGATCACGGCGTCACGACGGGGGTTGGGACGGGGGCCGGAAGAGGCCAGCGCCGATTCGACAGTTACCAGGGCGGCGCGGAAAGGGTCGGGGAGAAGCGAGTTCAGTGCAACCAGCCACACGGGCCGGGTCACATCAGAGGATGAACGCAAGCCTGCCATGAGTGCCCGTTCCACCGAGCCCAATTCCACCTGGCGATCATTGATGGTGAGCTTGCGAGCCTGATGCAGGAGACGGTGGATCAAGTCCCGGGCAGCCTCGTCCATGCCGGGGATGTGAAAGCGGTAGATGATGGAAGCGCAATCGATCGCGAAGAGCCTGGCCCAGGTCTCGTCCCAGGTACCCAGCAGATGACGGTCGGTCTCCAGCATGGTGCAAATTGGCTCGAGGCCATCTGTTGCCGTAGTCCTCTGACTTCCGAACCCCAAGGGCTGATAGGCCAACATCTCTGACTCCCAGTTCCTTCTCGAACTCCCACGGCTTGTCTTGTGGATAATTCCTGAATAGTTACGAGATGGGCATGGGCCGTGTGGCCCATTTGACCGCTGCCATCAGAGCTAGTCCTTGCGACCTATGCCGAGGTGGGGTCGAAGTCAGCCGTAGTCGTAGAAGCCGCGGCCCGTCTTCCTTCCCAGGAAACCCGCTTCGACAAGCCGGGTGAGCAGAGGTGGCGAGGCATACATCGGATCCTTGAACTCGTCGAAGAGGACGTCCGCGATCTGCTTCATGGTGTCGAGGCCGACGAAGTCGGACAATTCGAGCGGCCCCATCGGGTGGTTCGCCCCGAGGCGCATTCCGGCGTCGATGTCCTCGCGGGTGGCGAACCCGGCCTCGAGCATCCTGATCGCACCGAGGAGGTAAGGGACGAGGAGCATGTTGACGATGAAACCGGCGCGATCCCTGGCTTCGATCACGGTCTTCCCAACACCTTCGGCGTAGGCCCGGGCCTTTTTTGAGACCTCCGGTGCCGTCATCACGGTGGTGACCATTTCGACCAGGGTCATCACCGGCACCGGGTTGAAGAAATGAAGCCCGACCACGTGGTCGGGGCGACTGGTCACAGCTGCGAGACGGGTGATCGGGATGGAGGAGGTGTTCGAAGCGAGAATGGCGCCAGGGTCGGCGACGACGGCATCGAGGTCGGCGAAAACTTGCCTCTTGAGCGTTTCGTTCTCGGTGGCCGCCTCGATCACCAGCTGACGATCTGCCTGATCGGAGAGATCGGTCGACACCTGGATGTTGGCGAGAGCCTGGTCACGCCCTGTCGCGTCCAGCTTGCCGCGATCCACGGCCTTGGCCAGCGAGGCCTCGATTCGGGTTTGCGCGGCAGCAGCGGCTCCGGCATCGATCTCGTGAACCACGACCGAGTTTCCAGCCCTGGCAAACACCTCGGCGATTCCCGACCCCATCAATCCGCCACCGATCACACCGACACGTTCCGGGCTCAAGTAGAGGCCTCCGTAATTGGGACGCACAGGATCGTATCTGACCCGTTTCCGTCCCAATT
>CAZSMJ010000100.1:0-7436 GCA_964608055.1 uncultured Acidimicrobiaceae bacterium | reverse complement strand
GACAGGCTCCAACAGCCCGGCAGGGACCTGTTGGGCCCGGGTGTTCCACTCACCGATCTCGGCGCCGGCGAGGATCTCCTCGGTGGCGAAGGGATGTTCGACTGATGGATCAGGTCGAAGTTCGACCCACAAGGCACCAATGACGATGAGCCCCGCGGCGATCCACCGCCCCCAGGGAGGTGTCTGTAACCAGAGCACGATCCGACCGTACGTGGGGGACCGGGCCGCGGGAAGAGGGCTGACCGTCAGTCGCTGGAACTGGAAGAGGTGGGAGAGGATGTCGAGGAGGACGGTTCCTTCGATGAAGACCCCGACCCATCCTTGCTCCCCGACCCTTCTTTGGTCTTCGACCCTTCTTTGGTCTTGGACCCATCCTTGCCCTTAGACCCGTCACTCTTGTTCGACGTGTCCGAGGATGCCCGGGCGTCGGTGCTGTAGAAGCCGGGGCCCTTGAACACAACTCCTCGGGCGTGGAACACCTTCTGGAGATCGCCACCGCACTCTCCGTGCCGACGCAGCGGCTTCTCCGAGAAAGATTGGACCTTTTCGATGGTGGCGCCGCACTTCTTGCAGACGTATTCGTAGGTAGGCATGGAGATCTGACCGTTGGAAAGGGGTGAACCGAGATCGTACAACGGTGAGGGACTCACTTGCATTCCGGCCTCGGCAATATGATCGCATCCGATGACGACTGGTCTTGCTATCCCCCTTGCGCTCGTAGCGGCCTATGTCGTGGGAAGCATCGATTTCGCGGTGATCGTCGCCCGGATGCATGGTGTTGACATTCACCAGGCGGGAAGTGGCAACCCGGGAACCTCCAATGTCCTTCGGACCCTGGGTCGGCTGCCGGCCGCCATGGTTCTGATTGGGGACATGTTGAAGGGGACGGTGGGAGCAGCGATGGGAATGGTGGCCTCGGGTGTCGCCGATCCGATGGGCCAATGGGCATTTGCGGCCGGGCTGGCCGCGGTGATCGGGCATTGCTATCCCATCTTCCACAAGTTCAAGGGCGGTAAAGGGGTCGCCACCGGGGCCGGGGTCTTGTTGTTCACCGTGCCGTTGGCCGCGGTGATCGAGCTCACACTTTGGGGCGTGATCGTGAAGTTGACCAAAACGGCGTCGATAGGGTCATTGGTGATCTTGGTGATAACCATTCCGGTGCTGATGTGGCAGGGTGTGGAGGGGGCCTCCCTGGTGTGGGTCGGCCTGATCATCGCCCTCATCGTCTGGCGGCACCGGGGGAATATCAAACGCATGGCCGCCGGCAGGGAGCACAAGGTGACGACATGACGATCGACGTGGCAGTCATCCCAGCCGCGGGACGAGGGACCAGGATGCGTCCGGCCACCCGGGTGGTGCCCAAGGCGCTGCTCACGGTGGTCGACCGCCCTGCGATCCAGTACGCGGTCGAGGAGGCGGCCCGGGCCGGCGCCAAGGAGGCTGTGGTCATCGTTGACCTCGACGTGGGTCATCTGGTGGCACAGCATTTCAATCTCGAGGGGCCGCTTCCCGGGCTGGAGGAGATCATGCTCCGCCCCATCGTCCAGGAGGAGCCGTTGGGCCTCGGCCACGCGGTCAATGAGGCCGCCGACGTCGTGGGTGACCGGCCCTTCTTCTGTCTACTGGCCGACAACATCGTCCGGCCCGGTGGCGATGTGCTGAAATCGCTCGCTGCCGGCAGCAATGATGGCTCGGTCTCGGTGGTCTGTCTTCGCCAGCTCAGCGACGAGTACCTCTCCAAATATGGCGTGGTGGTCCCTAGCTCCCCCATCGAGGAGGGATACCTGGTTCTTGGGGGAGCAGTTGAGAAGCCCGGAATCGAAGAAGCCCCCTCCCGGCTGGGGCTGGTCGGCCGATACCTGTTCACCCCGGAAGTCTTCGGGCTTCTCGACAAGACGTCACCGGGCAGTGGAGGAGAAATCCAGCTGACCGACGCCATCGACGGATTGGGCAAAGCCGGGCGTCTGCGGGGGTACGTGGCTGACGTCGACCTCCTCGACGTCGGGACCCCGCTCGGGCTGCTCGAAGCCTCCGTGGTCCTCGGGGCGGATCGGTTCGGTGAGGAGTTCACGACGTGGCTGGAGGGTTGGCCCGGGTCGTGAAGTCGCTGGAGGAAGCCCGCTCCGAAGTCTTGCGCACGGTTGACGCCTTGGAATCGGAGCCGGTTTCGATCTGGGAATCGGCGGGCAGGGTCCTCGCTTCCGATGTGATCGCCGAAGAGAGCGTGCCCCCGTTCCAGAACTCTGCCATGGACGGATACGCAGTGCTCGGCGCCGACGTGACCAAGCCGGGGGCGGTGCTCGAGGTCATCGGGGATCTCGCCGCGGGATTCGTCGCCGGGTCTCGTGTCGGTCCCGGTCAGGCGCTGAAGATCATGACCGGCGCTCCCATGCCCGATGGAGCCGACACGGTCGTCCGGATCGAGGACACCGATGGCGGCGTCGATCAGGTGACGGTGGCACCGGCGGTCGGCGTCGGGACCTCGGTACGAGCCGCAGGGGGCGACGTGGCGCTCGGCAACCTCGTCTTCGAGGCCGGGACCCGGCTGACCCCAATGCACGTGGGAGTGCTGGCGACGATCGGCATTGCCCTACCACTGGTGCATCGACGTCCCCGGGTTGCGTTCATGTCGACCGGCGACGAGCTGACTCCTCCCGGGAGCGGACCGTTGGCGCCGGGGATGATCCGGGACTCGAACCGACCCATGGTCAAGGCGCTGCTCGACGACGCCGGAGCGGAGTTGATCGATCTGGGCATCATCGCCGACAACGAGGCAGCTCTGAGTGCCGCCCTCGAAACCGGATCGTCTGCGGACGTGATCGTCTCCACTGGCGGTGTGTCTATGGGCGACTACGACGTCACCAAGAAGGTGCTCGAGGGCAGCACTTCGGTTGGGTTCTGGCAGGTGGCGATTCAACCGGCGAAGCCGTTCGCGTTCGGCAAGGTAGGCGAGGCTCTATTCTTTGGGCTTCCCGGGAATCCGGTGTCGGTCCTGGTCTCCTTCGAGCAGTTCTTGCGTCCGGCATTACTGAAGCTGCAGGGCGCGACCAGGATCCTCCGCGAACAGGCTCCGGCGGTTGCCGGGGAGCGGCTGGCCACCGATCCGGACAAGACTGTGTTCGTCAGAGTGAGAGTCAGCGGCAACGAGTCGGGGCGCCCGATCGTCGTGTCCGCCGGCGGCCAGTCGTCGAACGTCCTCTCTGCGGCGGCCATGGCGGATGCCTTCGCGGTGGTCCCGAGGGGCACATCGGTGGTCGAGGCCGGTGGGGACGTGGTCATCGAAAAGTTCAAGGCCCCCGAGACGAGGGAGTGGACCGATGGAATCTGAACCCGATCTGACCCATCTCAACGAGGCGGGCGAGGTTCACATGGTCGACGTGGGAAGTAAGGACGTGACCGATCGCGAGGCCGTGGCCGAGGCCCACGTCGTGATGTCGGAAGGCCTGGTTTCGCGGTTCTTCGCCGGGGATCTACCCAAAGGCGAGGCTGCCGCCGTGGCCCGGGTAGCCGGGATTGCGGCAGCCAAGAAGACTGCCGATCTCATACCGCTGTGCCACCCCATCCCGTTGAGCGGGGTGGAGATCGGGCTCGAGCCAAGTGGGCATGGAATTCGGGTGCTTGCTACCGTTCGCACCACGGGGCGAACCGGTGTCGAGATGGAGGCGATGACTGCGGTATCGGTCGCGGCCCTCACCATCTACGACATGGTCAAGGGAGTGGAACGCGGTGTGACCGTGGAGTCGGTGAGACTGTTGAAGAAGTCCGGAGGGAGGTCCGGCACGTGGGAGAGGGATTTGAATCGTTGATTGGGCGTGGGTCATGCCACTACGCTCACACCTGGACGGAGTGATCGCTGGTATGGATACAACTGTCATCGTCGGCCTGCTGGTAATAGCCGCCATCTGGAGCGTCTACCTACTGCCCACGGTGTTTGGCGAACGACAGAACGCCCCTCTCAACTCGACCGAAGAGTTCGACCGCTGGACCCATCTCATCGCCGACGTGCAAAAGCGGCCCTACAGCAAAGGCGAAGTCGGCCAGCGTGACGTGATCCGGCTCAGAAGGCGAAGGGCAATGGCGATTCTGGTGGGCCTGGCTCTGGTCACCGCCGCGCTTGCCTTGTGGCGGAACTCGATGGCTCTACTTTTGCTGCATCTGTTCGTCGATTCATTGATCGCTCTCTACGTCGCGGCGCTGGCACAGATGAAGCAGCGTCGTCAGTGGCGACTCAAGGTCAGCCACGTGGCGGAGCGACCCGAGTGGGAGGAACCCAAAGTTCGGGTCATCGCCAACTGACGCGATGGAGTTCGACTTCGCAAACGACGCCCGGTCCATTTTGGACGGGCGTTTTGTCGCCAGAGAGAAGGGCTACACCGGGTCACGTCTGGTGATTCGAGCCTCAGCCAACGCCATCCGCGCCTTGCATCGCAACGAATGGGACGAGGCGAGTCAGCTCGTTGGACAGGCGGAAGCCCTCCTGACCGAGATCATGGACACCCTTTCTGGTCATCCGGACATTCTTCATGCCGGGTTCGTGGCCGACGCCGCCAAGGAGTACGCCGAGGCGCGGATCACCGAGGCTTTGTTCAAGGAACAGCCGGTTCCGGGCTTCACCGAGCTCGGGATCGACCCGGTGCCCTATCTCAACGGTCTGGGGGAGGCGGTCGGAGAGTTGCGGCGCCGGATGCTCGACCTGTTGCGAGACGGAGACGTGGCCTCGGCCGAAACGGCATTGGAAGCCATGGACGAGATCGTGGATCTGCTGGCCTCGATGGATTACCCCGACGGGATGACCTCGGGTCTGCGCCGGACGACCGACGTGGCGCGTGCTCTCGTCGAACGCTCCCGATCCGACCTCACCGCCACCGTGGTGCAGGAACGACTCCGCCAGGACCTGGCCAAGCCCCGTTCCTAATGCAGCGCGTCACGAATGCGTGACGACATGCATTGAGAATCAACCGAACCGAGGAGAATCGACCACTCGGTACAATCCTGCTCCCGCAAGGGGCTGTAGCTCAGCCTGGCAGAGCACCTCGTTCGCAACGAGGGGGTCACGGGTTCAAATCCCGTCAGCTCCACTAGTGGATCGCCAGCCTTTCCCGGCTTTGCCAACGTTGGCCATGAGACCCCTTGCCAACGTTGGCAAAGCCAGATAAGTTGCTCTGGACAAGGGAGCCCGCCGCAGCAATCGAACGTGGTTCCGGGACCTCACCTATAGCAGGAGGTTGGTATGCGTAACAGGGGCAGGATCCGCGTCTCATTCAGCAATCTCATCACCATGGGTGTGGTGGCGGCGCTCCTCCTAGGTGGCGTCCCGGCTCCAGCGGCGGCACAGGAGCAAGACGTCGTGATCCATCCGGTCGAGAGTGACCTAGCCGAGAAGCCGTGGGTGTCGGTCAAGGCCAGCAGTGGGGCGGCAACCGCGATCAATGCGGTGGACGGGGACGCTGCCACTGCCTGGGTAGCCACCAAGCGGAAGTCAGGCCAGTGGCTGCAACTGGACCTCGGTGGTGGATACGACAACCTGCGCAAGGTCGAGGTGGTTTTCCCCGATGCGCGTGCGGAGTACCGGTACGTGATCGAGGCTTCCTCCAATGGGCGAAACTGGAAGCGGATTGCCCAGAGCCCCCATGATCAGCGGCCGACTCGGGGTCGGGTACATCTGTTCACCCGTCCCGATACCGCGTTCCTGCGGGTCAAGATCACCGGGGCGTCCCATGGTGCGCCCATCGGAATCAGCGAGATCTCGGTGTACAACTATCTGCGAGAAGATCTGATTCTCGGTGCCGACATCTCGTATGCCGATCAGAACAAGACCTCTGAGGGCTCGGGAGACCCCACCTTGACCTATTACGTGGACGATCCAGCTACTGCCGGCGACCTGCTTCCAATCGTCAGCGATGCTGGCATGGAGTACGTCCGGCTGCGGGTCTTCAACGATCCCCGCGATGAGCGGGGTGGTTGGTATCTGGATCCCGCATATCAGGGACCTGAGCGGTCCGCCATGGTCGCGACTTGGATCCAGGACGAGGGCATGGAACTGGGGATCGACTTCCATTACGCCGATTCTTGGGCCGACCCCAGCAAGCAGGCCAAGCCGACCGCGTGGGCGGAACTGCCCTTCGGTGACCTCGTCGACGCGGTCTATGACTACACCTACAACTACGTCCAGCAGCTGATCGACCAGGGAACGGTGCCTGCCAAGGTCGCCGTGGGAAACGAGGTCATCAACGGATTCATGTGGGGAAGCGAGCGGCCGCAACCGTGGTTCAGCGACCCGAGCGTCTGGTGCTACGTGTGTTACTTCAACTTTGACCCGGCTTTCACTTCGCAACCGGGGGGCGCTCTCTTGTGGGATTACTTCGGTTCGGATGACGCCGCGGAGCAGGCCGCGTACGACGAGGCCTGGGATCGATTCACGACGCTTCAGGCCTCCGGCATAGCCGCGGTTCGGGACGTCTCCGCCGCCAATGGTGTGGACATCCAGGTGGAAACCCATGTCATCATCGACAATGGACGCCTCGAAAAGACACTGGAGTTCTGGCATCAGTATCTGACGCGTCTCAATGCCAAGGGCCAGGACATCGATGTTTTGGCTCACTCCTACTACCCGGAGTGGCACGGAACGCCGGAGCATTACGAGAGCAACCTGCACGCGGTCGCCGCCGCTCACCCTGGGTATCTGCTCGAGATCGCCGAGACCTCGCACCCGGGCAACGACTTTGACGGGCTGCCGGTACCGAACTCGCCCTATCCGAAGTCAGGTCAGGGACAGGCGGATGCCATCCAGCGGGTGTTCCAGATCGCCAACGACCTTCCCGACAACCGTGGGGTCGGTGTGCTCATGTGGGAGCCGGCCAACTGGCAGGAGATGATCGATTGGGCCAACTCCAGTTGGCCTGTTCTGAAGTTCTTTGGCTCGATAAATATCTACAACCAGAGTGACGCAGAGCACGTCGTCGAAGACACCGTTTACGCCACGGTCCTCCGTGGGCGCACCCCACGACTCCCCGCCAAGGTCCGGGTGCTGACAACCGCAGACGGCTCGGTGAGATCCGTTTCGGTCGACTGGGACGAAATCCCTCCGGGAGCCACCGACGTCGAGGGCCAGTTCGTCGTGACCGGCTCAACCGAATTCGGCGAAGTCACCGCCATCGTCGACGTCGTCAGACGGCTGCGCCGATGATGAGGCCTTAGGTCCGGCGTCGGCTATTCAGGCCCAGATTGCGTCGCACCGACTGTGCTCTCGCGGATCATCAGGTCGGCACGGAGGGGCATGGCTACGGGTGGGGTCGCGCTGCCATCGAACTCAGACCACAACCTCCGTACCGCCTGTCTCCCCATTTCGGTGAGTGGCTGCCCAACCGAGGTGAGCGGTGGTGCAAACCAAGCGGCTTCATCGATGTCGTCAAAGCCAGTGACCGCCACGTCCTCGG
>CAZSMJ010000099.1:0-7485 GCA_964608055.1 uncultured Acidimicrobiaceae bacterium | reverse complement strand
CGACTGCTCTGCCCAGCTCCCCAGCGGCACCGAGATCATGAAGGGCTCGATCACCTGCGCACAGGACTGATCACTGTTGACCTGGGAGATCATGATGATCTCGATCTTCTCCCCGTTGTCCTCGACGGTCCAGAAGATTTCGTGACAAGGAGTGGGCTTCTCGCCCTCCACCTGGAGACTCACCTGGATCGGAAAACTCTCCATGATCGAGAGGTCGGCGCTGGTGATCGAAACCTCACCAGAGATGCTTCCGTCGATCGGTGGCCTCGGCTCTGGAATCGAGCCAATCGGCCCGGGCTCGGCAATGGGCTCATCGCCGCCGGAGTCAACTGGCTCCTCCGGGGAGAGCGTGGTCGAGGTGGCCGGGGTGTCGCCTCCGAAGCCGGGCTCGGCTCCGCCGCAAGCCGCGAGCGCGGTCAGCACCAAAACAAACAAGAAGAGTCTCCTCATGATCTTTAGATGATGAGAGCGGCCAAATGGTTCCTCAGGCGAGGGCAACAAGGTCGAGGAGAGCCTCGTCAAAGAAGCGCATCTCGCCTTCCGGCATGAGCACCGCACGGTCCGGGAACAGCTGGGCCACGAAATCGGTGTCATGGCTGACCAGGACGATGGTTCCCTCGTAGATGCTCAACGCGTCGAGAAGCGCCTCCTTGGCCTGCGGGTCGAGGTTGTTGGTCGGCTCGTCAAGCAGGAGGACGTTGGGCCGCGCCGCGACCAGCATGGCGAGGGCGAGCTTGGTCTTCTCGCCACCCGAAAGCGTCGCCGCATCCTGTTCCACCTTGTCGGCCAACAGGAAATGGCCGAGCAAAGAGCGCATCGTCTGATCGGGCAGACCCCCAACCGTTCTCATATGGTCGAGAACCGAGACCCCGGAGAGGACCTGCTCGTGCTCCTGGGCGTAGTAGCCGAGGGTGGCGTTATGGCCGAGGTTGACCTCGCCAAGATCAGAGGTCTCGACGCCTGCCAGGATCCGCAGCAAGGTGGTCTTGCCCGCCCCGTTGAGCCCGATCAAGAGCATGCGTTCCCCGCGCTCGACCGCGAATTCGAGGTCGACGAACACCAAGTTGTCCCCGTAGGCCTTGGCCAGCCCTAGCGCCGACAACGGAACACGACCTGATTTCGGAGGCTGCGGAAAGGCGACCCGGACATTCTTCCCGCCCTTCTGCACCTCGACCAGGTCTCGTTTCATGCGTTCGACCCGTGTCTCCCAGGCGCGGGCAGTCTTCGCCATCTTCTCGGTCGTGCCCTTGAAGCGACGGATGTTCTCTTCGAGACGGGCGATCGCCTCGTCCTGATGTTTGCGCTCCCGTTCCTTGCGCTCACGGCGGCGGTCCCGCTCCAAGAGATAGTGCGAGTAGTTGCCCCGATAAGCCTCCAACTCGCCGTGTTCGAGGGCCAGGACCGAGGTGATGGCTTCGTCGAGCAGTGGCAGGTCGTGAGACACGACCAGCATCCCTCCCCGGTAAGTGGTCAACCATTCGATGAGCCAGGCCTTGGCGTCGAGGTCGAGATGGTTGGTGGGCTCGTCGAGCAGCAGGATGTCGGTCTCGGCGAAAAGGATCCGGGCCAGTTCGACCCTTCTCCGCTGACCGCCGGACATGGTTGCCACAGGTTGGCCCAGTTCGTCATTTCCGATGCCCAAGGCGGCTGCCATCCGCTTCGCCTCGGCCTCGGCGACGAACCCACCCTTGGCTTCGAACTCGTCGTGGAGGCGCCCGAAACGGCGTATCCCCCGGTCACGCTCGTCACCGGTCAGATCGTGAAGCCGGCGCCGAGCGTCCTCGATTTGGCGCTGCATGGCCCCGATGTCGCGGGCCATCAAGATCCGCTCCAGGGCAGTGGCATCGACGTGCTCCAACTCGGGAAGGGCGGCCTCTTGGGAGAAGTAACCGATGGTCCCGGAGCGCAACACCGATCCGTCGGCCGGGTTGAGCTGTCCGGTCAAGGTGCGCATCAATGTGGTCTTGCCGGCTCCGTTGCGGCCCACGAGCCCGATGCGGTCTCCGGATTGCACACTGAAGGAGACCCCATCGATCAGAGTTCGAGGGCCGGCATCGATACGGAGGTCGCGTGCGATCAACATCAGTGTTTCTGGACCCGGAAACGATAGGGGCCGACCGTGGCCTACCCGGAGTCATTTGGGTCCAGCCCCGATGGATGGGTGATCTCGTTGCCCGCCAGGAAGTCTCAGCCCTCGCCTGAGGGCGGCGAGATGTTTCGGTTCACCCGGAACAAGTTGGTCGGGTCATAACTGGCCTTGACCTTTGCCAAACGGTCGAGGTTCCCCCGATACGAGTCACCGATCCGATCCGACGGCTCGTCTTCGGTCTGGAAATTGATGTAGTTGCCGCCAGTCGAAAACGGCTGGACCGCGGCCCAGGCCTCCCGCACCCATTCACGATTCGCCGGCACCAAATCGGCTCCAGCTGATGCTGAGGCGATGGCGCAGACATAGGCCGCGTCGCGATTGCCAACCGCCCCGTCGTCCTCGGAATGTTCACCAAGCGCTCCCTCTACGTGGAAGAGCACAATCTGATTCGCAGGGGCGGTGAGCCCGACGAACTGGGCCCTGACCGCTGCCAGCAGCTGATCGCTGAGCTCGGATACGAACTCGGACTTCCAGTAGTAGTGCAACCCCTTGGGTTGGGTGGCGTCGAGCATCGATTGCTGGGCGACGTAAGACTTGACCTGAATCAGGTCCGCCCATGGGTGGCCATGGCCTTGAATGGGTGCCAGGTCGGCGGTGGCCTGCTCTCTCGTCCCGGTGTGAACCGCGACGATCGCGATCATCGGTTGCCCGTGCTTGTCCTCATCAAGCCACGGGGCCGGCGGGGCGTTGCGCATCAGCAGGACCACCGTCATCTCTCGGGGCGCGCTGGCGCTGATGCTCCGGTAGAGGTCGAGCACTGCTTCGGCTTCCTCGGCCGACCAGGCGATCAGCCCAGCCGTGACCTCCGGCCCGATCTCGTGAAGACCGAAGACGAACTCTGTCACCACGCCAAAGTTGCCGCCCCCGCCGCGCAGAGCCCAGAACAAATCGTCATTCACCTCTCTCGAAGCCCGAAGCACCTGGCCGTCAGCGGTGACGATCTCGACTTCAACCAGGTCGTCCGTGGTCAAGCCGAATTGCCGGGTCAGGTAGCCGAATCCCCCACCCAGCGTCAGGCCGGCAACTCCGGTTTCGGAAACAAACCCGAGGACTGTGGCCAGGCCATGCTCCTGTGTCGCCCGATCGACGTCACCGAGCTTGCATCCCGCTCCCACCCGGGCGATGGCCTGAGCGACATCCACTTCGACCTTGCTCAATCGGGACATGTCGAGAGTGATGCCCCGGTCGGAGAGAGCGAGACCGGCGATGTTGTGCCCGCCCCCCTTGATCGACAGTTCCAAGCCGTGCTCCCGCGCAAAGTCCACCGTCTGGGTGACGTCGGCCGTGTTCGTGGGTCGCACCACAAGAGCCGGCCGTTTCTGGATCATCCCGTTCCAGATCAGTGTCGATTCGGGGTATTCGGGGTGCTCGGGCGTGAGGACATCGCCCGACAGGCCGTCGGCCAACGAATCGACGATATCGGCGGAGAGGGACGACATCTCGCCGCCGAGTGCTCTAATCAGGACTTCATTCACAACCAATGCTCCCTTGTCGGAGCGGCAACCTACCCGTCATTCCCCTCGCGTGCGGTGGGATACAACTCGACAAAGGCCTCGTGGCCCAGAATCGCCGGCTTGTCGGCAGCGGGAACATTGATCAGCGACCAGCCGGGGGGAATCTGGGTTCGATGGGCGGCGATCGCTGCGATCTTGACCCCGACCAGGTCTTCGACGTCCATCCAGATACTGACTTTCTCGTCAGGGAACCCAGAATTGCGCAGCCTGGCAGCTTGCTCGGCGTCGAGATCGCCGGCTGCTTCGTCGATGTCGGCCCAGGCCGCCATTCGGCTCCGAGGCCAGACCGACATCCAGAGTCGACTCGGCTCCCAGGGCTCGTCATCGTCGCCGAGCGGAAAGAGGCTGAGGTCGCCTGAGGCGTGGAAGGCGGCCAGTCCAACCCGATGCACCTGGATGTGGTCGGGGTGCCCGTAGCCCCCGAAGGGGTCATAGATGGTGACGATCTCGGGCCGGTGCTTTCTGATCAGGCGAATCAGTCTCGACGTGGCGTCCATGAAGTCCGCCTGCCAGAAGCAATCAGGATGGAGGTTGTCCTCCCACCCCATCATCCCCGAGTCCCGATAACCGAGGAACTCGTGTTGGTGCACACCCAGTATTTCGAGTGCGGCTGCGACCTCCTCGGCTCGCACATCGGCAAGGCGGGGGCGAATTGCCTCCGGGTCCTCATAGTTGTGGATCTCGCCGAGCGCGCCGTCGGTGGCAGTGACCACGACGACGGGCTCGCCGTCGGCGGCGTAACGCGCCAGGGTGCCTCCGGTTGCAATCGATTCGTCGTCGGGATGGGCGTGAAACGAGAGCAGACCTGCCATGAAACGAGTCTATGGAGATGGGACAGGGCGAAATCCAGCCAAGATTCGGCCAATCGCCAGCCTGCGTTCACCGTCCGGTCACATCGTCTGGTTAGAAAGTAGAGAGTCACGGTCGTTCAAAGATCGGCGACTACAACAGATCCCTCCTCCCAGGGGCAACTCGGGGCGACGGCAGCGTCGCCCCGATTTCGTGTTTTGAGGGCCAGTCCACCCGTAATTGGGAGCCACAGGTCCGAATCTGACCCCTCTGTGTCCCAATTACGTGAGAGTGGGAGTCCTGCTGGCCGTTGCCACAGCCGGTTGAACCCTGCCGATCAGCCCCCGGAATGAGCGTTCTTGGTGCGCGCGATGAGCTCTCTCAGGACGCCGAGCTCATGGGCGGTCGGGGGCTCGGTCGTCACTATCTCCGCAGCCACACGGAGATCCCAGCCGGTGTGTCCCAGCACCTCGCCAACATCGACACCGGGGTGGGTGGCCACCAGAGTCAGTTCGTGGCTCTCGGGGTCGGGCTCGAGCATGCCGAGATCGGTGATAACGACGGTAGGCCCGGCGCCAAGGTGCCCGGCCCTCCCCTCACCCTGTCGCCCGAATCCGACAGATGTCACGAAGTCCACCGAGGAGACGAATGATCGGCTTGTCTGACGAAGCGTGACGCACACCTCCCGGGCACCGGAGGCGATCTCCGGCGCCCCGCCCGCACCCGGGAGTCGGACCGACGGGTTGTCATAGCGGCCGATGACGGTGGTGTTCAGGTTGCCGAAGCGGTCGATCTGCGCAGCCGAGAGAAAGCCGACATCGATGCGGCCCGCCTGCAGCCAATAACTGAAGACCTCGGGGACCCCGACAACAAGGTCCGCATTCTCAGCCAGCTCTCCGTCGCCGATCGACAAGGGCAGGAACTCAGGCCGGGTGCCGATCGTGCCCGATTCATAGATGAGCACTACGTCGGGGGCATGTGTGAGGCGCGCCAGATTGGCCGCCTCGCTGGGAAGGCCGATGCCGACGAAACACACCTGGCCATCACGAAGGAGGCGAGCCGCGGTCACGGTCATCATCTCGTCGGCCGTGTAGCCGGCAGGATCCACGCGCCGTTCAGGCATCGGGTGCCCGGTCGACCGCTTGATGGCTCTCGAGCGCCCGCAAGTAGCCGGCGTGATCCTGGCTTTCGATCACGAAGGATTTCATCCAGCTCGCGAAGTTCGCTCGCTCTCGAGATATCTCATCCCAGCGCCTGTAGAAGGCGTTGTCTCGCTTCGAGTAACCCATCGAGTACGAGGGGTGGCACCCGTTTGGCACGTGGGCCACCGCGGTGACCACCCAGGAGGGCAGAACCACGACATTCGGACCGCGGGGCTCAAGCTCATCCACGATCTCTTCAACAGTGACGATCGACGACCCCGCCGCCAGGACGGCTTCCTTCTGAACCCCGCTGATCCCCCAAAGCGCCACGTTTCCCTTCCGGTCCGCTTGCTGGGCATGGATGACGCTGACATCTGGGTTGAGAGCAGGAACAGCAACCAGCTCTTCGCCGGTGAAGGGGGATTCAATCGCAGCCACATTCGTGTGCCCCACCAAATCCGAGCCCAGGTATCCCCGGAGAATCCCGAAGGGCAACCCGGAGGCACCCGCCACATACCGTGCCGCCATTCCGGCATGACTGTGCTCCTCGACTTCGAGTGGCAGGGGATAGTCGTTCTCGACGGCGTCGCGGAATCGGTGCAGTGATCCGACACCGGGGTTTCCACCCCACGAAAAGACCAGCTTGCTGGCACAACCCATCCCGATTATCTGGTCATAGATGACATCCGGTGTCATGCGAATCAGGGTCAGGCCGATTTTCTGTTGTCGGATCACCTCGTGACCCGCAGCAAACGGGATGAGATGGGTGAATCCCTCCATGGCGACAGTGCCTCCGTCCGGCACCAGGTCGCGAACCGCGTCGTGCAAAGAGACGAACTCCGCCACCTCAGACCCCGGCAGACGTGAGCTGACCCATTTTCCTGATCGTACAGACGAGCCCGATGCGGAAAGGGGTCCCAAGCACGTGAAGTTCAAGGGACAGTTCCATTGTCCTCCCTGACTCCGTTATCTTGCCGCCGTGCCCAGCAGAAGCTTCCAACACTCGGCGATTGCCCACGCTCCGATCGCCAAGGTGTGGGAGGCGTTGAACGACCCCAAGAGTTGGGAGTCTGTCCCCGGCGTCGACCGGATCCTGGAATCCGTGATCGATCAGGAAGGCCAACTGCAGAGCTTCTCCTTCGAGAGCCTCGCCGCCGGCAAGAGATACCTTGGCCGCGCCCTCCCCGCAGGGCGGGAGTTCGAGAAGATGATGGCCTGGGACATCGAGACGTCCGAAATCCGGGGTCGCATAATCGTCAGCCTCGGCGGCACCGATGATGGAACCCGGGTCGATGTGATGCTTCGCTTGGAGAGCGTCGGGGTGCTCTCGTCAGTCTTCTTCCCGGTCATCGCCTCGGCGATCGGCGACGGCTTCCCCAAGACCGTGCAGGACTTTGCGCGTGACCTCAGTCAGCAGTGATGTCCTCGTCTGAGGTGATCTCTTCGGCCGCAAGACGCTCAGCCACTTCCCGGCCCTCTTCACGTCCACCTTCGGCGATCTCGGCGCGGTCGGTGATCAGCGTCACCTGGTTGTTGAGAACCTGAAGGAATCCGCCGTGGACTCCGATCGTGGTCCGGGTGCCGTCAGGGGCCTCGATCACGACGGGACCGGTGACCAAGGCTCCCATGAGCGGCTCATGGTTGGCCATGATCCCCAGCTCACCATCAGGCGTCTTGGCGATGACGATGGTGGCCTCTCCGCTCCACACCGTCGCCTCCGGTGACACCACGTCGACCTGAAACGTGTTGGCCATGGGCTACCTCGCCACGCGGCGGTAGCAGCGGCCGACCGGCGTCTGTTCGGCCGTGGCGGCGACGACACGAAAAGCGATATCGGGCCACCGATGAGGGTTGGCCACGGACGAAGTCGGCCGCAATATTGAGGCCGCCA
>CAZSMJ010000098.1:0-7557 GCA_964608055.1 uncultured Acidimicrobiaceae bacterium | reverse complement strand
GATCACCTTGCCGGGCTCATGGCTGAGGCGGTGGCGGCCGGCATGCCCGACATCTCGGTTGGCGCCGACGTCGGGCGACTCCTCAAGATCCTGACCTCGATGACCAGAGGACTGCTTGCCGTCGAGGTGGGCACCCTGGCCGGTTACTCCGGGATCTGGATCACCCGAGGTCTCAGACCCGAAGGGCGGCTGATCACCATCGAGCCTGAGCCGAAGCATGCCGCCTTCGCCCGGGAGCAATTCGAACGGGCCAGGATCGGCGACCGGGTGGAGATCCGCCCCGGGACCGGGATCGAGGTGCTCACCGATCTCGTCGCCGAATTGGAGCCTGGCGTTGTCGACGTCATCTTTCTCGATGCGCTGAAGCACGAGTACTCCGACTACTTCCGGATCGCGCGGCCATTGATCGCGGTTGGAGGCTTGGTCCTCGCCGACAACGTCTATAGCGCCGGATCCGGTTGGATCGATCAGGGACAGGGGACCGACCCCTTCAACCGGTTGATCGCCGCCGACACCGAATTCGAGGCGGTGGCGGTGCCGTTGCGCCAGGGAGTGCTGATCGCCCGTCGCCTCAGGTGAGCAAACGAAAGGCCTGATCCCGATCCGGCTTCCCTAGGTCCGTCGTCGGAAGCGCGTCGACCCTTTGCCAGCGCTTCGGGATCGAGACTCCACCGAGTCGTTGCCGAAGTCGAGACTCGACGACCGCCGGCTCGACATCACCCACATAGAGACACGCCACCTCCATCCCCCACTCCGCACTGGGGACACCGAACACCAACGCAGCGTCGACACCTTCGATGGCTGTCAATGCTGCTTCGATGACCTCGGGATCGATGTTCTCCCCACCACTCACGATCACATTGTCGGCCCTTCCCAGCACCCTCAGTGCGCCGTCGGGGTCCAACTTGCCCAGGTCCCCGGTCATCAACCACGACCCCGTGCCACGATCCGGCTCTCCCAAGTACCCGGGCGAAACCATCGGCCCCCGGACCGCGATCCTGCCATCGCTCTCGATCCGCAACTCGACACCGGGCAAGGGGTGCGCCTTCCGCTCCACCTTCGAGCCGGGTCGGAGAGTGGCGATCTGACCACAGGTCTCGGTCATCCCGTAGCTGGGAAGCACCGGAAGCCTGGCCTCAACTGCCCGCTCCAGCAATCCGTCGGGAATCGGGCCGCCCCCGACCAGCAGCGCCCGCACCCCGTCATAGGGACCAGGATCGATGTCGAGAATGCGATGAAGCATCGTGGGAACCACCGAGGCAAAGGTCACCCCGCTCCGCAAGGCGGCAGCGAATTCGCGAGCGTCGAATCTGGAGAGCATGCGCACGATCCCACCCGCGAGTGCCGAGCGGAGGACGATGGCGATGCCCCCGACCCGGTGCAAGCCCATGGCCAGAAGCCATACGTCACCGGGGCCGTTGCCGAGATGCTGTTGGGAAGCTTTCACCGCAGACTCCCAATTCCTTCTGGTGAGACGTACCCCCTTCGAGCTTCCGGTCGTCCCCGAGGTGAACACCACCGTTGCAGCACCGGCGGGCTCGACGGCGGCAGGGACCTCGGCATCGGGGCCGACTACCACCGCGCACCCGCTCGACATCACAGCCAGGAGGTCGACGATCGAACCGGCGTCGAGACGGGGACGGAGCAACTCGATGCCGGCCACCGGCCGATTGTGGAGGGAATCGAGGACATCGCCATACGTGTGCGAGCCCGCGGGGGTCTCGAGAAACACCCGATTCGGGTCGTGACGGCTGAGCCAATGAATCACAGGACGATTGTGCCTCTTATCCTGCAGGTCCGTGGTTTCCGAGATCTTCGATAACGCCGCCTGGGACCCGGTCCCCGGTTTCGACCTGACTGACATCACGTATCACCGGGCCAGGAGTGCCGGCGTGGTTCGGATCGCCTTCGATCGCCCGGAAGTCCGTAACGCCTTCCGGCCCCACACCGTCGACGAGCTCTTCACCGCCCTGGACCACGCCCGACAGAGCACCGACGTGGGATGTGTCCTGCTCACCGGGAACGGGCCCTCACCCAAGGACGGCGGATGGGCCTTCTCCTCGGGTGGCGACCAGAGGATTCGGGGTGCTGACGGCTACAAGTACGCCGAGGGGGAGGAACAGGCGAGTGTCGATCCCACCCGAGTGGGGCGACTCCACATTCTCGAGGTGCAACGACTGATCCGATTCATGCCCAAGGTGGTCATCGCCGTGGTTCCCGGTTGGGCGGTCGGCGGCGGGCACAGTCTGCATGTGGTTTGTGACCTGACGCTCGCCTCCCAGGAGCACGCCATCTTCAAACAAACCGATGCCGATGTTGCCTCCTACGACGCCGGCTATGGGTCCGCGTATTTGGCCCGTCAAGTCGGGCAAAAACGGGCCCGAGAGGTCTTCTTCCTGGGAAAGAGCTACACCGCTCAGGAGGCCTACGAAATGGGGATGGTCAACGCAGTCGTGCCCCACGCCGAACTGGAGAAGGTGGCGCTGGAGTGGGGAGTCGAGATCACCCGCAAGAGCCCAACCTCTCAGCGCATGCTCAAGTTCGCCTTCAACCTCATCGACGACGGGTTGGTTGGCCAGCAGATCTTCGCCGGGGAGGCCACCCGGCTCGGATACATGACCGAGGAGGCCCGGGAAGGCCGCGACGCCTTCCTCGACAAACGCGACCCGGACTTTGGCAAGTATCCCTGGCACTTCTGATCCGTTGACCGCTTTCCAGGCCTGGAAGACGGCGGCCCGGGTCCACACCCTTCCCGCGGCCGTGGTGCCGGTCCTGGTCGGAGGCGGCCTGGCTCTCGGTGACGGGGCGTTCCGGTGGGACGCGTTCGCCTTGGCCCTGGTGGCGGCGGTTGCCATCCAGGTGGCGGCCAACTTCGCCAACGACGCCTCGGACGCCAAACGGGGTGTCGACAACAGCGCCCGGCTCGGCCCGCCCCGAATGGTGGCGCTCGGCGTGCTGAGCCCGCGTCAGATGTGGACCGGGGTAGTCGTTGCCGTCGTCATTGCATCCTTTGCCGGCCTCGGCCTGGCGATGATCGCAGGGCCGGTGATCCTGGTAATCGGTGTCATCTCGATCATCGCGATGCTGGGTTACGTGGGAGGGCCGGTGCCGTACGGGTATCACGGGCTGGGCGAGGCTTTTGTTTTTGTCTTCTTCGGCCTCGTCGCGACCGTAGGCAGTCGTTACATCCATGACATGACCGCCCCCGCCGCGTCATGGCTGCTTGCGATCCCGGTGGGGATGCTCGTCACTGCCCTCCTCGTCGCCAACAACTACCGGGACCTCGACACCGACCGCGAAACGGGCAAACGCACCCTCGCCGTGATCCTGGGCCGGGAGAAGACCAAATGGCTCTATGCCGCCTTGATCTACAGCCCTTTCCTCCTCATCGTGATCTTCGCCGTCGCGGGTTGGACCCCTTTACCCACGCTCTTCGCAGCGATGCTTTCGCCCTATGCCGTGGCGCCGGTACGGACGTTGTGGCAAAGCACCGACGGGCCCTCCCTGATCAGGGCACTGGTGATGAGCAGCAGGCTTCATCTCTGGACGGGAGTGATGCTGGCGGTCGGGGCCAGCCTCTGACCGGAACCTCGATCGTGCTTTGGGGCGTCTAACGACGCGCCGATGACTGAACCGCCGCGCCCAGGACGAAGAGAGACCCCCGGGGAACCCCGAGGGTCTCTCAATGTTGAATTAGCTCGACGACCTTTACCGTCTCGCCGGCAACTATCTAGCGGGAACGCTCTTTGGCCAGGTTCACGGTGAGCTGACGCCCGCCCATGTCCTTGCCGTTCAGCGAAGAGATCGCAGCCTGCGCCTCCTCGGCCGAATCCATTTCGACGAACCCGAACCCACGGGACCGACCCGTGTCGCGGTCATTGATGACCTGCGCCTTGGTCACACGACCGTGGGGCGCGAATAGGGACTCCAATTCCGAGGAGTCGGTGGTGAACGAAAGGTTCCCCACATAGAGATTGGTGGACATTGCATGCTCCTTCCGAAGCTCGAACCGTCGAAGTGCTTGACGCCCCACAGCTCGCCAACCGAAGATCACCTTCGATTTGAAACGGAGGGATCTGGGTAGGCACCTGTGGCGACTTCACCCGACGGTACGAAGGAGCGAAGAAACGGCGCAGCACGCATCCAGGCGTGCGCTGTGGTATCCACAGTAGCCGCCCCGAGCCACTATCCCCAGTTCGGGCACACCCACAAGGGACCAGGACGTGCCTCGACGGTTCCTGTCTAACCGCACCACGGGGTTAGGGTGGTCAATGCATATCTCACCACCAGGTCTCGCAGGGACGGCCCGCGACCGACCAGGTTGGACCGAATGGGTAATTCGGTTCCGGGTTCTCTTGGCGTCTTTGTTCGGAATAGCCCGGTGAGGCTGCGCCTTCCGCGACCAGAGGATCCACATGGCACAACGAGGACGTGAAGCAATGAGCAAGCGGGCCCGGGAGCGGACCCGTCAGGAGAAGCAAGAGGCCAAGCGCCAACGTCGCGAGGACCGGGTCGAGGAATCGGCCCAAGCCGAAGCCCCCGACGAGACAGCTCTCATGGAGGAATTCCGGGCGCTCAGCGAGCAATACAACGCCAACCTGGTGAGCGAAAACCGCTACGCCGAAGAGCGACACCGCATCTTCGTCGAGCTGGGGATCGAAACCGAACAGGACGCGTAGCTGGCCGCCCCACCTATCGGGATGGGGCGGGTCCCTCCTCCACCACCAAATCCTCAGGCGCCCCGATGCTGGCGCCAACCACCATCGCCGCAGCCAACAGCACCAGATTCTTGAGAACGAACTCCCCCTCCATCGTCAACTTCAGAGGGTTCCCGTCCTGGAAGGTCACCTCGGGCAGGAGCACAAACACCAGGAAGGTGCCCAACATCTGCCCCGCAAGCACCAAGAGAACCGGCCGCAGGCCCAATCTCGCGACGAGACCCACCCCGACCAGGACTTCCACCACACCCAACGCCGGGACGAACCAGTCCGGATCCACCCAATAAACAGTTGAGGCAACGAGGTCGATCACCGGGGACACCCCGAGGATCTTGAGGACGCCGAACCAGATGAAGACCACCGCCAGCGAGATCCGAAGCGTGGGAACACCCCAGCGACGGAGGAACGGGATCAGCACCGCGTCGATCCGAGCAACGACCGTTCTCACCCCTGCATGATCCTGGAACAAACAATCTGAGAGAAATCGAACATCGAGGAGTGGCGCAAGACCCGCCGTTGTTATGCGGAGGACCCTGTTGCCCGGCCGTGGCGAGTCGTTAACTTCCTGTTGTTCGCTTCGAAGGAGCCTGAAGCTTTTGCCCCATCTTTTCGACTTCTCGGCAGCCGACGGCTCCGACAAGGACCTCCTCGGGGGGAAGGGCGCCGGGCTGGCCAGGATGACTTCGCTCGGGCTACCGGTGCCACCCGGGTTCACCATCACCACCGAGACCTGCAGGCTGACCATGAACGATGGCCAGGTCCCCCCGGACCTGTGGGAGGAGGTCGACCTGGCGTTGGCTCGCCTGCAAGACATGACAGGTCGCAGCTTCGGAGGGGGCCCGATCCCGATCCTGCTCTCCGTCAGATCAGGCGCCAAATTCTCGATGCCAGGGATGATGGACACCATCCTCAACCTTGGGATCAACGATGACGTGCTGGAGACGTTGGTCGAATGGTCGGGCGATCCCCATTTCGCCTGGGACGCGTATCGCCGATTCGTGCAGATGTACGGCAATGTGGTGCTTGGTGTGGACGCGAGCCTGTTCCAAGACGTGCTCCTCGAGCTCAGGGAAGAGGCCGGAGTCGCTGACGATTCGGAGCTGAGCGCGGAGCACCTTGAAGCTGCAACCAGACGCTTCCAGGCGATCGTCGAGGAGCGGCGGCCCGGAGGGCTCCCCACCGACCCCCGCGAGCAGTTGCAGGGGGCGATCACCGCGGTCTTCAGCTCCTGGAACACCAAGCGGGCCATCGAATACCGGAGGATCAACTCGATTCCGGATGACCTGGGAACCGCAGTCAACGTTCAGATGATGGTTTTTGGCGACCTCGGCGACGACTCAGGAACCGGGGTCTGCTTCACCCGAGACCCCGGAACCGGAGCCCGGCTCGTGTACGGGGACTATCTGCCGCGGGCCCAGGGTGAGGACGTAGTGGCGGGCATCCGCAATCCACTGACGCTGGACCAGCTCGGAGAGCTCCACCCGAAGTGCCATGACCAGCTGTTGGAGATCATGAGCGGTCTGGAAACCCACTACCGGGACATGTGCGACATCGAGTTCACCATCGAGCGCGACGTCCTCTACATCCTCCAGACCAGGCCCGGCAAACGCACTGCAGCCGCCGCGGTCAAGATGGCGGTGGCAATGGTGGAGGAGGGTCTGATCGACCGAGCCACGGCGGTCGGGCGAGTCGCCCCAGCCTCGCTGGAGCAACTCCACCGCCCCCGCATCGCCGATCACGTCAAGCTCTCTAACGCATTCGCCACCGGGGTCGCGGCATCTCCCGGGGCCGCGATCGGCAAGGTCGTGTTCTCGTCCGACGAGGCCGTGATCGAGGAGAGAAAAGGCGAGGCCGTCATCCTGGTCAGGCCGGAGACCACCCCCAACGACATTCACGGCATGGCTGCGGCTGTGGGGATCCTCACCAGCCAGGGCGGAAAGACCTCGCACGCCGCCGTGGTGGCGAGAGGCATGGGGAAGCCTGCCGTGACCGGGGCAGCGAAGCTGGTCGTCGATGTCGAGGCCGGAATGGCCCGTGCCGGCGGCAACGAGATCAGAACCGGCGACTTGTTGACCATCGATGGTTCGACCGGCACCGTCTTCATCGGGAGCGTCGATGTGGTAGCCCCCGAATCCCCACCCGAGTTGCAGCAACTCCTGGGATGGGCCGACGAGATCCGGGTGCTGCAGGTATGGGCCAACGCCGACACCGCATCAGATGCAGCTGCCGCCAGAAATTTCGGAGCCCAGGGCATCGGTCTCGCCCGCACCGAGCACATGTTCCTCGGCGAGCGCCTTCAAGTCGTGCAGCGGATCATCCTCTCCGATTCCGAGGAGGAGAGGGCCACCGCCCTCAAGGAATTAGAGCGGGTCCAGATCGGCGATTTCGAGGGTTTGCTCGAGGCCATGGACGGGCTGCCTGTGGTGATCCGGCTTCTCGACCCACCACTCCACGAGTTCCTCCCCTCACGATTCGAGCTGGAGCACGAGATGCGACTCGATGCCAAGGCGGGGCGCCCGATCGACGACCTGCAGTCGATGTCCGCGCATGTTGCTCGATGGGAGGAGGACAATCCGATGCTCGGGCTGCGAGGCGTCCGGCTCGGCCTCATGGTCGACCATCTCTACCGGATGCAGGCCCGTGCCGCCTGTCATGCCCTCGTGACGCGACTCCAGGCCGGTGGCCACCCCAGACTCGAGATCATGATCCCACTCGTCGCCGACGTGGAAGAGCTGATCCGGATGCGGGAGATGATCGAAGAGGAGGTTGCCGGTGCAGCCGGTGAGTCGGGGCTCGAGCTGAAGGTTCCGGTAGGGACCATGATCGAGCTGCCCCGTGC
>CAZSMJ010000097.1:0-7568 GCA_964608055.1 uncultured Acidimicrobiaceae bacterium | reverse complement strand
TTCGAGACGCACTCACAGTCCCCGATCGAGGATCGCCAGGGCTTCGATGGCCTCGACTACTTCGCTTATGACCCGGGATGGAGAACAACCGGGACATTCACCCCGGTTGACAACGAGCCGGCCGTGATCGGCACCTCAGATGAAGGCACGGCCCGATTTGTCAAGACCGGGACCCTCCATTTCGAGATGAAAGGGAACGAGGCCTCGGTCGACGTGCTTTGGCTGGATGCCTACGGGGGCGGGGTGTTTCTCCCTTTCCGGGATGCCAGCAACGGTGATTCCACCTACGGAGGCGGCCGCTATCTCCTGGACACGGTCAAGGGCGCCGACCTCGGGCACCAGGGCGATGAGGTCGTACTCGACTTCAACTACGCCTATCACCCCTCGTGTGTTCACTCGCCGCGGTGGTCGTGTCCACTCGCACCACCGGCCAACCGCCTCGGATTTGGAGTGGAGGCCGGCGAACGCCTCACCGCGGGTTAAACCCGGCTTGTGGGCCACGTAAGGTATGCCCGTGCTCAAATTCACCTTCAAGACGATTCGCCTCGGCTTCCTCACCATGTTGGGGACGGCCGTGGTTGCCAAGTTCTTGCTCAAATCGAATGCCGGGGTGGAGACGCAGGAGATCGACCTGATCACCATTTTCGGGGGTGAGAACCTCGTCTCATCGGCCGATCCGTTCTACGGGGGCAAGATCCTCACCATGTACGGAGGGACGATCCTCGACCTCCGGAAGGCGACACCGGCCCCCACCGGGATCTATCTCGATGTCCTGGTTTGGATGGGTGGGGTCGATCTGGTGGTCCCTCAGGGCTGGAGGGTCGACTTCACCGGGAAGGTCATCTTCGGCGGCTTCGACGACGCCACCCAGACCACTGCCGACCCCGACGCTCCCACGGTCCGAATCGGGGGAATGATCGTATTCGGCGGGTTGAAGGTGACAACCAGGTCCCCGCTCGAAGTAGTGGGTCGATGACAGCAACCCGGATCGAAGCCAAACGCCTCATCCCCGGTCGGGGGCAACCGATCGAAGACGCGCTGTTGATCCTCGAGAACGGGATCATCAACTTCGCCGGAGCCGCTGCCGATGGCCCTCCACCCGAAGACGGCAACACCATCACCACCAACACAGTGATGCCTGGGATGTGGGAGTGCCACGGGCATTTCATCGGCACCTACACCGCCAACATCTCCGAGATGCACACCCTCCGGCCCCAACTAGCGGCGATGCGGGTGACGGCGGACGCGAGAAGGGTCCTCGACGCCGGCTTCACCTCGGTCCGGGAGATGGGGGGAATGGGCACCTTTCTCGCCCGCGCCATCGACGAGGGACAGGTAGTGGGGCCCAATGTCTACGCCAGCGGCTCGATGCTCTCGATGACCGCTGGGCACGGTGACGAGCATGGGATGGATCTCGACTTCGCCCGCGCCTCGATGGCCCGCCAGTGGGGCGAAGACAACATTTGTGATGGGCCTGACGAGTGCCGAGCCGGAGTGCGCCGCATGCTTCGCCTCGGGGCCAAGGTCATCAAGATCCACGCCTCGGGTGGTGTGATGAGCGAGCTGGACGACCCCCAACTCCCCCAGTTCTCCAAAGCGGAGCTGGAGGCCATCGTCGATGAGGCAACCCGCATGGAGCGGCTCGTGGGTGCGCATTGCCACGGCAAGCGCGGAATCCTGGCCGCCCTCGAGGCCGGAGTGAAGACAATCGAACACGGCACCTACCTCGACGAGGAGGCGGCCGACGCCATGATCGAGAGCGAGGCGATCCTGGTTCCCACCCGGTGGATCCTCGAATACCTGATGACCGAAGGCGAGAAGCACGGCATGCCCGAATACGCCCGGATCAAAGGCGAGGTCGCCTCCCAGAATCATGCCGCTGCATTGGCGATCGCCGTGGACAAGGGAGTCAAGATCGCTCTGGGAACCGACATCTGGGCCACCGGTCTCTGGGGAAGGAACGGCGAGGAGCTGGCGTACATGGTCGAGGCCGGGCTCACCCCGCTGCAGGCGATCGAGACCGCCACCGCCAATGGGCCGGACACCCTCGGGCCCCAGGCTCCCAAGTCGGGGCAACTGGTCGAAGGCTTCGATGCCGACGTGATCTGCGTCAACGGCGACCCGTCGTCAGACGTGACGGTCCTGGCCGCCCCCGCCAACATCACCCACGTGTGGAAGAACGGGACCCAGGTCAAGGGATAGTCCCCCCTCGGTCGCGCTCGCTGCGCTCGCTGGCGACCGGTCCCCCCGCTTCGCAGGGGGACAACCTCATGCCCCTGTTGGTTGTCCCCCCTTTTGGAAGGGGGGACCGCCCGAACGAAGTGAGGGCGAGGGGGGTTTGCCCCTACACGATCCTTCTCTTTGACGCCCACCGCGCCAGCTCATGACGGTTCGACAGCTGGAGCTTGCGCAACACCGACGAGACGTGAGTCTCGACTGTCTTGATCGAGATGTTCAGTTTCCGCGCCACCTGCTTGTAGGCGAAGCCTCGGGCGATCAACCGCAGTACGTCCTTCTCCCGCGCAGTGAGCTGATCCAGCTCGGGGTCCTCCTCCGACGGCATTGCCCCGGCAAAGGCGTCGAGCACGAACCCGGCGAGGCGTGGTGAGAACACGGCGTCGCCCGAGTCGATCCTCCTGATTGCATCGGCCAGGTCCGCCGGCTCGATGGTCTTGGTGACATACCCCCTCGCCCCGGCCCGGATCATTGCGATCACATCCTCGGCTTGGTCGGACACCGAGAGGGCGAGGAACTTCACATCGGGGTTGGTCTCGCTGACCCCGTCCACGACCGCGATACCGCCACCTTCTGGCATGTGGACGTCGACAAGGACGACTTCCGGGTTGAGGCCTCGAATCTCCTCGATTGCAGTGTCGACGTCATGGGCCGAGCCCACGATGTCGAACTCCTCTTCCAACTCGGACTTGACCCCGGCCAGGAACAGCCGGTGATCATCGACGAGGTAGACCTTGATGCTCATTCGACCCTCACCGGCATTCGGAGAATGACCTCGGTGCCGTCGCCAGGCTCGCTATTGATCTCGACCTTTCCACCGGCACGTTCCACCCTCGCCATGATCGACTGGGTGATTCCCCTGCGATCCTTGGGCACTGCGGTCTTGTCGAATCCCTTCCCATGGTCGGTCACGAAGACTGAGAGCTGATCCGCCTCGGCTTCGAAATACAACGAGAGCCGGTCCGATCCCGAATGCTTCGCCGCATTCACCAGAGCTTCGCTCGCTGCGCTGACCAACGCTCTCGAGGACTCATCGACCGGATGATCCCCGACGGTGACCACGTCGATCGGGACCTGGTGATCCGACTCGATGCGAGTGGCGGCTCCCTTGAGGGCGGTCGATACCAGGTCGATGCCGTCGAGAGGCGCATTCCCATAGAGCCACTCCCGCAGCTCCCCCTCTTGATGACGGGCCAGAATCGACATCCGCGCCGGATCGTCGGTTCGCTGGATGAGAGCCAGGGTCTGAAGAACCGAGTCGTGAAGGTGGGCAGCCAGCTCGGCTCGCTCCTCTTGACGAATCCTCTCCCGGCGCTCAGCGCCCAAATCCCGAGCGAGACGGGTCACCCACGGCCCGAATGCGATCAGGATCCCGAGCAAGGTGAGTCCCACCGCCAACAGCACCGGCCCGACATCGAGGAGAGGCGCGACCCCATTCGAGAGGATCGCCAATCCGCCGATCAAGAGCCCTACGCCGATCAAGAGCCGCCACCGCCCAGGCTGGGTGGCATTGGGGTCGAAGAAAGAGGCGATCGAATTTGGCATGTTGCGGTCGGCGACGGCGGCGAATCCGAAGGCCAAAGCTGAGACCGTCAGCACCAGCGCATTCGAGGGCCACCCCCCCGATGCCCCTAGGAAGAGCATCAGACCGATAAAGGCGAGTCCCAGACCGACGGCCTGTGGGGGCTCCACCGGCACTGGCTCGACATCATCAACCCGATCGATGGCCATGAGCCACAATCCGACATAGATCAGGACGCCAAGACCCCACACCATGCTCAGGCTGATGAACGCGGCCCGGACGAACGCATCGTTCACGCCGAGCCCATCGGCGAGGCCGCCGGCGACACCGGCGACCATGCGATCGGTTCGCCGACGGCGAAACTCGAACAACCGTCGTTGATTCACACATAGATGATCGCGGGCGGCGCCGACAACCTCAATCGGGGAGAACCCTGAGCACCCAGGGGGTCTCTAAGGGTCGTCCCCGATTGCCCCGCGCCGGGGTTTCTGGGCAAATGGCGGTCATGGAACAGAACAACACAACCACCGAGGCGCCAGAGCCAAGGGTCATGCAAAAGGATCTGATCCGACCCAGGGAAGGTCGGGTGCTCGCCGGTGTCGCCCAAGGTCTTGCGAATCGACTCGACATCGCACCTTGGGTGGTGCGAGCCGCTTTCATCCTTCTTGCGTTTGCGGGAGGTGCCGGAGTGGCCCTCTACGCCGCCGGATGGTTCCTGATCCGCTCCGAGGACGAAACCGAGTCCTCCGCCGAGCGGGTGTTCTCCGGAGCCACCACCTCGCGATCCTGGATCGGGATCGGTTTGGTGTTCCTCGCCGCGTTGGCCCTTCTCGACAACTTCACCTTCCTCTCGGGAGGGGTGGTTTGGGCGGTCGGGCTATTGATCGTTGGCCTCCTCCTCTACACGGGCGATCTCCCGCGCCTGATGAACAAGTCAGAGGATCCAGGAGAGTCACAAATCCCAGACGAAAAGGAGAGAACTCAACACATGACAACATCAGACACGATGGTCTCGACCACCGAGACTCCGATACAAGCCACCCCCCCGTCGGGAGGCACGGTCGGCGGAGGCGTTCCCCCGACTCCAACGCCCACTCCGCCGATCCTGCCCCCGGCGGCTCACAAGCCGCGGGAACCTTCGATCCTGGGTCGGTTGACCGTTGGGTTCATGTTGCTCGGTCTCGGCGTGCTGGCTCTCCTCGACAACGTGTCGAGTCTGGCCATAGAGCCCGAGCCACGGCATTACATGGCCCTGGCGGTGACCATCCTCGGCATCGGGCTCTTGGTTGGGGCTTTCGCCGGCCGCGCCAGATGGCTGATCCTGGCCGGAGTGATCATGGTGCCAACGATGCTGTTCTCACCCGTTTTTGAATACGAGTGGACCAGTGAGAACTTCGAACGCTCCGCGGCGCCGACCACCTTCGCCGAAGTGGACGATGCCTATGAGCTCGAACTCGGCAACCTCCATATCGACCTGAGGGAACTTCCCTGGGACGGCCAGATCATCGAAATGTCGATATCGGTGGACGCCGGCAACGTCGAGCTCATACTCCCCGAGGGCGTCGGCCTCATCGGAAGCGCCGAAGTCTCGGCGGGGCGGGTGGCAGCTCCGGGTCGGGAGTCTTCTGGTCTCGGCAACCCAGCATTGACGTTCGACAGTCCTGGGCCCCGCGGGACTGTCAACCTCGACGCCCGGGTCGACCTTGGCAATATCGAAATCTCCCGTGGTTGATCGAAAGGATCAAAACAGAATGAAGACACACGACTTTGACACAGTTTCGTTCATCGCCGGACTGGCCTTCAGCATCCTGGGGTTGCTCTTTCTCATCCCCCAGACGCCGGAACAGATCCTTGACGTTCTCCTCGACTCTGGTGCCTGGTTCTGGCCGATCGCCCTGCTGGTCGTCGGGATCGCGGTGATTGTCCCGGTGCTCATGCCCAAGAAGAACGAGGAGTCGATCGAAGCGGGTGAGTCCGACTAGCCAACAGGCTGGGGGTCACGGATCGCCTGATAAAGAGTCCTGACTGCGAGAACCATGATCAGCACCCCGAACACCAGGGAGAGGGTGCGGCCTTCGATCCCGAGCGCAACCTGAGCCCCGACAATCGAACCAGCCACTCCCCCGAGCCCAATCACGAGTCCGTCCTTGAGGCGGACTCGTCGGTTTTTATGGTTGACGATGGTCCCGGCAATGGCGGTGAGGATGATCGCCACCAGCGAAGTGCCCTGGGCCAGGTGCTGGCCGAATCCGAGGAAGAAGATCGTTGCTGGAACTATGACCACCCCACCTCCGACACCCGCGATCCCGGCCTGGAACCCCGAGAAGAGACCGATCGCAATCGCAATCGAAGCTTGGACCAGCCAGATCTGATCGCCGGATCCCGGTAAGGGGTTCCCCCCAGCAACCATCCGAGCCGCGGCCGCAATGAGAACCAGCCCGAAGAAGATGCTGAGGGAGCGAGAGCTCATCCGGTTCATGATCGAAGCGCCGAGCACCGACCCCACTACGCCGCCTGCGCCTATAACCAGGCCCAGGGCGAGGTCGATCTCGCCGGAGAGCCCAAACGCGACAGCGCCGGCAACAGCTATGGGAACGATCGCTGCCAGTGAGGTGGCGTGGGCGCGGTGCCGGTCGAATCCCACCCCCACCAGGAGCGGGACCAGGACGATGCCGCCTCCGATGCCGAACCCACCGGAGAGAAGGCCAGCCACCAGACCGATCAGGATCAGCTTCCAGGGCTGGGCCATCAACGGGGCGGGTTGCACCGCCTCACCATAAATGGCGTGGCCCCTGGCTTCAGGTCAACCTCGGGGACGGGCCGCCTTGACTCTCAGCCGGCGCCCTGCAACCTCTCGACCATCGATTTCGGCTATCGCCGAAGAACCTTTGCCTTCGCCGACCACCACGAATCCGAATCCTCGAGAGCGGTCTGTGTCCTTGTATTTGACGATGGTTGCCGAATGCACCGGCCCATGGTCCCGGAACATGGCCGACAATCCATCTTCGGTGAACGAGTAAGGAAGATTGCCGACGTAGAGCGTCGAGCCACCCGAGTGATCTCGGTCGACTGGTCGATGCGACGGTGCCACCGTCGTCGACGGCCGTTTCCGCCGTTCATCCCGATCCGGTTCTGCGAAATGACCCTGAGGGACGGGCCTGGTCGGAATCTGGGTTCCGATCCCCAAAGAATGCTGGAGGCGCTTGGCAGCCCGCACCTGGGATCCGTCGACAAGGGACACGACGATGCCCGAGGCTCCGGCGCGGGCGGTTCTGCCCGAGCGGTGGAGATAGGCCTTGTCGTCCTCGGCTGGGTCGAAATGGATCACGCTGGCGACCCCTTCGACGTGAATGCCCCTCGCAGCAACGTCTGTAGCGACCAGCGCCTGGGCGCGACCTGTAATGAAGTCCTTGAGGGCGCGATTTCGCTGTGCCTGGGATCGTCCTCCATGCATGGCCACTGCGGTGACGCCTGCTCGCTCCAACTGGCGTGCGAGACGGTCGGCGCCATGTCGAGTGCGGGTGAAGATGATCGAAGGGCTGGCCGAAGCCACCACCTCGGCAGTGTGAGCGACGCGATCGCCACGATCGATCATCCAGAAGACGTGCTCGACATCGTTGACCGCATCCTCTTGAAGGTCCGACTCGTGTCGAACGGGATCCCGCTGGTATCGCTGGGTGAGGACTGCCACGTCACCGTCGAGAGTGGCCGAGAAGAGAACCGTCTGACGCTCACGAGAAGTCATCTCCAGAAGGCGACGCACCGCGGGGAGAAAGCCCATGTCGGCCATCCGGTCGGCCTCGTCGACGAC
>CAZSMJ010000096.1:0-7588 GCA_964608055.1 uncultured Acidimicrobiaceae bacterium | reverse complement strand
GACGCTGTGGGAGACCCCGGGCCACACGCCCCAGGACATCACCACCATGGTTCGGGCAGGCGACGAGCTTGTCGCCTTCACCCATCTCTGGTGGTACCAGACGGCCCCTTTCCACGATCCACTTTGCACCAACCCCGACGACTTGCACGTTGGCCGCGAGCGCGTGCTGAAGGTGGCAACCCTGATCGTTCCCGGCCATGGCGGGCCCTTCGTACCCGACGCCTCCACGTCTCGGTAGCCTCCAAATATGGCCGGAGCCGGACCGATCGACGAGCTCGCTTCCCGGGATGCCTATCTGGCTCGTGCCGAGGGCCGCGTTCTCGAGGCCGCCGACGGTGGCCTCCTCCTCGACCGGACCGTCTTCTATGCGCGCGGTGGCGGCCAGCCCGGAGACGTGGGATTGATCCGGTGGGACGGGGGCGAGGTGGAAGTGATCGACACCATCCGGCGGGAGGGAAAGCCATTCCATGTGGTTGCCGAAGATGCCGAGTTACCTGCTCCGGGAACTGCCGTGGAAGGGGTCATCGACTGGGAGCGGCGCTATCTGACAATGAAGACGCACACCGCCCTGCACGCGTTGTCGGGGGTGATCTTTCGGGACTTCGGGGCCAAGGTAACCGGGGGAAACATGGACCCGGGGGTAGCCCGGATGGACTTCGAACTCGACGGGATCTCGGTGGAGTTCGGCCAGGCTGTGGAGCGCAAGCTGAACGAGGAACTGATCCGAGACTATCCCACCGAGGTCATCTTCATGGCCCGCACCGAGGCATTGCGTGACCCGGACTTGATCCGAACCAAGGTGAACCTGATCCCGGAATGGGTCGAGGAGATCCGAGTCATCGACATCGTTGGTCTCGACCGCCAGGCCGACGGCGGCACTCACGTCGCATCAACCCTGGAGGTGGGCCGGGTGCACGTGGTCAAGACCGAGTCGAAGGGCAAGGCGAACAAGAGAATGAGGATCGAGATCAGAGATCCGGCGGTCGCTAGCGTCCCGTTCACCAAGCCAGCGAAAGGCACACAATGAGCGTCATCGTCGGTTATCAGGCTTCGGCCCGGGGGAAGAAGGCTCTCGATCTCGGCATCCAGGAGGCCAAGCTCCGTAACACCGCCCTCAACGTGGTGCACTCGCTCCAGGGCGTCGGAAAGGACGACGACGAGGATGTGATCCAAAGCGACCGCGATCTCAAGCCCCTCGAGGACAGGCTGAGGAACGAGGGGATCGATTACTCGATCCACAATTACGTTCGCGGTAACAAGCCCGCTGAGGACATCGTCCTTGCTGCTCAGGAATTCGACGGTGAGCTGATCGTCATCGGCCTTCGCCAGAGGACATCTGCCGGGAAGTTCCTCCTCGGGTCGAACGCACACGACATCCTGATGGAAGCTCCCTGCCCCGTCCTCACCGTGCGGGTCGATTGAGGACGATCGAGATCGGAGATCTCGGGTCGTAATACATGATGCGTCATACGCAACACGTAAGACTCGACGCTGAATGCTCGATTTCGTCCTCGGTTTGGTGCTCGCCGGGCTTCTGGTCAGAGGCTGGACCCGTGGCTTCGTCCGCGAAGCCCTCGACCTCGTGGGACTGGTTCTCGGGGTCTGGATCGCCTTCAGGCTGAGCGCCCCGCTCGGTGAGTTCCTGTCGGAGCGGTTCGGCGTGTCACCCGAGGTCGCCGGGGTGGGAGCGGGGATCGTCCTCTTCGTGCTCGTGGGGGTGGCGCTGGCTGTGGCCGCCCGCTATTTGTCCAAGGTGATGAATCTTCCCGGGTTGACAATGATCAACCGGGTCGGTGGGGCGGCAGTGGCGCTGGGCTGGGGCGTTGTGATCGTCCTTGTCCTCATCAACCTCGCCGGGGTCTTGCCTCTACCTGCAAGTTGGGATCAGGCCGTCGAAAGCTCCACGGTGGCCCAGGTAATCGCCGGGCCGGAGGCATTACCCCAACAGGCGTTCGAATCCGTGGGCTCCAGTCAGGTGCTGGCCTCGTTGACCGCCATCCAATCGGTGCTCGGCACGAATCGGGCGGTGCCCGAGGGGAATGAGATCATCGTCATCCCGGGGGCACCAGCCGACGAGATCAGACAGGTCCGCGACGAGGCCGCCGAGGTCATGGTCCGGATCAACGAGTATCGGGCCGGCCAGGGTCTGGGCGCTTTTACCACCAGCGCGGTGTTCACCGACGTGGCGGAGGCTCGGACGGCGGGCATGTACACCACGGGGAGGATCTCCCGTGACACCCCGCCCGGGGGAAGCATCCTCGACGACCTCGGCGCGGCCGGCGTCAGACCGGCAGCGGCGGGCGAGAACATCGCCCTGGCAAGCAGCGCCCGAGCCGCCTTGGACGGCATGCTCGCATCTCCCACCGCGGTCGCCCAGTTCAACGTTCCGGGCTTCAACCGAGCCGGAGTGGCGGTCGTCGACGGCCCCACCGGGCGGCTGGTGGTGGTGGTGTTGGGAGGCTGATTCCTAATGCAAGGCGTCACGGATCCGTGACGGGCTGCATGAAGAAAAGCGTCACACAATCGTTGGGGATGGCTCCGGGACACGTCGAGCTCGGGCGACGGCCACGAAACCGACCCCGGCCAACACCAGGGCAGCCCCCAGCAGCTGAATCGGCGATGGGCGCTCGTCGAAGATCATCGAAGCCCAGATCATGGTCAGCACGGGCTGGACCAGGATGATGGTGGCGGTTTCCACCGCGGGCAGCCGGGGCAGGGCGTATCCGATCAGCAGCCACCCTGCGACCTGGGATCCAAGAGCGAGGGCGATCAACCACCCATGCGCCGGCCAGGTGGGAGCGAAGTCGATACCTCCAAAGAAGATGCTGAGGATCAGCACCGTTACCACCCCACCTGCAGTCGCCTCCATCAGCGGACCCGCCGGCGGGGCCTGGATGTTGTTGGCCCCACGGAACGCCAGGATGAAGGCGGCGTAGAAGATCGCCGAGACCAAGGCGAGCAGGGTGCCGAGCACTGGATTCGACCCGAAGGCATCCCCCATTCCCAGGCCACTGACCAGGGCCACTCCGACCAGGACGACGGGGATGGCGATGAGAATGCGCCGGCTGGGTCGTTCGCTGAGTATCAACCAGGCGGCGATGGCAACGAAGACCACCTGAGAGTTGGCGATCAGGGTGGACAAGCCGGCGCCGATGTGCCCGATCGCGGTGTGCCAGACGACCATGTCGACGCCCATGAGACACCCCGACCCAAAGGCGAGCAGCCGCTTCTGCCATGTCCGTTTGTCGCGGTTCCGGTAGGCGAACCAGATGAGGAACAGCACCGGGAGCGCATAGGCCACTCTGAAGAAGGCGCCGGTCAGGGGATCGACTCCCGACAGGCCGAAGAAGATCCCCGAGAAGGATATGGCCAGGGCGCCGGCCAGCGCGGCGAGCAGACTCACGGCAGTTGGATCAGATTCGGCTCGACCCAGGCGGTCCTGGCCTCGGCGCTGTCGAGATTCGACCAGTGCCTATTTGCCAAGCTTGGGTCCAAGACAGCCGGGTAGCGCTCCACCAGCTGCTCGACGTTCTTCGGATCCGGGTAGGTCTCCCGGAGATGAGCCATCAACCGTATCCAGAAGCCGGTCACGGTCTCGTGGTACTTGCTGGGGTTGCCCCCCAACTCGGTCATTTGACGGATGGTCAGCGACACCACTCTGATTGCGTCGTCCATATCGTCGGCCTCGTCCAGCACCGCCCAGGCGAAACGGAGGTGTGCCCTATGGTCGAGGAATTCGCCTCGCGTCGCGTCCAGCATCCGCAGCCCGTCCGCCAGATCGAGTCGGTTCACGCCGCGGGCACTTCCAGGTCGCGGAGCTCGGCGAACGCGTCGTGGATCGCCAGGAGGAAGATGTCGGAGTCGGGCAGGGTGTCGTAGTCGGCGTGGATGCCCCAGAGAAGTCGCCCGTTGTAGGAGAACAGGGCGATACCGAGCCCGTGCTGGGCCCACAGCGGGACCATCGGGTAGTTGGCAAGCATCTCGGACTCCAACAGGTACATGGGGAACTGAGGTCCGGGGATGTTGGTCACGGTCATGTTGAACGGCCGCATCCTTGATCCGACCACTCGATTGGCCAACGACAGCAAGGTGATCGGGGTCCCCGAGCTGATCTCGACCAAGGTCGCGGCTCCCAGCGCCTGGTTGCTCTTCTTGAGATTGAGAGTCCGCTCCTTGATCAGCTGGTAACGGGCAAAGGGGTCGGCCTCGTCGATGGGGAGGTCGATCAGCCACATGGCGACCTGGTTGCCCAACGCCCCGCGCTGGTCAGCACGACGGGTTGAGACCGGGTTCATCACCCGGAACTCGGTCTCCGACACGTCATATCGACGCTCCTCGACGAGGAACTTGCGAACCGCGCCGGCAACGATGCTGAGCACCACGTCGTTGAGCGAGCCGCCCAGTTTGTTCTTGACGAGCTTGAGATCCGCGAGGGGGATGTCGGTCCAGTCGAATCTGCGGTTGGGGCCGATGTCGGGATTCAGCGGGGTCCGGTCCGACGCCGTCAGCCATCCGGAGCGAAGCGAGGAAATGGCGGCCGCAGACTTGTCCATGGTGCGGTCGGCCAGGTCCCTTCCGTCCCTCACCGTCTCTGAGAGATTGGTCAGTCTGTCGATGAGCCGCCGGGTTGCCCGGGCCACCTCGGCGACCGCGAGCTGGCTCGGGGTGGGGGCGGGGCGCGGGGTCCATGCCGGGGCCTGTTCGATGTCCGAGGTGGGAATCACGTTGAGGAGGATGGTGGTCAGATCGACACCGGAAAGGCCGTCGATCATGCAGTGGTGGATCTTGGCGATGATCGCAAAGCGGTCATCGTCGAGACCTTCGACGACCCAAAGCTCCCAGAGCGGCTTGTTGCGGTCGAGCGGGGTGGACACGATGCGTCCTGCCAGCGCCTTGAGCTGGTCGTCGGTCCCGGGCCGGGGGAGCGAGGTGTGACGGACGTGATACTCGAAGGAGAATTGGTCGTCGTCGACCCAAACCGGGTGACGGTTGTAGGGCACCCATTCCAGGCGCTGGCGGTACCGGGGGATGTACTGGAGCTTGGAGAGGATGTGCGCCTTGATCCGATTGAAGTCGATCCCACCGTCGTCTCCCTTGAGTGGAGCCGCGTCGAATAGGGCCACTCCCGCGACATGCATGTGGCTGGTGCGGGTTTCGAGCGCCAGGAATGAGGCATCGAGGTAGGTGAGAAGCTCGTAGTGGAATTCGCTCATCGGACTCCGAAACCTAGCCGGTAACGTCGCTTGCTCATGAGTCGTGAATGCCAGGTTCTTCGCGTCTTCACCCGCAGCGAGTTGGGAGGCAACCACTTGGGTGTGGTCACCGATGTCAGTGGGTTGACCACGGGGAGGATGCAGGCCGTCGCTGCCAAACTCGGGTTCTCCGAGACCATCTTCTGTGATGTGTCTGGCGAGGTGCCGGTGGCTCGGATTTTCACTCCCGGGACGGAGCTCCTCTTCGCGGGTCACCCTCTTGTTGGGCTCGGTTGGGTCCTCAACGACTTTCACCCTGGAGGCGTCGAGCGGATCAGATGCGGGACCGGAGAAGTGGTGGTGAGCCGGGAGGACGGGGAAACCTGGATTCAGACGGCAGGTGACCAACCGGTAGAGGTGATCGATCCGGTTCCCCTGGACGGGGAAGTGGCGGTCTCGGTCTCGATGCCGATCCCGTACTTGGTGATTCGACTCTCCTCGTCACGACAGGTGGCCGAGATGGTGCCTCCCCCGATCTCTTTCGGGGAGGTGTTGGTCTGGGCTTGGGAAGACCCCGAGCGCGTGGTCAAGGCACGTTTCTTCGCTGCCGAGCTGGGAGTCCCCGAAGATCCGGCCACCGGGAGTGCAGCAGTCGCCCTGGCCGCACATCTCCGAGCCGCCGGACAGTCCCAAGGGCGCTTGGTCATCCATCAGGGCGACGAGATCGGTCATCCTTCGACGATCCAGCTCCGATGGGACGAGGGTTTTTCATCGATGGGCGGCACCGTGGTCCGCGACGAGGTCCGGGACCTGGATATCTGAGGTCACTGTCAAGGGTTCAAAAAGAGCCAGCAGGGCTCCGACCAGGCTCGCGGCTACCCCATCGGGTGCTGGTGACGACGGCCACAGCCAGGATCAATGAGGCGATCCCGGACAGGGCCATGGTTCCCAACGCGAGCCATACGGCGGCGCTGAGCGTGATCGCGTAGAGAAGAAGCCTCCCGATCATGCCAGCGGTCAGTGTCGGTTGACTGAAGCCTCCAACCAGGACGAGTAGGAGGCCGCAGAACGCCATGACGAATCCCAGTAGATTCCCGCCCGCTGTGGTGGCTGTTCCGGCCACCGTCATCCCTCCACCCAGCGCGACCACCGTCGCCAAGTCGGTGTCACGGGCGAGGGCAGCGATCGGTGCTGCCGCAAACACGATGGCCAAGGCGAGGCCCTGACGCAGGGATATGGCTGTGATCCCTCGATCGGGGGCTACGACGGCAACCAACAGAAACACGCCCCCCACCACCAGGATGTCGAAGCCCGCGACCAAACCCGCCGTGCGGAGAGGGTTCGAGTCTTTTCGATTGGTTTCTTTGGCTCGAATTCGGTCCGGCCGCTTCACATCTACCGGCTACATGACAGCAGGGCGTCTATCGCCTCGGGTGTCGCAACTTCGCGGTTCTCCGCCCATCGGATCCACAACTCGCCATCGACCTCATCGATTGTCACCTCGACCGGACCGCAACTTGTGTCGACCAATCCGCTGCCACCTCGTGGACCGGAATTCGACCACTCAACGTTCACGCCCGTATCGCTAACCCTTTGGCGGAAGTCCTCGGGAGTTCCGACTTGACCATCGGCCAGCCAATAGATCGTCGACCCGACGACGATCAGGACGACGATCAAAACCGCCACAAGCAGTCCCCGCCCAATCGGCGACACTGACTCCATCAGCGAACCGTAGCCAGCTCGACCGCCCTGACCCATTAGGACGGCGTGGGCATAGCCCGTTGGTTGTCTCGCGCCCTCGGCAAGACTCGAATTTGCGACACCCGGTCTAGGAAACCGGTGCTCTATTCGGGGTCTGGCTGAACCCGGGAGCGATCTTCGGTGGGCAGTCGCGTACGATGTGACGACTTTGAGTCCCGACTGTTGTGGGCCTGACGAGGAGTCTGGAGAAGGAATCGGCGATGAAGCCTCGGTCGCTCGGATCGCTCGGAGCTTCGACCGGCAAGCCAGAGATCTGCGGGATGCCGACGCTTTGCCAGAGCCCTCCTCGATCTCGCTCCGTCTGCTCGAGATGCTCGATGACGTGGCTCAAGCTCGGCCGACACTGCTCGATCTCGGCTGTGGGACAGGAGGGGCAGCAATCCGGATGGCCCAGCGCGGAGCTCGCCAGGTCACCGGGATCGACCTCTCACCTGCCAGCATCGAGGTTGCCCTCCGGCGGCTGGCCAATGCTGGCTTGGATCAGACACAGGTCAGCTTTGAAGTGGCCGACGCCGCCTCGGCCCAACTGCAGTGTCACGATTGGGTGACGTTGGATCGTGTCATCTGCTGTTATCACGAAGCGGAAGGACTTCTCGCCAATGCTCTCGGTGCTGCCGGTAGTCGGCTCGCCTTTG
>CAZSMJ010000095.1:0-7595 GCA_964608055.1 uncultured Acidimicrobiaceae bacterium | reverse complement strand
AGGACATCTTCTCCCAGCTCGAAATGGACACTGAGATGGAAACCCCGGGGCGGGCCATCGTCCGCTTCAAGGGCGAGTCGCTGATCACCGCGATGCAGATGGCTCTCGACACCGGCGACATGGCTGCCGCTCAACTGGTAGCGGCCGAATGTGTGGTCGACGCCGAGATCAAGGATCACGCCAATTGGGAATTGATCGGCGAAGTCGCCCAGGGGCTCAAAGGCCCTCGTGCCAAGTTGTTGCAGGACGCCTACGAAGAGGTCGAGGACCAAGAGGACGAGCACCTGTATCACACCCAAGGTTGGGCCAGAGAGCTCTGGTTCGAGTCCCTGGGGATCACTGCAGTGCTGCCTCCCCCCGAGGAGCAGAAGAAAGTCAAGACCGCGATCGGCGCTGCTCGTGCCGAGCAGTCACGGGAAGAGTTCCTCAAGTAACGACATTTCGGAACTAGGGAGGTAGCAGGGCCAACGCAGGTTCCGGCCTGTCCAATGCCAGCGCCTCCCTAGTCTTGTCGCCGTGATCCCGACGACAATCGAAGCGCTGGGTCAGACGCTCGACGACCAGGACTACTTCGCTGATGAGAGCCTGGTCGTAGCCATCCATCTCTCCGTCCAGCTCGGGCGTCCCTTGTTCCTGGAAGGAGAGGCGGGAGTGGGCAAGACCGAGGTCGCCAAGGTCCTGGCCGCTATCACCGGTGAGAGCCTGATCCGGCTTCAGTGTTACGAGGGTCTCGATGTCGGCCAAGCTCTCTACGAGTGGGATTACGCCCGTCAAATGATGGCGATCCGTCTCCTCGAGGCCCGCGGCGAAGGTGCCAGCGCCACCCCGCATGACATCATGAGCCGGGAATACCTGATCGCCCGACCCTTGCTCAAAGCGATCGAGTCGAGTGTGGACGGGCACCGGCCGGTGCTGCTAATCGACGAGTTGGATCGGGCCGATGAGGAATTCGAGGCCTTCCTCCTCGAATTGCTCTCCGATTTCCAGGTCACCATCCCCGAGATCGGCACCATCGCCGCCGAGGAGCGGCCGATCGTGATCCTCACCTCCAACCGGACTCGGGAGATTCACGACGCCCTGAAACGACGCTGCATCTATCACTGGATCGATTACCCGACCCCGGCCCGGGAGGCGGACATCATCAGGCGGAAGGTCCCCGAATTGGAGGACGGTCTCGCCATCGCCATCACCGTGGCGATGCAACAACTGCGTCGAATGGAGCTGTTCAAACCGCCTGGTGTCGCCGAGACCCTGGACTGGGCCGAGTCGTTGCGTCTGCTCGGAGCCGGAGAATTGACAGTTCCGACCATCGAGCGCACCCTCGGCGTCGTCCTCAAATACAAGGACGACATCGACATGGTCACCGAGGCCGGAGTCGACACCCTCGTCGGATGAGACGCCCCGGTCTTATCGATCAGCTCTCCGAGTTCTCCGGTGCTCTGCGCAACCGTGGCCTCACGGTCACCTCCGAACAGACTGCCGACATGGCCCGGGCCTTGACCCTGGTCGACCTCTCCCGACGCTCCCAGGCCCAGGCCGCCCTCCGCTCGCTCACCGTGACTGATCCCGGTCAGATCCCGGTTTTCGACGAGGAGTTCGAGATCTTCTTCGATCGGATCCTGCCGCCCCGGATCTTCAATCGGAATCCAGACGCGCCCACTTCTCAGGGCACCGCCTCCTACCGACTGGAGTCCTCGGGGGGAAGCGCCGAGATCGACGTCGCCGACCAGGGCGGGGCCTCAGCCGTCGAGCGTCTCGCCAGCCGGGACTTCGCCGACCTCGACGACGAGGAGCTCAGCGAGGCACGTCGTCTCGTCATGTCGATGATGTGGCACCCGACCCCATACAAGACCCGCCGTTGGGTTCCCGGAGATGGGAAACGGCCCGACCTCCGGCGCACCCTGCACGGAGCGGTAGGCCCAACCGGCGATCTGATGCAGATGCAGTGGAAACGGCGTCGCAAGCGAGAGCGCCCCCTGATCATCATCGCCGACATCTCCGGGTCCATGGACAAGTACGCCGATCTGTTCTTGGTGTTCGCCCACGCCGCCCAACGACGGCTCCGAGATGTGGAGGTCTTCACCTTCTCCACGGAGCTGACGCGGATCACCGAAGATCTGGAGAAAAGAGATGCCAAGTCGGCCCTGACCCGGATCTCGACTCGGGTCCACGATTGGTCTGGAGGAACCAAGATCGGTGAGGCCCTCGCCACCTGGAACCGGGTTTGGAGCAGGCGGCTGGCCCGGGGCGGCCCGGTGGTTCTAATTCTGTCCGATGGATGGGATTGCGGTGATCCTGCGTTGTTGTCAGCCGAGATGGCACGTTTGTCGAGATCCGTGCACCAAGTGGTGTGGCTCAACCCTTTGGCAGCGAGGAAGAGCTACGAGCCCTTGACCCGAGGAATGCAGGCAGTGATGCCCCACGTCGATGAGCTGCTCCCTGCAGCTAGCGTCAACGACCTCCGGGGTGTGATCCGGATCCTGGAGTCGATGACAGGGATGTCGAGGCCGTGAGACACCAAATCGAAGTGCGAAACCGCTGGGTCGGTGAGGGCAAGAAGGTGGCCGTCGCCACTGTGATCCGTGTCCATGGCAGCGCTCCCCGGCCCGAGGGCTCCAAGTTCTTGGTGTCCGACAGTGGCGACATGGAGGGATCGGTGAGCGGTGGCTGTGTCGAGAACGACGTTTTCCTCCACGCCCAAGAGGTGATCGAAACCGGAAAGCCGAAGACTGTCACCTACGGGATCGCGGACGACGATGCCTTCGAGGTGGGGATGGCCTGCGGCGGCACCATCGACGTCTTCATCGAGCCATGGTGAGCACGCTCGAGGCGATCGAGCAGATACTGGAGCGTGAGGAGTACGGGGCGGTGCTCACCTTCGTCGACGGCCCGGCGACCGGCGCCAAAGTGGTCCTCGACGCCAATGGCCAGGTGATAGCCGGAACCAGCCCCTCCGATCTGTCTCCGGACGCGGTCGCCGACGCCAAAACCCTCATGGACCACGAACAACACCGGACTCTGGAGTACCCGCCCCACACGATTTTCGTCGAGTCGCTGGCCCCACCACAAGAACTGGTGATCGTGGGAGCAGTCCACATCGGCCAGGCGCTGGCCAGCTTCGCCTCCCAGATGGGCTACCGGGTCACCGTGATCGACTCCCGCGGCGCCTTCGCCACTCCGGAGCGGTTTCCCAATGCACGGATCCTCGTCGGATGGCCGCACGACGTGATCGGCCAGGTCCCATTGGACCGTCGGACCTGGGTGGTGATCCTGTCTCACACTCCGGCCCATGAAGACCCGGTTCTGCAAGCGGCGCTGAAGAGCCAGGTCCGCTACATCGGCACCATGGGGAGCCGGCGCACCCAAGACCTGCGCGAGGGGCGTCTCCGGGAGATGGGGTTTTCGGATGAGGACATCGCCCGGGTCAGGGGCCCGGTCGGTCTCGACATCGGTGCCGAGAGCCCCCAGGAAGTGGCGGTTTCGATCCTTGCCGAGATGACGCTGGTTCGTTACGGGCACGGGACCGGGGTCTCACTCCATGGTGTCGAGGGGCGGGTCCACAAGCAACGCCCCGAAGACTCTTGAATAGCCCACCCGGCTCGAGCGCCGATACCCTGCCGTCGATGAAGGCGATCTCCGACGAGCAGCTCCGTGCCGACATCCGTCGGCTCGGAAATCAGCTTGGTGACGCCCTGGTTCGCCAGCACGGCTCGGAGTTGTTGGACCTCGTCGAGAAGGTGCGAGCATTGGGCAAATCGGTGCGTCGTGGAGGAAGTGCCGAAGCCTCCGACGAGCTCGACGGGTTGCTATCGGCGTTGAGTGTCGGCGATGTCATCGCTCTGGTACGGGCATTCACCACCTACTTCTATTTGGCCAACGTCACCGAGCAGGTGCACCGAGTCGACCAGCTCGCCACCGACGATCGGTACCTGAAGGCAACTGTGGACCGAATCCTCGAAGCGGATGTCGACAAGGACGAGTTGGCCGAGGTCCTCTCCCGACTCGAAGTCAGGCCGGTCTTCACTGCCCATCCAACCGAGGCCGCCCGGCGCTCGATTTTGAGCAAGACCCGGCAGCTGGCCGATCTGATCGAGCAACGGCTCGAGGTTCACGACGACGACACTCACTCGATGATCGACCGTCGATCGGCGGAGCTCATCGACCAGATCTGGCAGACCGACGAGCTGCGACTCGAAAGACCGAGCCCGGTTGAGGAAGCCCGATCAGCTCTCTACTACCTGGTGCAGGTGGCCGACGAGGTGATGCCACGACTTGCGGATCACATCGCGTTCCAGTTGGAGCGTTTGGGACTGTCGGTCGCCGCTCCGATCAAATTCGGGTCCTGGGTCGGTGGCGATCGCGACGGAAACCCGGAGGTGACCCCGACCACGACCCTGGAGACCTTGGTCCTGCAGCACGACCGCGGGCTTCGCCATCTGATCTCCCTGGTTGAGAACTTGGCGGATGAGCTGTCGATGTCCCGGCGAATGTCGCCGATCAGCGAGGATCTGGAGAGCTCGCTGGCCGAGGACCGTGAGTATCTGCCCGAGATCTGGCAACGGGAGCACCGCCGCACCGCAGCCGAGCCGTACCGGCTCAAGTGCTCGTACATCCACGCCCGGCTGATCAATACCAACTATCGAATCCAACAGGGGCTCCAGTATCGATCCGGTCACGACTACGCCCATCCGGGAGAGCTGATCGCCGACCTCGACATCATGGACGGCTCGCTTCGGACTGCCCGTGGCCAGCTGATCGCAGATGGAGCGCTGGCCAAGGTGCGTCGCGCGGCGATGACCTTCGGATTCCAAATGGCGACCCTCGACATCAGGGAGCACGCCGCCAAGCACCGTTCTGCACTTGCCGAGTTGTACGAGCTGGTCGACACCCCATACGACAGTCTCGACAGCGAAGGACGCCAAGGCCTCTTGGGCTCTGAATTGGCCGGCTCCCGGCCGCTCACCGGTCCCAACACGGTCATCGGGGAAGAGGCCGGCAACACGCTCGGAACCTTCCACGCCATTGCCCAAGCCAAAGCCCGATATGGCGATCAAGTCATCGAGAGCTACGTCGTGTCCATGACCGAGACTCCAGCCGACGTACTCGAGGTTGCGGTCCTGGCCCGGGAGGCGGGTCTGATCGATCTGCGACGAGAGGTGGCCTCGATCGGCATCGTCCCCCTCGTCGAAACCATCGACGACCTCGCAAATGCCGGGCCTCTCCTCGAAGGGCTGTTCGCCGACCCTCATTACCGGCGCATCGTCTCGATCCGGGGCAACAGCCAGGAGGTGATGCTGGGGTACTCCGACTCCAACAAGGTCGGAGGGATCACCACCAGCCAATGGGAGATCTACAAGGCGCAAAGAGTGATGCGCAACATCGCCGCCGAACACGGGGTTCATCTCCGGCTCTTCCACGGCCGGGGTGGCACCGTGGGGCGCGGTGGCGGCCCCACCCATGCCGCCATCCTCGCCCAGCCCTACGGGACGGTCGACGGCGACCTCAAAGTGACTGAGCAGGGAGAGGTCATTTCGGAGAAGTACGGCCATCCCGATATCGCTTCCCGCAACCTGGAATTGCTGCTGGCGTCGGTGCTCGAGTCGTCCTTGCTCCACCGACGCTCACGGCGGCTCAAGGGAATCCTCGAACGTTGGACCGAGGCGATGGACTGCTTTTCCAGCGAAGCCCACACCGCATATCGAGAGTTGGTCGAGCACCCCAGCTTGGTCCCCTACTTCCTGACCTCGACCCCGGTCGAGGAATTGGGACGGCTCAACCTGGGCAGCCGGCCCTCGCGCCGCCCCGGTGGAGTCGGGGGCGTCGAGGACCTTCGGGCCATCCCCTGGGTGTTTGGCTGGACCCAGACTCGTCAGATCGTCCCCGGTTGGTACGGGGTGGGGAGCGGGCTTCAGGCGGCGCGCAAGGCCGGGTACGGCGAGGTGATCGACGAGATGGCCGAGGACTGGAGCTTCTTCCAAACCTTCCTCTCCAATGTGGAAATGACCCTGGCCAAGACCGATCTCGACATCGCCGAGCGCTACGTCGACGCCCTGGTCCCCACCGAGCACCGCGGGCTCCTCGATCGTCTCAAATCAGAAGCCGAGTTGACCGCTGGGGAGATCCTGGGGGTGCGCAAGCATGAGGCGCTGCTCGAGGACCTGCCCGTGCTGCGGAGGACCCTTGCGGTGCGTGACCTCTACCTGGACCCGATCAACTATCTCCAGGTCTCCCTGCTCGCCCGCAGTCGCGCCGGCGAGACCGGTCCCGACCTCAGCAGGGCGTTGCTGCTCACCGTGAACGGGATCGCAACCGGAATGCGCAACACCGGGTAGGAGCCTCGCTCGGAAACGTGGGTTGTCCCCCTGCGCAGCGGGGGGACCGTCCGACCGTCAGGTCGGGCGAGGGGGCAAGCCCTCTAACCTTGGCGGTCATGCCGCTCACCATCCTCAACCACCCGCTGGCCGCCGATCTGTTGACGGTTCTGCGCCGAGCCGACACCGAGCCCCCAGAGTTTCGGCAAACCGCAGAGCGTCTTGGATATCTCCTCGTCGCCGAGGCGCTGTCCGACATGCCGGCTGACGAAGTCGACATCACTACTCCGCTGGAGGAGATGAAGGGCAACCAGCTTCGTCGGCCGGTAGTCGCTGTCGCGGTCCTCCGCGCCGGCCTCGGGCTCCTCGAATCGGTGCTCACCCTGGTTCCCGACGCCGCCATCGGGTTCGCCGGGGTCCAGCGCAACGAACAGACGGCCGAGCCGATGGAGTACTACACCCGATTCCCCCGTCTCGACCGAGCCCGGGTCCTGATTCTGGAACCGATGTTGGCGACCGGCGGCTCACTGAGCTGGGCGGTGGACAAGGTCAAGGAGAACGGGGCCCGTGACATCACCGCGGTCTGCGTGGTCACCGCACCACCTGGAGTGGCTCGCATGGAGAACGACCATCCAGAGGTCCGGATCGTCGCCGCCGCTCTCGATCGCGAGCTCGACGAGAACTTCTATATCCGCCCCGGTCTCGGCGACATGGGAGATCGTCTCTTCGGGACATTGTGAGCGCCTTCGAAGAAGCGGTCCTCGAGGTTCTCGGTTCCCTCCAGCCGGGAGAAGTGGTCACCTACGGCGAGGTAGCGGCAGAAGCAGGTTTTCCCGGAGCGGCGCGGGCCGTGGGCTCGATCCTTCGCACATCGGACGCGAACATCCCCTGGTGGCGGGTGGTTGGCGCCGGTGGCCAGCTCCGATCACCACATCCGGGCCGTCAGAAACGACTTCTGGAGATGGAGGGGGTGAGCCTCAGAAATGGAAAGGTCCTCGTTGCCCGGAACCATTGACTCCTCACGGTCCGTCCAAATGGCAGACACCCGAATGGAGAACAAATGCGTCGCTCGACATTGGCCTTGGTTGCAGTCTCAGTCCTGGTTCTCGCGGCCTGTGAGGCCACCGGTAGCCAGACACCGGTGGTCAACGTGAACGGAACCGGGGCCGGGCCGACCGGGATCACGGTGACCGGAACCGGAGAGGTAACCGGGACCCCGGACACCGTCGAGGTGAGTCTCGGGGTTGCCGTGCTCGCCGAGAACGTCCAGGACGCCACCACGAC
>CAZSMJ010000094.1:0-7674 GCA_964608055.1 uncultured Acidimicrobiaceae bacterium | reverse complement strand
CCATCGGGATCCTCATGGCCGGATGGTCCTCGGCCAACAAGTACTCGCTGATGGGAGGCATCCGCGCCGCCGGCCAGCTCATCGCCTATGAGCTGCCCCTGATCCTCGCAGTGGTCGGGTCGGTCATCCTGGCGGGGACGATGAGCATGGAAGGGATCGTCCGGGCGCAGATCGAGGCCGGCTACCCGTTCGTCATCTTCCAGTTCGTCGGCTTCGCCATCTTCATGATCGCTGCCCTCGCCGAGCTCAGCCGCATCCCGTTCGATATGCCAATCGCGGAATCCGAACTGGTCATGGGATATCTCACCGAGTATTCCGGCTTCCGTTTCCTATTCTTTTTCCTTGCCGAGTTCGCCAGCATGTTCACGTTGTCGGCGATCGCCGTCACTCTGTTCCTCGGTGGCTACTGGCTCCCGGGCATCCCCGAATCGGTTCTCGAATTCGCCGGGCCCGTGATCCTCATGGCCAAAGTCTTCCTGCTCGTCTTCACCATGATCTGGTTCCGTTGGACTTTCCCCCGATTCCGCGAGGACCAGTTGCAGGCTCTTGCCTGGAAGTGGCTGATCCCGTTGGCGTTGCTCAACATCGCCGTCACCGCTGTGTTCAAGGTTTTTCTCTGATGACTGACACGGCTCGAAAGTTGCCGGGCGGGGGCATGGTCAAGGGGCTCTGGGTGACCCTGTCCACGATGTTCAAGACGATCTTCCTGCCTAAGTCCCACCTGGCCACGGTCAACTACCCAAAGGTCAAGGAAACACCGGTCCCAAGGGCGCGTGGCGTGATCGCCCTCGACCAGGAAGCGTGCACCGTCTGCATGCTCTGTGCTCGCAACTGTCCCGATTGGTGCATCTACATCGAGGGACACAAGGAGGAACAGCCACCTTCGACTCCCGGAGGCCGGATCAAAGTCCGTGCCACGCTCGACCGGTTCGACATCGACTATGCCCTTTGCATGTATTGCGGGATCTGTGTCGAGGTCTGCCCGTTCGACGCCTTGTTCTGGTCGCCGGAGTATGAGTACTCCGAGCTCAAGATGGGCGCCATGATGCATGACATGGACCGTCTCCAGGATTGGCTGGCAACGGTGCCCGAGAACCCAGGGTTGGAGAAATGACTGTCATCGACTGGATCTCCGAGCCTGTTAATTGGGTGTTCGCCATAATTGCCCTGGCTGTGCTCGCTTCAGCGATTCGGGTCGTCACTGCCAACAATGTGGTCCATGCCGCACTATTCCTGGTGGCGACCCTCGGCGGGACCGCGGGTCTGTTTCTCATCCTGTCGGCCGAGTTCGTGGCTTGGGTCCTGGTCCTGGTCTACATCGGCGCTGTGATCGTGCTCTTCCTCTTCGGAATCATGATCACCCGTGCCCCCACCGGATACGACGAGGGACTCGATGGCGACCGCAAGATCTGGCCAGCAGTTCTCTCGGTGACGACCTTCGGCTTGATGACCTGGGCTTCCCTGGAGGCGTTCGGCTCCACCGCAGTGAGCAATCCCGGCGAGGGGACCGACACCGCGGTTCTTGGCGTGGCGCTGATGGGACGGTTCGTGGTGCCGTTCGAAATCGTCTCCTTCGTGCTGCTTGCAGCCTTGATCGGTGGGATCACCATCGCCCGCCGCGACCTGACCCCGGCAGAGGAAGAGGAAAGGTCTCTGGTTTGAGGACGGTCGCCAGGTGCTCCTGAATCAGTTCCTGATCCTCGCTGCGGCTCTTTTTGCCCTTGGGATCTACGGCCTCTTGGTACGGCGGAACCTCGTGCTCATCCTCCTCTCAGTGGAGTTGATGCTGAACGCGGTCAACATCAACCTGATCGCGTTCGAGTCGGTGTTGCGCTCCGAGTTGGCCGTCGGTCAGATCTTCTCCATCTTTGTAATCACTGTGGCCGCTGCTGAGGTCGGGATCGGGCTGGCCATCGTCATCATGATCTTCCGAAACCGCCGCTCGGCGAATGTCGACGACCTGAGCCTCATGAGATGGTGACGCTCAGAAGAGTTGTCCCCCTGCGCAGCGGGGGGACCGACGCCAGCGACCGCAGGGAGCGCGTCGAGGGGGGCAACCCCCCTCGCTGTCGTTTCGCTCAGGCGGTCCCCCCTTGTCAAGGGGGGACAACCCCGGGATCTGAGTTGTGACCCAATTCCTGGCTACCGAGGCCGAACACGTGGTCGAGGCTGGTGTCACCGACGGCTTCTGGGTCGACACCGCCGGGATAATGCTGGTTCTTCCGTTTGTCGCCTTTCTCCTGATCATGGCAGTTGGGAAGCGGATGAAGAGAGAGGGCGCTGAGATCGCCATCGCGGCCTTGGCCATCAACACCGTCTGGGCCACGGTCCTCTTCGTGCAGAACATGACCGAGGGCGTCCTCGCTGAGCGCACCTTCGAAATCGGGAGGATCGGGGGCGACCTCGTCTTCGAACTGGGATGGGTGGTCGACGGGCTCTCGATCATGATGTTCTTCCTGGTCAATGTCGTTGGCCTGCTCGTCTTCATCTACGCAGTCGGTTACATGCACGCTGACGTCAGGGTTCCGTGGTTCTTCGCTGCTTTCTCGCTCTTCGCCGGGTCGATGCTGCTTTTGGTAGGGGCGCCCAACTTGATCCAGCTCATCATCGGGTGGGAGGGGGTGGGTCTCGCCTCTTATCTCCTGATCGGGTTCTATTGGGAGGACCTCGACAACGTGAGGGCCGGCAACAAGGCGTTCCTCGTCAACAAGGTTGGCGATATCGGGCTGCTCCTGGGAGCGATCCTCATTGCCGTGGCGGTTGGCTCCTTCGACTTCCAAGCGATCAACTTGGCGGCTGCCGAGCATGTCGAGGCACTTTCCTCGGTGGCTGTGGTCGGCGGTCTGCTCCTCTTCTTCGGGGCGATGGGCAAGAGCGCTCAGTTTCCGCTTCATATCTGGCTCCCGGACGCCATGGCCGGCCCGACCCCGGTTTCGGCGCTCATGCACGCGGCCACCATGGTCACCGCCGGCATCTACCTGATGGCGCGCACCTTTCCCCTGTTCCAGAACCTGGCGCAAGAGGCGCGGCCCTGGATGGTGGCGATCGGTGCCATCACCCTGTTCGCCCTGGGCCTGTTGGCGCTGGTGGCCGACGACATCAAGAAGGTGCTCGCCTATTCGACCGTTTCCCAGCTTGGCTACATGATGACGGCGGTGGCGGCGGGCGGGTACACCGCCGGATTGTTCCACCTTTTCACCCATGCCTTCTTCAAGGCCCTGCTCTTCCTCGGCGCCGGCTCGGTGATCCACGCCGTTCACTCCAACAACATGAGCGAAATGGGTGGGTTGCGCAAGGACATGCCGATCACCTACTGGACCTTCCTCATCGGCTCGTTGTCCTTGGCCGGGATCATCCCCCTCGCCGGGTTCTGGTCCAAAGACGAGATCCTGGTCACTCTCGGAGATTCGGGCTACACCGCAGTTATGTGGATCGCCATCGCCGGGGCTTTCGTCACCGCCTTCTACATGACGAGGGCGGTTGCCCTCACCTTCCACGGGACTTACAAGGGCCAGGGCCACCCTCACGAGTCACCGCGGGTCATGACCGTGCCTCTGATGCTGCTGGCCATCCCCTCGGCAATCGCCGGCGTTTTCAGCATTCCAGGTGTGTCCCTTCCCGGGATCGGCAATTTCGGCGAATGGCTGGCGGTGCGCGAGGTGGCGATCGGCGACCACCATGCTGAAGCGATTCAGTGGGCGCTGGCGGGAGCAGGGATCCTTGCTGCCCTGGCCGGGATCGCCTTGGGGTGGGTGATCTTCGGCAGGGATCGGGAGACCCAACAGGAGCGGGATGCCCTCGATGTCCCGATTCTCTACCCACTGCTCCGCAACAAGTACTACATGGACGATCTGGCCAACGGTGTTGTCGGAGCGACCATGGGGCCGATCGCTCGTTTCGTCAACTGGACCAACACCTACATCATCGACGCCTTCGTGAACTCGGTGGCGCTCCTCACCAAGGGCCTTGGCTCATTCGTCTACGGAATTCTCGACCAACGGGGGGTCGATGGAGTGGTGCACGGCCTGTCGGCTGCGACGGACAGCGCGGGGTCGGCGTTGCGGAAGATGCAGACCGGCCGGGTTCAGCAGTACGCGGCTTCATTTGTTGGCGGGGTCCTGGCCCTGATCATCGTGTTCGTGTTCGTGACATAGGAGAGGCTGAGAAGAATGGAATTGTTCGAAACCTGGGGTCTCACCCTCATCGTGTTCCTCCCTCTGGCGGGGGCCTTCCTCCTCGGTCTCCTTCCCAAGGACAATGAGCTCGCTCTGAAGACGGTGGCTCTCCTTGCTTCGTTGGGCGCCTTCGTTTTGTCCCTGGCCCTCATCAGCCAATTCGACTTCTCCGCCGACACCTACAACAGCTATCAGTTCGAGGTAGACGCGACCTGGATCGGCGCCATCAACGCCCAGTACCACATGGGAGTCGATGGCATCAGTCTGCCGCTGTTGGTCCTCTCCACTTTCGTCATGGTGTTGGCCGTCATCTACAGCTGGAACCATTGGGAGGAGCCAAAGAACCCCAAGGCATTCCTGATCTTGATGATGATCCTGGCCACCGGGATGAACGGCACCTTTCTGGCGCTCGATCTGGTCCTGTTCTTCATCTTTTTCGAGGTTGTGCTGCTCCCGATGTACTTCATGATCGGGATCTGGGGTGATCGCACCCCGAGGCAGATCCCCGGTTTCGGCCGGGAGGTGGAGACCCGGCTCTACGCCTCGATCAAGTTCTTCCTGTTCACGTTGTTCGGGTCGGCGTTCATGCTCCTGGGCTTTCTGGCCCTCTATTTCGAATCGGGTGAAGTCGGTGGTATCGGCCGTACCTTCGACATCGTCGAACTGACCAATCTCGGCGCCGAGGGGGCCTTCACCGGGACCTTCGCCTTCCTGGTCTTCGGGGCGATGTTCCTCGGGTTCGCGGTCAAGGTGCCGATGTGGCCGTTTCACACCTGGCTCCCCGATGCCCACACCGCGGCGCCGACGGTGGGGTCGGTGTTGCTGGCCGCCATCCTCCTGAAACTCGGCTCGTATGGGTTCATCCGGATCTCGCTCCCGATCCTCCCCGAGGAGGCTGCGAACTGGGCGCCGGCCATCGCCATCCTGGCGGTGATCGGGATCATCTATGGATCGTTGGCCTGTCTCGCTCAGACCGACATGAAGCGACTGATCGCCTTCTCGTCGGTGGGGCACATGGGTTTCGTGATGCTGGGGATCGCCACCCTGACCGACATCGGGATCAACGCCGCCATCATCGGGATGGTGGCCCACGGTCTGATCACGGGGCTGCTCTTCTTCCTCGCCGGCTCGATGAGCCATCGCTATCACACCAGGGAGATGTCCCGTCTCGGTGGCAACATCAAACTGATGCCGGTGATGGGCGGGATCCTGGCCTTCACCGCGATGGCATCGCTTGGGTTGCCCGGGTTAGCCGGGTTCTGGGGTGAGTTCATGTCGTTGGTGGGCTCGTACAACCCGTTGCCGGGGTTGTCGCTCGGGGTGTTCCGGACTGCGATGGTGCTCGGGGCGGTGGGGACCGTGCTCACCGCGGGGTACATGCTCTGGATGCTGCAACAAGTCAACCTGGGCGAGCCGGGCGCAGAGTGGCAGGGCAAGGAATTCCACGATGTGGACCGTTTCGAGCTGGCGGCGTGGGTGCCCCTGATGGTCCTGATCGTGGTGATCGGGTTCTATCCAAAGGTGATCTTCGACACCACGACCGACACTGTCGTGTCATTGGTGAACACCGTGTTCAACTCCGAGACCGTGGCTTCCCTGGGGTCTGGTGGATGAGGGTGACGATCCTGCCCCGCGGCGGTAGCCCCGGCCGACCGGCGTCTGTTTGCCCGAGACTGTGCTGTTTGGACAGCGCCAGATTGAAGCGGGCTGAGGGTTGGTCGAGGGCAAAGTCGGCCGGCAAGGAAAAGCAGTGACATTTCAGGTCGACTATCTGGCCTTTGCTCCCGAGTTCGTCGTCATCGGGACCTTGTTGCTGGTGTTCACCCTCGACCTCATCCTGCCCCGCTCTCAGAAGTACTGGACGGCAACCGTCGCAGTGGCAGGCACCGCTCTTGCCGCGGTTCCACTGGTGCTTCTCGCCGTGGACGGAGAGACGAGGTCGATGTTCGACGGCTCCTATGTCGTCGACGAGTTCGCCCTGGTCCTCAAGGGCCTGTTCGTGGTGGCGGCGTATCTGGTGTTCCTGATGTCGCATCATTACATCGAGTCCGACCGCTACTACCAGGGCGAGTACTACTTCCTGCTGCTCTCCTCGGTCCTGGGCTCGATGGTCATGGCTTCAGCCCGGGACCTCATAATCCTCTTCGTCGCCCTCGAGTTGACCACCGGGCCGCTCTACTTGTTGGCCGGGTGGCGTAAGGGCGACGTCAAGTCCAACGAAGCGTCGATGAAGTACTTCATCTTGGGCGTTCTCTCGACGGCGATCCTGCTCTACGGGCTCTCCTTTCTCTACGGGCTCACCGGAGAGGTCACATTTACCGGCCTGGCCGAGGCCACGGCAGGCATGGAAGACGAGCCGGCCCTGATCCTGGCCATCCTGTTTGTGATGGTGGGTTTCGGCTTCAAGATCGCTGCCGTCCCGTTCCATTTCTGGGCACCTGACACCTACGAGGGCGCGCCCACCCCGGTAACGGCCTACCTGTCGGTCAACTCGAAGGCGGCAGGCTTTGTGGCAATGCTGCTCGTCATGTATCTGGCTTTGCCCGCGGTGTCGGAAATCTGGGCGCCGGCGTTGTGGGTGTTGGCCGCGTTGTCGATGACGGTTGGCAATCTCTCTGCCCTCCGCCAATCGAACATCGTCCGGCTCCTGGCGTATTCGTCGGTGGCGCAGGCGGGCTTCATGCTGGTGCCCTTTGCGTCGGCGGCGGTGGTGGGAGCGGACCTCGCGGAGGCGTTCTCTGCGACCGTCATCTACCTCACCATCTACGCAGTCATGAACCTCGGTGCATTTGCTGTCGTCATCGCCGGCGCCGCCAAGACCAGGTCCGGTGAGCTTCGAGCCTGGAGTGGCCTGGGTCAGGCCGACACCAGGTTGGCGGTCCTGGTGGCAGTGTTCTTCTTCAGCCTGGCGGGCATCCCCCCGCTGGCGGGATGGTTCGCCAAGTTCGCCATGTTCCGCTCGGTGATGATCGCCGGCGGCACCGCCACCGTGGTTCTGGCCGTGATCGCGGCATTGAACGCGGTCATTGCCATCTACTACTACGCCCGGGTGGTCAAGACGGTTTGGATCGACGACCCGATCGGAGAGTTCGCCGACGACGCCTCGGCCGCCCCAGCCGGATCACTGCGTCTCGCCTTGGGCCTATCGCTCGTCTTCACCGTGCTCGTGGGTTTCTACCCGACAATCGCCACATTCGTTGGGGACGCCTCGCGGGTCTTAGCCGCAGGTTGATCGCATCCCATTCACTCGATCGGTCGCAATGCGAGACCGGTTGGTTCACGTCCGGCCACGAGCCACCCGGCGACGGTAGCGATGAACGGTAGGCCGATGACGATGACCAGGAGGTGGAGGAAGGGAACAGGCAGCAGTGCGCCGAGGTCGTTGGCGTAACCGGCTGCGAAGCCCAGATAGGCACCGGTGGTACCGAGGACTGCGCCGAGCAAGGCGAGGGAGCCGGCGGTGGCGGCGGTGAGGGTGCGGCGGATGCTGCTTGTGGCT
>CAZSMJ010000093.1:0-7943 GCA_964608055.1 uncultured Acidimicrobiaceae bacterium | reverse complement strand
CAAATTCAGGAAGAGACATCCTGGTACGTCGTGCCGGCGGTGGCCTTCGGGTTCATGACCGCGGTTCTCTTCGACGCCCGGATCGGAGTTCTCATGGCACTCTCGGTTGGGGTACTGACGGCAGTGGGCACCGGGGACATCGGGATCACGGTCTACTCCATCCTCGCCACTCTGGCCCCGATCCCGTTTGTGAGCTCGGTCAGCAGTCGCGGAGCCTTCCGCAATGCGGTGGTCTTCTCCGCTTTGACAGCAGCCGTGGTGGCTGCCGCCACCTCCTGGTTCTTCCATCTTGGCCCGGATTCGTCAACCCTAGAGGTGATCGGGCTTTCGGTGGCCTGGGCATTCGGGGTTTCGGCGATGGCGTCGTTGATCGGCCTGGCCGGACTTCAGTTCTTCGAATCGGCCTTCGACATCACCACCGCCCTTGGCTTGCTCGACCTGACCGATCGCAACCACCAGGGGCTGCAGCTCCTTCAGGAGAAGGCGTTCGGGACCTTCAACCATTCGCTGATGGTTGGCACCCTGGCCGACGCCGCCTCCAGGGCCATTGGAGCCAATGCCCTGCTGGCGCGAGCCATGGCCTACTACCACGACCTGGGGAAGACCGAGAACCCGACCTACTACATCGAGAATCAATTCGGGATCCCCAACCCTCACGATCTCCTCACTCCCGAGGAGTCGGCCGAGATGATCCGCCGCCATGTCACCGACGGGATCGCTCTCGCCCGACAGTTCAAGATCCCATCCGACGTGGCCACGGGGATCGTCAGCCACCATGGCGACGGGATCATGCGCTTCTTCTACGAGAAGGCTCGCAGCCAGCGGGGTGACGCCGTAAATCCCGACCAGTTCCGTCACATCGGCCACAAGCCGAAGACCGCAGAGTCGGCCATCGTCATGCTCGCCGATTCCCTGGAGGCTGCATGCCGGGCGGTGTTCCAGACCGAGGAACCGACGCCGGAGGCCATCGAGAAAGTGGTTAACCGGGTCATCGACGAAAAGCTGGACGACGGCCAACTCCAAGAGTCGCCGCTCACCCAATTCGAGATGACCCAGGTGAGAAAGGCTTTCTTCGAGTCGCTGGTCGGGCATTATCATCAGCGGATCGCGTATCCGAACTTTCCCGGGACCTGATGGACGATCCTTCCAGTACCAAGCTCGGCCAGTGAGCGTTTTCCTGGCCGACGAACAAGGTGAGGAACTGGATCTCGCCGGGATGCGAACCCTCGCCGAGCTGATCGTCTCCAAAGAGGGCTACCCCAAGGACACCGAGGTGACCCTGCTCTTTGTCGACGAGGACGAGATGTCCTCCTACAACGAGCGTTTTCTCAATCGGAGCGGGCCGACCGACGTGCTCGCCTTTCCCGTCGAGGACCTGATCCCGGGGGTGGCTCCGGACCCCGACCCCTCCGGGCCGCCGGTGATGATCGGGGACGTGATCATCGCCCCCGGATATGTCAAACGGCAGGCCGGCGAGATGGGGGTCAACTTCGAAGACGAGATGGCGTTGATGGTGGCTCACGGGATCCTTCATCTCATGGGCTATGACCATCAGGCCGACGGCGACGCCTCGGCCATGGAAAGTCGTGAGATCGAGCTCCTCGCCCAGGTTGGGAAGAAACGACGATGAGCGTCTTCGTGACGGTTCTGGCCGTGGCGTGCCTGGTGATGGCGTCATGGCTGCGTGCCGCGGGCACGGCAGTCACCCGGATCCCTCGCGCGGATGCACTCCGAGACAGTGCCGAGCAGGTGAGCGGAGCCTCCACGGTGGCTGAACTCTTGGAGGACCGAGAGTTGATCAACCCGGCGGTGAGCGTCGTTGCAGTTGCCCTGCTGGTGATTTCTGCAGTCCTCGGCACCGCCTTACTGACGGCTGGAGCGGGTCTCGGTGAATCTGTTGGCTACGCCATGGCCATGGGCCTCTCGGTGTTCTTCGTTGGGGATCTGGTTCCGCGGCAGGTCGGGCGTCACCGAATCCGGGTGATCGCCTACCGCTCGGCGGCGCTGCTGGCGGTGGCGATCCGTCTCGGGGGCTGGGCCAACGACCTGCTTCCCGAGCCCGACTCGGAGGGCTCGGACCGGGAACCGGCATCGGCTTCGGAAGAAGCCGAAGAACAGGAACGAGAATTGATCGACTCGGTGCTCGAGTTCGGCGAGACCATGGTCCGCGAGGTGATGACCCCCCGCCCCGACATGATCACCGTGCCGGTAACCGCAAGCATCGACGAGCTAGTGAACATCGCCACCAAAGAGGGCTTCTCGAGAGTGCCGATCACCGACAACGGCGATGTGGTCGGGCTGATCATCGTCAAGGACCTCCTGCCGTTGCTCACGGATGGCCAGCGACCGGCTTCGCTCAAAGAGGTAATGCGGCCGGTTGAGTTCGTCCCAGAGACCAAGTTGGCTTCTTCGCTACTGGCCGAGATGCAGTCGAGGCGGGTCCACCAGATGATCGTCGTCGACGAGTACGGCGACGTCGCCGGTCTGGTGACGATCGAGGATCTCATCGAGGAGCTGGTCGGCGAGATAAGCGACGAGACCGACGAGCACGAGTCGTTCATCGTCAACCGCCCCGATGGTGGCTGGGATGTCGATGCCAGGGTGCCTGTCGAGGATCTTGCCGACGCTGCCGGCGTGAACCTGCCCGAAGTGGAGTGGGACACCGTCGGCGGCCTGGTGCTCGGTCTTGCAGAGCGGATTCCAGACGAAGGGGAGCAGTTCGATTTCGGCCCGCTCCGATTCACGGTCACCAGCATGCAAGGTCGGCGCGTGTCGAAGGTGATGGTGACGGCGTCGAACACCGTCGACTCCAGATGAAGTCCGGTTTCGTCCCCGTGGTGGGGCGCCCCAATGTCGGGAAGTCGACACTGGTCAACAAACTGGTGGGCTCCAAGGTCTCGATCACCTCTTCCCGGCCCCAAACGACACGGAACGTGATCCGAGGCGTGGTCAACGGGCCCGATCCTGAGGATCCGGCATATCAGATCGTCCTCCTCGACACCCCGGGCTTGCACAAGCCCAAGACCGACCTGGGCGATCGGCTCAATGCCCTGGTCTACGGCACCCTGGGTGAGGCCGATGTGGTCATGTTCATGATCGACGCTTCGATGCCGATTGGCCCCGGTGACCGTCTCATTGCCGAGCGGCTCAAGACCGCTGGCTCGGAGGTGGTGTTGGCCGTCAACAAGGTCGACAGCGCCGGCCGCGGCGAGGTCATCGAACAATTGGCCAAAGCCGGGGATTGGGATTTCGCCTCGTATGTCCCGGTGTCGGCGATCGAAGGCACCGGGCTGGACGACCTGGTCGATGAGATTGCCGACCGTCTGCCCGAGGGCCCCCGCTACTACCCGCCCGGGATGACCACCGACCAGCCCGAGAGTTTGGTGATCGGGGAGATCGTCCGGGAGAAATTCCTCGAACGACTCAACGACGAGTTGCCTCACTCGCTGTTGGTGAGGGTCCAGGATCTCGAGCAACGCCCCGACGGCTTGATCGACATCTCGGCCCGCGTCATCGTCGAGCGCAAGAGTCAGAAGGGGATTGTGATCGGGAAGGGCGGCTCACTGTTGAAGATCGCAGGAACCGAGGCGCGTCAGGATCTCGAGGTTCTGTTAGGCAACAGGGTGAACCTGAGTCTCCACGTGACAGTCGAGAAGGACTGGCAACGCAGCCCACAGCTCTTGGATCGATTCGGCTTCACCACCGCCTGAGTTCAGGGGGCGTACAGGGCGTCGCAAAGGTCGGCCAGGTCCGTGTCCTTGTGAGTCAACCCTCCTTCGGAATGGGTAGACAGCCGCAGGGTGACCTTGTTCCAGCGGATGTCGATGTCCGGGTGGTGGCTGGCCTTCTCGGCGAACACTGCCACCTCGGCGACGAACCCGATCGACTCGACAAAATCGGGGAACTCGAAGGTGCGAGCTATCTCGCTGCCGGACCGGGTCCATTCGGGGTGATTATCGAGAAATTCCGTGATCTCGACGTCGGTGAGAAGGGGCATGAGAGTCGAGGGTAAACCGTCGAGCGGTTCGCCGTCGTCCCTACCCTGAACCGCCAATGGGAATCCGACACGATCAGGGCATCGTCCTTCGTTCTTATCCGTTCGGGGATGCCGATCGGGTGGTGGTTCTGCTCAGCCCCAACAACGGCAAGATCCGGACCGTTGCCAAGGGGATCCGAAAGACGAAGAGCAGATTCGGCGGCCGACTCGAGCCTTTCACCCATGTCGACCTGGTCCTCTACGAGGGACGCAACCTCGACACCATCACCCAGGTTGCGGTCCTCGAGCCGTTTCCCCGGCTCCGCAACGACCTCGACTCGGTGATCGCCGCCGGGACCATGGTCGAGGCTGCCGACGCAGTAGCCCAGGAAGACGAATCGTCGATGCGGTTGTTCCTCCTGCTCCACCGCGGTCTGCGCGCTCTCGAGGCCGGGCGGAACGGGCCGGACCTCATCACCAGCTTTCTCCTGAAGCTGGCCGACGTGGTCGGTGTTGCTCCCTCTCTGCTGATGTGCGCATCCTGTGGCCGGGTCGATGACCTGCATCGGTTCTCTTTCGGTGGTGGTGGCGTGGTGTGCGACCGATGTGGTGTCGAAGGGTCGGTTCGGCTTCGGGAGGGCATCACTGTGTATCTGGCGGCTCTGGCTGGGGCGGAGTTAGGTCAGTTGCCGGAGACAGATGCCGGCCTCTCCGGTGAGGCCATGGGTATCACTCGGCGTTTTGTGGAATACCACCTCGATCGGAAGCTGTCGTCGCTGGCGGTGCTGGATTGAGTCTGGATCTGTCGAGGATCGATCCCACGCGGATACCCCGACATGTGGGGCTCATCCTCGACGGCAATGGACGCTGGGCCAATGCGAGAGGCTTACCCCGCACCGCCGGGCATTTGGCAGGTGAGGCAGCGCTCTTCGACACCGTGGAAGGCGCCCTCGAGATTGGCATCGAATGGATCACCGCCTACACCTTCTCCACCGAGAACTGGTCGCGCTCCGACGACGAAGTCGAATTTCTCATGTGGTTCAACGAGGATTTGCTTCTCCGACGTCGCGACGAGCTCGACGCGCAAGGGGTGCGGATGTGGTTTGCAGGCGACATGGGTGATCCCCGGATCCCGGACCGCAATCGCAAGCACATGGCCGAAGCGGCGGAGGCGACCGCCATCAACAAACGTCTTCATCTGGTGTTCGCCTTCAACTACGGGAGCCGGCGTGAGATCGTCGAAGCCACCCGCACGATCGCCTCCAGGGTTGTCGCTGGCGAGTTGTCGATCGAAGAAATCGACGAACACGCAATTGAGTCGGCCTTCTATATCCCCGAGATGCCGGCAGCCGATCTCATCATCCGCTCCTCAGGTGAGCATCGGCTGTCCAATTTCCTGCTCTGGCAGGCTGCCTATGCCGAGTTCTACTTCCCGGGCATCCTCTGGCCCGACTTCGACCGCAACGCCCTCGTCGACGCAGTGGTCGACTACCAGGCCCGGGAGCGTCGGTTCGGGGCGGCGGATGACATGCCCCAGGTTGACTAAGCATCCGGACCAGGCCACCGTTCCCCGCTGATCATGACCGAAGTCACCCTCGACACCATCTCCAGTCTCGCCAAGAAGCGTGGTTTCGTGTTCCAGGCCTCCGAGATCTACGGCGGGTTGCGCTCCTCTTACGACTACGGACCTCTGGGTGTCGAGTTGTTGCGCAACGTCAAGGAGGCGTGGTGGCGGGCCATGGTGCAGGAGCGTTCGGACATCGTCGGCCTCGACTCGGCGATCCTCCAAGCGCGCCAGGTGTGGCAGGCGTCGGGCCACGAAGAAGTGTTCACCGATCCCCTCGTCGAGTGCCGAAACTGCAACAGCCGCCATCGCCTCGACAAGTTGGAGGACCCGGACACCTGCCCCACCTGCGGTCAGAAGGGGACCCTCACCGACCCCCGAAATTTCAACCTGATGTTCCGCACCCACATGGGCCCCGTGGACTCCGAGGAGAACCTGGTCTATCTGAGACCGGAGACGGCTCAGGGGATCTTCATCAATTTCGAGAACGTCCGTCGCACCTTGAGGCTGAAGCTCCCATTCGGGATCGCCCAGGTCGGCAAGTCGTTTCGAAATGAGATCACTCCCGGTCAGTTCGTGTTCCGTACCCGTGAGTTCGAGCAGATGGAGATGGAGTACTTCTGCCGCCCCGAGGAAGCCCCGAAATGGTTCCAGTACTGGCAGGAGGAGCGTAAGAAGTGGTACCTCGATCTGGGGATGACCGAGGAGAGGCTCAGGCTCAGGCCCCATGAGGCTGACGAGTTGAGTCACTATTCGTCCGGCACGGTCGATGTCGAGTACCTGTTCCCTTGGGGTTGGGACGAGTTGGAGGGAATCGCCGACCGCTCCGACTTCGACCTCAAACAGCACGCCGAGGCCTCGGGTGAGGACCTGACCTACTTCGACCAGGACACCAACGAGCGATTCTTCCCCTATGTCATCGAACCGGCAGCCGGCGCCACCAGGACCACCTTCGCCTTCCTCATCGATGCCTACACCGAGGAGAAGGTGAACGACGAGGCCAGGGTCGTCCTCAAGCTGGATCCTCGCCTGGCTCCTTACAAAGTGGCGGTGCTGCCCCTCTCCAAGAAGCCCGAGTTGATCGAGCCCGCCGAGAGGATCGCAACCGAACTGCGACGTCACTGGATGACCGAAGTCGACACCACCCAGTCGATCGGGCGTCGTTACCGCCGACAGGACGAGATCGGGACCCCCTATGCGGTGACGGTTGATTTCGACACGTTGGAGGACCAGGCCGTGACGGTGCGCGACCGCGACACGATGCACCAGGACCGGGTGCCGATGACCGCTTTGGTCGAGTATCTGTCGGGAAAGCTCTCATGAGCTTTCCCGTCGGTTTGAGGTGCCTTCCCCAGACTTGGGCTCACGTGATACATCCGTGAAACGCATCGTCGGCTGGGTTATCGCTTCGATCCTCGTGCTTGGGATCGGGGTGGTTACCTGGCTCTACTTCGCTGGGGGCTCTGGTGAGCCCTCTACCGAGTTGACCACACCTCCTATCGCCGGGGAGACAAGCAGCACCGCGTCCGGTTCGACAGCCCCCATCGAGGAGACAGTGGAGTCCGGTGGCCAGGCTTTCGTCATAGACCCCATACAGTCGGTGGCGAGCTTCGAGATCGACGAGGTGTTACGCGGCTCGCCGCAAACCGTGGTCGGCACCACCTCGGAGCTGGCAGGCCAGATCCAGGTCGATGCCAACGATCTCAGCACCGCCCAGTTCTCTCAGATCATCGTCAACGCTCGCACCTTCGAGACCGATTCGGGTAACCGGGATCGCGCGATCCGGGGACCGGTGATCCTCAACTCCGCCAGCGACGAGTTCGAGTTCATCACCTTCGACGTGACCTCGGTCGACGGGCTGAGCGGGACCGCGGCCATCGGGGACACGATTGAGTTCACGGTGATCGGGGATCTCAAGATCAAGGAGACCACCAATTCCGTCACCTTCGACGTGTCGGCCACCTTCGTCGACGAGGTGACCATCGAGGGAACAGCCGAGACCACCGTGACTCGAGGCGATTTCGACCTCGGGATTCCGAACGCCCCTGGGGTGGCGGATGTCTCCGACGAGGTGTTGATCCGTCTCGAATTCGTCGCGACCTCAGGCTGATCACCGCACGGCCGTCCTTATGATCGACGGGCCATGGCAGATCGCTCCGATATCGACCGGGTCCGGGAGGCCACCGACCTCGTCGAGTTGATCTCCGAGGTCACCACTGTCAAGCGATCGGGGCGTTCGTTCATGGCGGTCTGCCCCTTCCACGAGGAGAAGACGCCCTCGATGTCGGTGGATCGGGCCCGAGGTCTCTATCACTGCTTCGGGTGTCAAAAGAGCGGCGATGTTTTCACCTTCGTCTCCGAGACTCAAGGAGTGGAGTTCGGTGACGCTCTGGAGTTTCTGGC
>CAZSMJ010000092.1:0-8108 GCA_964608055.1 uncultured Acidimicrobiaceae bacterium | reverse complement strand
TTGCGGGTGTAGTTCAATGGTAGAACACGAGCTTCCCAAGCTCGGGGCGAGGGTTCGATTCCCTTCACCCGCTCCACATGATCTTTTCTGACAGGTCCATACGGGAAGCGATCGAGGGCGGGGTCATCGTCATCGACCCTTACGAGCCTGCCTTCGTCCAGCCCTCCTCGGTCGATCTTCGGGTTGGGAACGGATTCCGGGTCTTCGTCAACCATCGTTACAGCCAGATCGACCCCCGGGCTCCCCAGTCTGACCTGACCCAACTGATCGAGGTCGAAGCGGAGGAGCCGTTCATGCTCCACCCCGGAGAGTTCGTCCTCGGCTCCACCCTGGAGCGAGTCAAACTCGGTGATGATGTAGTGGCCCGGCTCGAGGGGAAGTCCTCTCTGGGGCGTCTCGGCTTGCTCATCCATTCGACCGCCGGGTTCATCGATCCCGGGTTCGAGGGCCATATCACCCTCGAGCTCTCCAACGTCGCCACCCTGCCCATCGCCATCTACCCCGAGATGAAGATCGGCCAGATCAGCTTCTATCAAATGACCACGGCGGCCGATTTCCCCTACGGATCCCCAGAGTTGGGATCGAAGTATCAGGGCCAGAGCGGGCCGACCGCCAGCCGCTCCCACCAGGATTTCGACCGATCGGCCACGAACTAGCGCGGTTGCGTCTAGTTGGATATGGCCCCGTTCTGCTCGACCAACAGGGATTCGAGAGGCACAAACTGAATCTTTGGCGCCACTCCCTATTTGAGTCCCCCCTCAGGAGCTTCCCCGGCTCCACAGGGCAAGTGGAACCCCTCCAAAAAGCGGCGACCCTTTGGGTCGCCGCGAACGAAGGGAATCACCCGCGCTTGCTTCCCCGCTTGTAGTTGCCCGTCGCCCGGGCCATCACCTGCTGCGGATCGCCGATATAGACCCGCTTCAGGAACTTCTCGGCTGCCTTACCGCGCAGGATCGTCACCACATCCCCGTGACGGCTGATCGCCACCTCCCCGGCCTTCCAGACCTGGAAGGAGAAGCCGAGATCGGGGCCTGGCTCAGATCTCAGCTCACATCCCGGCCCAGATTGGCGAAGCGGGTGAACTCGGGCTGGAAGGTCATCTCCACGGTCCCGGTGGCTCCGGAGCGATGCTTCTCGATGATCAGCTCGGCGATCCCCTTCTTCTCCTGATCCTCGGGGTGGTAGTACTCGTGGCGGTAAACGAACATCACCACGTCCGAGTCCTGCTCGATGGCGCCCGACTCTCGGAGGTCGGAGAGACGAGGACGTCGGTTCTCTCGGGACTCCACCGAGCGATTGAGCTGAGAAACGGCGATGATCGGAACCGCGAGCTCCTTCGCCAGGTTCTTCAGATTCCTGGTGATCTCGGAGATCTCCTGTTGCCGATTCTCCCGGGTCGAAGCCTGCAGCAATTGGAGATAGTCGACGATGACCAGGGAGAGCCCGCGCTTTCGCTTCAGACGCCGGCATTTGGCCCTGATGTCGGTCACGGTGACCATCGAGGAATCGTCGATGAAGATCGGCGCCTTGTACATCTTCCCCGCCGCGTCCACCACCCGTTGCCAGAGCGGCCCGAGTTGCCCGTTGCGGAGCTTCTTGGAGTCGACCTGGCCCACCGAGGACAGAATCCTCTGCACGATCTCTTCCTTGGACATCTCCAGCGAGAAGATGGCCACCGGCTCGCCTTTGGTGGCGACGTTGGTTGCGATGTTCAAAGCGATCGCCGACTTGCCCATGCCCGGTCTTCCCGCAATCACCACCAGATTTGCGGGCTGGATCCCGGCCAGCTTCTGATCGAGGTCGACAAACCCGGTGGCCAGCCCGTTGATCTCCGAGCCGAGCTGTTCGAGAGCCTCGATGTGCTCGAGGACGTCACTGAACAACGGCCCGACCTCGAGCAGGGTCTGTGAGCTGCGTCGCTCGGCGACACCGAGCACCGTTTGCTCGGCGCGGTCGAGGACGATCGCGATCTCCTCGTCGATGTTGAAAGCGACCTCGGTGACCGTCGCCCCGGCCCGGATCAATTCACGCCGTTTGCCGTGCTCCTCGACGATCCCGGCGTAATAGAGGATGTTGGAGGTGGAGGGGACAATGTCGACCAGACGGGTCAGGTAGTTGACCCCGCCGATCTTCTCCAGCTCCCCACGGCGCCGGAGCTCCTCGGAGACGGTGACCGCGTCGATCGCCTGGTTACCGTCGAACAACTGTCGCATCGCCTCGAAGATGGCTTGGTGGGCCGGGGTGTAGAAGTCCTCGGGATGAAGCCGGTCCATCACCTCGTTGACCGCATCCTCGGAGAGCAGCACCGCCCCGATCACCGACTCCTCCGCCTCACGTGAATGAGGTGGGCTCCGGTAGCCGGGCCTCATCTCGGTCTGTTCGGTCAAGCCGCTCATCTACCCCTCTTCTACCAACGCCGTGTGACAGTTTTCGCGAACCGACGCGTCAAACCCAGGTGGGAAGGGGGGAAGATCGGCCTGCTTTGGGAAGCGAGATGAACTTAGACCACAGAGGGTCGCCAGTCCAAAACTACGCGAAACACTGTCCAAAAGGCCGCGAAACACTCTCCAAAGACGCTAAATCCAGCGCTAATCCGGAGGTCCTACCCGTAATTGGGAGCTACAGGTGTCATATACGGACCTGTGGCTCCCAATTAGGAAAGCGAAGTGGCGGGGATGACGTCGAGGATGAGGGGGAACTCGACCTGGGGATGGAGTTTGATCTGGATCTCATGGAGACCGATCGCTTTGATCGGGGACGGGAGCACCACGGTGTCGCGCTCCAACTCGAGCCCGGTGAACCGCTTGATCCCCTCGACCACGTCATGGACCGAGATCGAGCCGTAGAGCCTGCCTTCGTCGCCGGCCTGGGCGGCAAGCACGACCCGGGTTCCCACCAGCTGAGTGGCGAGGTTCTCGGCATGCTCCCGGGCCCGCTGCTCGCTCTCGATGCGGGCCTCACGGGTGGCCTCGGCCTGGGCCATCGAACCCTCGCTGGCCTTGACCGCCTTCTTCTTCGGGAGCAGGAAGTTCCGGGCGTAACCCTCGGCGACGTCGACTACGTCGCCGCGTTTGCCGAGCTCGTCGACGTCGGAGATCAGGATCAGCTTCATCGGGTGCTCAGGTAGGGGAGAAGAGCCATCTCACGAGCGCTCTTGATGGCAACTGCCACCTCGCGCTGGTGCCGCGGGCAGTTCCCGTTGACCCGACGACCCCGGATCTTGCCCCGGTCCGAGATGTACTTGCGAAGGACCGAGACGTCCTTCCAGTCGATGAACTCGACCCTTGCCTTGCAGAACGCACAGGGTTTGGGACGACCCCGGCGCACTTCCATCCCACGACGCCGCTTGGGTCGTGGGTTGTTGGTGGATTTGCGTGCCATCTATTCGGTAACTCCTGAAATCAGAACGGGGCCTCATCGGGCCCATAGCTGTCACGGGCGACCGGAGCCGGAGGGACATCGCCTTCCTTGGCACTGGCGAAATCACCGCCGCCGGATCGCGCCGTCTTGTTGACCGTGGCCGTGGCCCAACGCAGAGAGGGGCCGATCTCGTCGATCTGAACCTCGACGACGGAACGCTTGTCCCCCTGATCGGTTTCCCAGGTTCGCTGCTCGAGCCGCCCGGTGACGATCACCCGCGCGCCCTTCTGCAGCGACTCTGCGGCCGACTCGGCCTGTTCTCTCCACACGGTGCCGGTGAAGAAGCTGGTGTCTTCCTGCCACTCACCGTCGTTGCCCCGCCACCGGCGGTTCACCGCCATGCGGATCTTGGCCATGGCGACACCCGAAGGGGTGAAGCGCAGCTCGGGGTCGTCGACAAGGTTGCCGATGAGTGTGACGTTGTTCGACATTGAGATCTCCTCTTCTCACGTCCACCGACGATCATGCCGCGCCGGTGTGACGTATTCCAGTCAGCCGCCGAGCCGTACGATCTTGTGTCGAACCACTTCGTCGGCGAGGGAAAGCATCCGATCAAGTGAATCGACGGCTGCCGCCTCAGCCTGGAAGTTCACCACCGAGTAATAACCCTCGGAGAGATGCTCGATCTCATAGGCGAAGCGACGCTTGCCCCAGAGATCCTTGCCCTTGACGCTCGCCCCGTGTTCGGAGAGATACGACTCGAGCTCGCCGATCTTGGCGTCGATGTCGTCCTCTGCAAGATCAGGACGATGAATCGTCATCAGTTCATAGTCGCGCATTCGACCTCCTGTGGACATCCGATTGGAAGGCCCCATCCCGTCGATGGAGCAGGGGTTGCACGCATCCGAACGGCGCGAGACGTCGGTGCGGTCGCTCGAAGTGTATCCGGGTTCAGCCGTTTTCCCCATTCGGGGCGCCGCTGATAACCGCCCCCTCCTCGAACTCGTAGCTGCCAGCGACGGTCTCCAACACCCAGGAGACGTCACCCGGGGAGGCATAGAGCGGGCACGGCTCGAAGGGACAGGGCGCCATCTCCGTGGTCCCGATCAACGAACCGTCCCCAGCGAAGAACCAGATGTCGAGGGACATCGGGACGTCGAGCATCGCATAGCGGACCGAACTCGGGGTCTCGTGGACGAAGAGCATCCCGTCGGCCCCGCCCGGAATCTCATCGACACCCTTGAGACCGATCCGACGCTCCTCGGGGGTGTCAGCGACCAGAACCTCGAGCCGGGTCCCGGAGATCTCGACGGGCACCGTCACGACGCCTCCGCCCCCGTCGCCACCGCAGGCAGACGCCAGGATGAGCCCGCAAAGGAGGGTTAGCCGGACGACTCGCCCCTGAGCAGCTCGGCCGCGACCTCGTCAGGGACGTGATAGCTCTCCTCGTCCCCAGGGAAGGCTCCGGACTGGATGTCGGCGGCAAACCGCCTCAAGGCCTCGATCGACTCCTCGCCGATGCTGGCATAGGCCCGCACGAACTTGGCGTGGGGCCCGAGGCCGATCCCGAGCACGTCGTGGTAGACGAGAACCTGGCCATCGGTATTAGGCCCGGCGCCGATGCCGATGGTGGGGACATCGACCTCCTTGGTGATCAACTCACCCAGGACGTCGGGCACACCTTCGAGCACGATCGAGAAGCAACCAACCTCGGCGAGAGCCCGGGCGTCCTCGATCAACTCGCGGGCGGCCTCGACCACTTTGCCTTGCACCTTGAAACCCCCCATTGCGTTGACCGACTGCGGGGTGAGGCCGAGATGGCCCATGACCGGTATCTCGGCGTCGAGGATGCGCTCGATGGCGGGAATACGTTTCCGGCCCCCTTCGAGCTTCACGGCCTCGGCGCCACCCTCTCGAACGATTCGCCCCGCGTTGCGGACCGCGTCCTCCGGCGAGATGTGGAAGCTCAGCCACGGCATGTCGACAACGAAGAGCGCGGAGGGCTCGGAGCGCTTGACCGCCCGGGCGTGAACGATCATTTCATCGAGACCGATTTCCAGAGTGGTGTCCATGCCGTGGACGACATTGGCCACCGAATCGCCGACGAGGATGATGTCCAGACCCGCACGATCGGCGATCACGGCCGACGGGTAGTCGTAGGCAGTGACCATCGTGATCTTGGGCCCACCCTTGCGGGCCCGAATGTCGGGAACCGTCACTTTCTTGGTCATAGTCAGGAAATGGTACTTAGGGGCTGCTGCTGGGTTGCCGAGCTGTCAGAGTCGCCCTCACCCATTCGATGTCGGCGCCCTGCTCGACGGCGCCCCCCGGTGTCTCCACCACCACCGGCGCATCAGCCTCGCTGATGACCCGGGCCAAGTCCTCGGAGGGAATCTGGCCATCTCCCAAGTTCTCATGGCGATCGCGCCGGGAGTCGAAGGGATCCTTCGAGTCGTTGGCGTGCACCAAGTCGATCCGCCGCGTCGCCTCCATCACCCTCGGCACGAGCTCGTCGAACGGCTCGCCACCGGCCCAGACATGACAGGTGTCGAGAACGAAGCCGACCCCGAATTCGGAGACCTCGGCGAACAGCCGGGCGATCCATTCCACCCTCCTGGCGACTGCTTTGTCGCCACCAGCGGTGTTCTCGATGAGAACCGGGACCTTGGTGTCCAGTGGCTCGAGGGCTTTGCGCCAGCGAAGAATCCCTTCCTCCTGAGGTCCGTCTCCCGTCACATGGCCGCCATGGACCACGATCCCGGCGGCCCCGATCTCGGCCGCGGCGTCACATGTCTCCTGGAGGATGCGCCGTGACGGCACCCGGATCTTGTTGTTGTCGGCGCAGACGTTGATCAGATAGGGAGAGTGGACGTAGATCGGGATCAGCGAGGCTCGGAGTTCGGCGGCGTCCGGCCTGGGAAGCGGCTTCTTCCAACCCTGGGGGTCGGAGAGGAAGATCTGCACCAGATCCGCGCCTCGCTCCCGGGCCTCCTCGATGGGCCGCCCGGAGGGCACATGGGCGCCGACCGCCCTCACGAAGAGTCCCAGAGCCGCGCCACCCTGGCACGACCAGCGCGACGAGCTGCGTCCACCGCGTAGTCCCCGATCACCTTGGCGGCCTCTTTGGGGGTGAGCGACCAATCCTGGGCCAGGACTCCCAACACCCGAGGCTCCAGCCAGCGCGCCCCCCAGGGATGAGCGGGAAGGTCGCCGCGTTCCAGGACCTTGATCCGGAGCAAGAGCAGGATCTCCCCTTCGTCTTCGATCTCCCCGGCGTCGACGTCGACGATCGTGCCCCAGGGGATGACGTCATGTCTGCGAAACGGCCCGCGCAGTTTGAGGGCGAGGCCTTCGTCGCGACACTCGATGACCCGGGTGGGGACGAACAGCTCCTTCAGACCCCAGATCACGAGAAATCCGGCGAACAGCAGGATGGCCCAGGCGTAGATGACGTCGCGGGGCTCGTAGATCTGGGTGTCGGCGGGGGTGAACATGATTTCTCTCAGCCAGTTCGTGATCCGGCGATTGGAGAGGACATCGACGGCGATGATGAGCAGCGGGATGGCGCCGATCGCCATCAACCACATCCGGATCGCCGACCTCTGAACGATGACCTTCATTCGCCAACACCAAAGTCGGAGGGCACGACCAGCGCCACATAGGGAATGCCCCGACCGGCAAAAGCGGCCGCGGCCTGATTACCGGAGCGGTCCACGAGCGCGATCGCCTGGATCACCTCCAGACCCTCTCCGATCGCGGCGTCGGTGGCTTCGATCGCGGCACCACCGGTCGTTGTCGTGTCCTCGAGGATCGCCACCCTGGTCCCCGGGGGGACCGGGCCTACGACCCGGCCCCCGGTGCCGTGAGCCTTGGCCTCCTTCCGAATCGAGAAGGCGCTCAATTCTCGTCCAGTGCGCGCGGCGACCATTGCCGTGGCCACTGCGATCGGGTCGGCCCCCATCGTCATCCCCCCGATCGCCATAGCCGAAGGGTCGACCACCTTCAGCACCGCCTCCCCGACCAGCCAGGCCCCCGCCCCGCTGAACGTGGTCTGACGGGCATCGAGGTACCAGGAGGTGACCGCACCTGATCGGAGCGTGAACGGGCCATCGGTCCGGAGGGCGTGGGTGCGTAGATGCTCTATCAAGGAATCGCCAGGCACCCTCACATCGTATTGGGCCGCGACCCATACCCGATGCCGCCGGTGGTTCCCGGTGGGTCTAGGTTGGCGCCATGGATCTGTTCCTCGTCCGTCACGGGCAGCCGGACTGGGCCCCGGATCGCATCGCTCGCAACAACCCCGACCTGACCGAGCTCGGCCACGAACAGGCAAAACGTGTCGCCCACCGTCTCGCCAGCCTCGACGGCTTCGACGAGCTCTGGGTCTCCTCGATGAACCGCGCGGTGCAGACCTCCAACCCGATTTCGGGGGAGCTCGGGACCAAACCCGAGGTCTACGACTGGCTCCAAGAGATCAACAACCCACCGGAATGGGACGGCTCCCCGGTCGACGAGATCGAGAAGGCACTTCGGGACTCGAACTTCCGTTCCATGGAGGAGATGTGGGACGGGCTGCCGGGGGGTGAGACCTTCCGGGCGTTTCACCAACGTGTCGTCTCCGGTCTCCAGGAGACGCTCGAAGCCCACGGGATTCATCCGATGCAAGCGGAGCACCGTCATCTGTGGGCTGTCGACGATCCCGATCGCCGGGTCATCATCGTGGCTCACGCCGGCACCAACGCCGTCGT
>CAZSMJ010000091.1:0-8265 GCA_964608055.1 uncultured Acidimicrobiaceae bacterium | reverse complement strand
GTCAGGGCGCGGTCCGCCTCCTCGTCACCGGGAAGCCGGACCCCCACCCAGACCAGCCAGTTGGCGTCGTGAGCCAGGTATCCATCGGACCAGACGGCGGTCAAACTCATTCGAGTGCCCCCAGTGTTGCGGTTGTGCGATCGACGATCAGATCGACCTCGTCATCGGTCACCGTGAGCGGAGGGCCGATGAGCAGGTAGTCACCGTTGGTCCCGTCCACGTTGCCTGTCGACGGATAGAGGAGGAGCCCGATCTCTCCGGCACGTTGGAGCATGCTCTCCGTGACCTGAGCCGATCTGGGAAAAGGCTCTCGGCTCTCCCGGTCTGCCACCAACTCAACGCAGGCCAGCAGCCCGATCCCGCGGACGTCACCAACTCGAGGATGGTCGGCGAGCGCTGAGCGCAGGCCGCCGAGGAGCCGCTCACCCTGGACCCGCGCCCGGTCGATCAGCCGCAGCTTCTTGATGCGATCGAGCACGGCCAGGCCCACCGACGCTCCCACCGGGTGATGGGACCAGGTGAACCCGTGCACCAGCCCCCCTCCGGCGGTGATGGTGTCATGGACGTCCCCTGAGGTGATAGCCAATCCGATTGGCCAATAGCCACTGGATGCGCCTTTGGCGGCAACCAGAATGTCGGGCCGAAGCCCGTAATGGTCGCTCGCGAACCATTCCCCGGTTCTTCCGAACCCGGTCATCACCTCGTCCGCAATGATCAAGATGTCATTGCGGCGACATATCCCGGCGATTGCGTCCCAGTAGCCCTCGGGTGGGATCGCCGCCCCGCTCGCCGCCCCACCGATCGGTTCGGCGACAAAGGCGACGACCCGCTCGGCCCCTTCTTCCGCGATGGCCTCTTCGAGACGGTGGGCATGCCATTTAGTGCAGCCGGATGGATGATCCGGGTTGGGGCATCGATACTCGTTGACCCCGGGAACCCGTCGGGTCTGCCCCAACCATGGCTCGTAGGGGCGGCGAAGCGGTTCCCGTCCCGAGACGTCCAGGGCGCCCCGGGTGTTCCCGTGATAAGAAGCGCCCCGGCCGATGATCACGGTCCGCTCGGGCTGGTCCTTGGCGAGGTGATAGGCGCGGGCCATCTTCAAGGCGGTTTCCATGGCCTCGGATCCGCCCGACACCGGGAACACCCGTGCCCGGTTCATCGGAACCACGGTTGCCAGTTCGGTGGCGTAGGCCTCCAAGGGCTCGGTGGTGAAGGTGGTGCCATGGACGTAGGCCAGGGTCGCCGTTTGGGTCGCGATGGTTTCGGCAATCTCGGCGACGCCGTGGCCGATCCCGACGACGATCGCGCCGCCGGCGGCGTCCAGGTATTGCTTGCCATCGATGTCGGTCACCCACGACCCTGTCGCGGAGACTGCTGTGGGGAGCGTTCCTCCCGACCGTGAGAAGACAGAACTCATCTGATTGCTGCCCGAAACATCGATTACGGGACGATAGGCCTCCAGGTAGCGTTCCCCTTCGAAGGGCGGTGTCTTGAGGGCAAGATTGCGGGACCTGAGTGCGGGGATTGGGCGATTGCCGGCGGGTTTGTCGAATGCGATCACGGATGTCCCTGGTGTCCTGGTCGGGCATGCCACCGTGGTCCGGGACGAGCCGTATGTGATCAGGAGCGGCATCACCATGGTGGTCCCCCGCGACGGCGGGATATGGACCGACTACGCCTATGCCGCCTCACACATTCTCAATGGCAACGGTGAGATGACCGGGCTGGCCTGGGTTGAAGAGTCGGGGATGCTCGGCTCGCCGATCGCCATCACCAACACCTACCAGGTTGGCATGGTGCGGGACTTCCTGGCCAAGGAGTCGGTCCGCGTCGGGGTGACAGAGGATTTCCTCCTTCCGGTGGTGGGTGAAACGGACGACGGATGGCTCAGTGACTCCGAGGCGTTCGCCCTGACCGAGGAGGATGCCGCCGCCGCCCTGGCAGCCGCCCGGGGTGGGGCGGTGGAGGAGGGCTGTGTTGGCGGTGGGACCGGGATGATCTGTCACGAGTTCAAGGGTGGGACAGGAACGTCGTCGAGGGTGGTCGAGATAGATGGCGTGAGTCACGTGGTCGGGGTGCTGGTGCAGGCGAACTACGGCGCTCGAGAGGATTTCCGCATCGATGGGGTGCCGGTCGGCGCCCTCATCGATAGCGGGCAAATTCCCTCACCCTGGGACGAGCCGGCCAACGGGGGCTCGATCATCGTGGTGATCGCCACCGACGCCCCATTGTTGCCGGGACAATGCAAGCGCCTCGCGCAAAGAGCGACGGTTGGCTTGGGCCGCGCCGGCGGATACGGGCACGACTCCAGCGGGGATCTGTTCATTGCTTTCGCCACGGCCAACCACCTCGAAGAGCGGCCTGGCAAGCCGCGAATGGTGGCGACCCTCCCCAACGAGGCCATGGACCCCCTGTTCCATGCGGTCGTCGACGCCACCGAAGAGTCGATCGTCAACGCCCTGTTCGCGGCCGAGACGACAACGGGCAGGCACGGCAGGCTCGCTCATGCCCTGCCCTTGGACCAGACGGAGGAGATCCTGGAACGGTATCGAGTCAAGATCCCGTGAGGGTCTCGCTGTCGACCATTTCCGCAGTCTGGTCCTTGCCCTGAGTGCCTGTCGGGAGCTTGAGTGGAAGCCGCGCCCGAAAGGTCGTTCCGTCGGGGCCGGTGACGAAGTCGAGTTTTCCCCCGTGCCGGGCAATGATCGAATGCACGGTCGCCAAACCGAGACCCGTTCCCTGACCTGGCTCCTTGGTGGTGAAGAAGGGGTCGAAGACCCGGGATGCCACGTCTTCGGGAATGCCGGTGCCGGTGTCCCCAATCGTCACTAGGACGCCATCCACATCACGGCTGATGGCGATGGTCAGCACTCCATCCTCGTTCATGGCATAGATGGCGTTGTCGATGAGGTTGATCCACACCTGGCTCAACTCAGCTCCGAAAGCCTCGATCTCAGGAAGGTCCGAGTCGTACTCCTTTATCACCTTGACTCCGGACTTCAATTTGTGCTTGAGCAGGATGAGGGCGTTGTCGACCGAGGAGCGCAGATCCACGGTCTGGATCGAGCCTTGGTCGAGGTAAGAGAACTCTTTGACGGCCTGGATCAGCTCAGAGACTCGGTCGGCACCGATCTTCACTTCGGCTGAAACCTGGATCCCCAGGAGACGAAGCCCCAGCCAGCGAAGGACGTCGGCCCTCGTCTCGGGGTCCGCTCCCGGCGCCAAGCTCGCCAGGGCGGCTTCCGTCCAGCCGGCGTCGAGAAGCGCGGGTGCCAGCTCCCAGCCGTCCCTGACTCCGAGCCCGGAAAGCCACTCCCCGAGGGCGTCCTCTGCGTCGGCCCTGGCCAGGGCACTCAGCTCCTCGTGGGCAGGGTTCGACGGGGTCTCCTCGGGAAGGACCACGCCCTTTTTGGAGAGACGGCGGGCCGTGTCGCCGAGATCCTCGATGATGGCGCGGCCTGAATTGGTCCCGTGCCGGATCGCGGCCATTGGGTTGTTGAGCTCGTGCATCAGGCCCGCCGCCATTCGGCCCAGCCCGGCCATCCGCTCCTCACTCCGGACCAGGCTCTCGGTTTCCCTGAGTCGTGAGGTGACGGTGCGCAGCATCCTCAACACCATTTTCGGGTTCTCCAACAGCTCACCGAAGGTGTCCGAGGGGACCTTGATGTACTCCACGTCGGTGATGGCGGTGACCGTGGCGATCCGGGGCACATCGTCGAGGAGCGAGATCTCACCAAGCACCGCTCCGGCGCCGACTCGTGCCACCGAGATGGAACGACCACCGCTGGTCTTGGTGACTTCGAGATCGCCCGCGGTGACCACATAGAGCCCATCGCTCTTCGAGCCCTCTTCGATGATCAATTCGCCGGGAACCGCATGCAACTGCTCGGAGGCGACACATACCCGCAACAAGAGCCGCTCGGGGAGATCTGCGAAGTAGGGAAGCCTCTTGAGCTGCTCGAAGATGGTGTTCACAGGTCCGCCAGGTGCTCGTGGATGAAGCGGACCGCCATCGCTCCCTCCCCGGTCGACGACGCGACCCGTTTCACCGATCCGTGACGCACGTCCCCAGCCACGAAGATGCCAGGGACCGACGTTTCGAAGGGCAGTGGTGGTCGCTGCACATTCCACCCCTTGGGATTCGGGCCGCAGTCGGCGCCGGAGAGAATGAAGCCCCGTTCGTCACGATCCACATCGTCGCCAACCCAATCGGTCCGCGCCGATTGGCCGATGAAGATGAAAAGGGCGCCGGCGGTAACCACCTCTATCTCGTCAGTGTTGCGGTCTTTGAGCACCAGCTGCTCAAGATGGCCGTCGCCGCGGGCTTCGACCAGTTGCGTGCTGTAGCGCACGAAGATGTTTTCTTCTGCCGAGATGGCGTCGATCAGATACTGGGACATGAACTCCTGAAGGGTCGCGCCACGGACCAGCAGCGTCACGCTGGATCCGAACTGGGAGAGGAACATCGCCGCCTGACCGGCGGAATTGCCTGCCCCGATGATGAACATCGGCTCGTCACGATGGGAGGCGCCTTCGATCCGGGAGGTCCCGTAATACACCCCGGCGCCGGTGAGGTCTTCGATCCCGGGGGTGTCGAGCTTGGTGTAGGAGACCCCGGTGGTGATGAGGAGCGCCTTTGTGCTCACCTCGGTGCCGTCATGAAGTGTGACGGTCCGGAACGGATCATGTCGTGTAACCGATATCACCTCGGCGGGGGTGAGGATCTCAGCCCCGAAACGGGCGGCCTGGGTCACTGCTCGCCGCGAGAGATCACTACCGCTCAGGCCTTTGGGAAACCCGAGGTAGTTCTCGATACGGGCGCTCTGTCCCGCCTGACCGCCCGGGGCCTCGCTTTCGACCAGAAGCGTGGCGAGCCCTTCCGAGGCTCCGTACACCGCGGCGGCGAGACCGGCGGGACCGGCGCCAACGATCACGAGGTCGTAGGAGCGTTCGGTCGGCTGGGTCTTGAGGCCAATGTGGCCGGCGACGTCGGCGGGCGTCGGCTGGACGAGGACTTGCCCATCGGGCATGAGCACGACGGGAAGAAGGGTGGGGTCTCCCCCGATATCGTGGAGGAGTGCTTCTGCCTCGTCGTCGGTGCCGAGATCCAGGGACCGATAGGGGACCTGGTTGCGGGCCAGGAAGGCCCGCACGTCATGGGTGGCACGGCCCCATCTGTGCCCGATGACGCTGATTCCCTCGAAACGGGGCGTGAAGTGATCCCACCAGTCCTCGAGGAGGTCGTCGAGCACCGGGTAGAGACGCTCCTCGGGAGGGTCCCACGGCTTCATGATGTAGTGGTCGAGGGAAACCTCATTGATCGCAGAGATGGCGGCCTCGGTGTCCGCGTAGGCAGTAAGCAACGCCTTCTTGGCGTCGGGATGGCGCTCCAACGTCCTGGCCAAGAACTGGACTCCGGACATGTCGGGCATCCGCTGGTCGACCAGAAACATTGCTATCGCTTCGCCTCGCAGGTTGAGATCCGTGAGGACTTCGAGGGCCTCTGCACCGGAACCGGCGGCAACCACCCGGAACTCCTCGCTGTAGTGACGACGCAGGTCCCGCTGCACCGCCCGGAGCACCTCGGGATCGTCGTCGACGGTGAGAATCACCGGCTTCGGCATCAGACGCCACCGGCTGAGGTGGATCGGGTCAGGGCAGAGACCTCCGCAAGCATTTCAAACGAATCGGGAGTCGGGGTAACACCAACGCCAGGCCTCCCCGACCTCGAAGGAGCGGACGATCGGATGCTCCACCGAACCGGCGTGCTTACGGGCGTGGGTGTTCTTGGATTGATCACAACAACCAACGTTGCCGCAGCTGAGACAGAGCCGGAGATGAACCCAGCTGTCCCCGATCGCCAGACACTCCGCGCAGCCGTCACTGCCCGGCTCGACCTCCTTGATCAAGCCGAGATGTTCGCACGGTGGTAGCTCACGGGTCCATGCCATGGTGCTTTTCCCTGCCTCTCCGAAACCTCTCTCGGAATCTAGGCGGTTGGTCGTCCCTCTGCGACACCGCCCTAATGTGATCGGCGATGGCAGAGTTTCTGGGTTTCGGGGGTTACGTCCCGGAACGGGTAATGACCAATGAGGACTGGGCCGCCCTCGTTGACACCACAGATGAGTGGATCACCCAGCGCACCGGTATCAAGAGGCGGCGGGTGGCAGCGGAGGATGAGACCACGCTCACTCTCGCCGCCTACGCCGCAGAGGCAGCCGTAAAGGACGCCGGGCTGATCCCTGCGGATATCGGGGAGATCATCATTGCCACCGACACTCCCGAGCTCTACACCCCGGACACTGCCGCCTTGCTCCAGCATCGTCTCGGGTGTGACCACATCCCCGCCTACGACCTAGGGGGCAGCGGCTGTGCCGGTTTCGTCCAGGCTCTCGACATTGCACGTGCTCGTATCGCCTTCGCTCCCCGGAACATCCTCGTGGTGGGCGTGGAACTGATAACCCGGTTGCTCGATTGGACCGATCGGGCGACGGCGGTCTTGTTCGGTGATGCTGCAGGTGCGGTGGTGCTGGGGCCGGACGGGGGACGCGCAAGACTCCTCGACGTCGTATCGGGGACCGATGGGTCGCAGGCCGAGATCCTCACCCTGGCCACCGGGGGGACCCGGCATCCCTTCAACGAGGCCGCCCTGGCCGCCGGCGATCACCAACGGCTGGTCATGGATGGCCCCAAGGTCTTCACGGAGGCTGTGCAGCGGATGAGCTCCTCGGTGGAGGAGCTGTTGGCCCGGATCGGCAAGACAACCGACGACGTGAGCCTGGTGATACCCCACCAAGCCAACCTGAGGATCATCGACGCGATCCGGCGTCGACTCCGGCTGAGCGAGGAGCAGGTCTACGTCAACATCCAGGAGTACGGGAATACCGGCTCGGCGACGGTGCCCTTCGCCCTTTGGGCGGCAGTCGAGACCGACAGGATCGGGGAAGGCGACCTGGTGGTGTTGACCGCATTCGGAGCCGGTCTCCATTGGGCCTCGGCTGCCGTTCAGTTCTAAGACGGGCCGACTTTGCCCCCCTCGACGCACTCGCTTCGCTCGCTAGCGTCGGTCCCCCCGCTTCGCAGGGGGACAACCCCTATCTCTCATCATCCGGACGGACGTAGCCCTCTTCATAGGCCAACGCAGTGAGCTCGTGACGGCTGGCGACGCTGAGCTTGCCGAAGATGTGGGCCATGTGGTTCTCGAGGGTTTTGACCCGGATTCCCATCCGTGATGCTGTCTCTCGATAGGTGTAGCCCCTGGCGATGAGGTTGACGACCTCTCGCTCCCTGGGGGTGAGCCTCGAGATCGAGGACTCGGCGACGATGTCCTCGTCGATGTCGAGCAGATACCCGGCCACATCGGGCGACACGGGGCGGGCTCCGGCGTAGGTCTGGTGGATCAGGTCGGGAAGATCGGTGCCCAAGGTCGTCTTGGTGATATAGCCGTCGACACCGGCCTCCATCAGCCGGGCTACGTCTTCACGGGAGGTGGAGACGGTGAGCGCCATGAACCTGACATCGGGCTGCTGAGGACGGATGGCGTCGATCACCGAGGCCCCGCCGCCTCCGGGAAGCTTGACGTCGAGCACTACGAGTTGCGGATTGCGCTCCCGAGTCAACTCGATGGCGCTATCGACGTTGTCCGCCTCGCCGACGATGTCGAAGGAGTGATCGAGTATCGCCCGCATCCCCGCCCGCACCACGTCGTGGTCGTCGACAAGGAGGATGCGCAACCTGTCAGTCATCTCAGACCTCGACGGTGATTTTGATCTCGGTGCCTGACTCCCGCCCCGAGTCGATGTCGACGACGCCACCTACGGACTCGACCCGCTTGGCGAGGCGCTCGTGCACCCTGGTCCGCGCTCCGTCGTCGGTGAAGCCCGAGCCCCGATCTCGGACGTGGATGTGGGCATCGCCATTGCTGAACTCGGCGTAAAGGGCGATGTTGGGTGAACCGGAGTGCTTGGCGGCGTTGGCCAGCGCTTCCCTGGCGGCTTCCACAGCCGCGGCGAGGCTGACACTCAGCTGGGCGTCGTCGCGGATCACGGCCTCGATCTCGACTCGATGGGTGTCCTCGATCTCGTCACGGACGGCGAGAAGAGAGGCCCGGAAGCTGTTGGGAAACTCGGAACGCCACTCCTCGATGTTGCGCCGCAATTCCCGTTCCTGGCGACGAGCTAGATAGCGCGACTGCGCCGGATCGTCGGCTCCCATCCGGATCGCGTGCAGGGTCTGCAGCACCGAGTCGTGGAGGCGGTCGGCGAG
>CAZSMJ010000090.1:0-8329 GCA_964608055.1 uncultured Acidimicrobiaceae bacterium | reverse complement strand
CCGGTTCCTGGTACCTCATCTCTACTTCTGGAAGAGCGCCAAATGGGTGCGCGGACTGGAACTTCACACCGAAGACAAGCCGGGGTTTTGGGAGAACTACGGCTATCACAATCATGGAGACCCATGGCGGGAACAGCGGTACTCAGGCGACTGAACTGGCTGGCCGCCAAGGTCACCCAGGTCCGGGTCGAAACAGAGCGCGTGCGCAGCATTTTCTTCGAATGCCCGGAGTGGGACGGGCACATGGCCGGTCAGCATGTCGACGTCCGGCTCACCGCCGAGGACGGCTACCAGGCCCAACGCAGCTATTCGATCGCCTCGGCTCCGGAGGACGACCATCTGGTCCTCACCGTGGAGCGGCTCCAAGACGGCGAGGTGTCCCCTTATCTGGTCGACGTCCTCCAGACCACCGACGAATTGGAGATGCGAGGGCCAATCGGGCGTTACTTCGTCTGGGAGCATTCCATGGGCGGCCCACTGCTGTTGATCGCTGGAGGGTCGGGGGTGGTCCCTTTCCGGTCGATGCTCAGACACCGGGTCGCGTCGCATTCCGCCGTTCCCACCCGTCTGCTCTACTCGGCGCGCTCGCTCGATAACGTGATCTATCGAGAGGAGCTGGCGGGTCTGGCCGCCTACGACGAGATCGACATCCGGTTCACCCTCACCCGTTCCCAACCCACCGGTTGGAAGGGGTACGGGCGTCGCATCGACCGCGAGATGCTGGCCGAGGTCTCTTGGGCTCCGGAAGAAAGGCCGCTGATCTATGTATGCGGACCGACTTCCTTTGTTGAAACGGCAGCTGGCTCACTCGTGGATCTGGGTCACGACCCCGCTCTGATCAGAACCGAGAGATTTGGGCCAACCAGCTAGCCGATCCTCAGAAATCGATCCTCCCCCTGAAATGGGCCTCCACCTGGGGTCGAGCCAGTTCGTAGACCGCTACCCGGTGCCCACCAGGAGTTTCGAAGGAACAGCACGGTCCTTGCGGTATCTCGATAACCGATTGTCTCTCCCATCCTGCGATCTGGAGACGCTCGATGGTGGAGTCGAGGTCATCGACCCGATAGATGAGGATCGGGCGCTCGCCGTCGACGTGATCGGTGAAGAGGAGATGGGGAGGTCCAGCCGTCATTTCGACCATGGCCACCCTGGTGTTCCACTCCTGGATGGCAAACACCAGGGTGCCACCTAATACTTCGGTGAAGTAGGTGGCGTCGGCCGCCACATCCTGAGTCGGGATGTAGAGAAAATCGAGCGAGTCGAAAGTTGGCGTTGTGCCCATCCGTGGGCCTCCTCGGACTCTCGGTTTTCCGGTCAACCGTTGCGGTCGATTATGCCCCTGCGGGACCGACGACTCTCAAGGCAGGGCCCGATTCCTCCGATATTTCCTATGACAAAATCTATGCAATCAGCACGACCTCCCACAGTCGGTGGGGGCGTTGAGGCAAAACGACAATCTCCCCAGAATTCGGAGGGGGGAACCATCCGCACACCGGACTCCGGTGGCCGGCTTCGGGAAACCGAGAAGCGGCTCCGCAGTGTGGTGATGGGTGCGCCGGTCATCCTTTTCGCTCTAGACACCCACGGGACGATCACCCTCTCGGAGGGGGCCGCTCTGGCATCACTCGGCCTGGAGCCTGGCGCAACTGTCGGCGAGTCCGTATTCGACCTGTACCACGATCAGCCGGCAGTGCTCGACTGCATTAGGCGCGCCTTGTCCGGGGAGAAGGTGACGACAAATCTCACCCTCCAGGGGGCCACCTTCGATGTCCACTACTCGCCACAACTGAACGAGCACGGCGAGGTGGAGCAGGTGATCGGTGTTGCCACCGACATCACACCCCAGGAGCGGGCCGAGTCCGAACTGCAGCGTTGGGTGGCATTTGACCGTCTCGTGCATCGAATCTTCACCCAGTTCATCGAGATTGCACCGGATGCCAGCGTCACCACTGAGGCGTTCGATGCCGCAATTCTCCAGGCGCTGGGTGAGATCGGCCGTTTCGCCGAAGCCTCTCGGGGCTACATCCTCGAGAAGACAGACGCGGGGGACGTCCTCAATCAGACCTACGAATGGTGCGCCGACGGCGTTGAGCCTGTTCCGCACGGGGTTCAGGCGATTTCTGTCGAGAACGTACCCTGGATGATGGAGCAAGTCGACAAAGGGAAAATGCTGTATGTGCCCTCGATAGAAGCACTGCCACCTCGGGTGGTGACACAGATCGTCGGGTTTGGCTGCGAGGGCTTACGGGGCATGGTCTGCATGCCAATGAGCTCGCGGGGCCGCGTGGTTGGTGTGGTTGGATTCGAGTGGACCAGTTCTCCAACCGAAATGGAGATCCAGTCGGAGATCCGACAATTGGCGGTGGTGCAGGGCCTGTTCTCCAATGCCCTGCAACAGCGGCGGATCGGCGGCGACCTCCAGAGAAAGAATCGGCTGCTGCGGGCGGTGCTCGAATGCAGCGACGCCTTGATCCGCGCTCGTGACGAAGACGGCTTGCTGGAGGAGGTTTGCCGGATCGTCGTCGAGGTCGGTGGATTTGTCCAAGCGTGGGTGGGCTTCGACCAAGGCGACGAGGAGCAATCGATCGTGCCGGTCGCCTATTGGGGTTACGACCCGAAATACTTGGAGAACCTGAATATCACCTGGGCCGACAACGCTCGAGGACAAGGGCCCATGGGAAGAGCCATTCGAACCCGGGCTCCGGCCGGAGTCGAGAACGTCGCGACTGACGTGGGCTTCGAGCCTTGGAGGGCCGAGACGCTCGAGCGCGGTTGCAGGTCGGCTCTGGCGATCCCTCTGGTTTTTGGCGACGAACTTCTCGGGGCGATCATCGTGTATGCCAGCGTGCCCTGGGCTTTCGACGAACTCGAGGTCGAGATACTCCAGAGGTTTGCGGGCTACCTCGCCTATGGAATCGTCGCCCTGCGGACTCAGGCTCGACAGCAAATTACGGAAGTACAGCTCCTTGACTCGCTGCGTTCCAAGGAACAGCTGATCGCCTCGATCTCGCACGAGATGCGCACCCCGCTCACCGCCGTCGTTGGCTTTTCCCAGCTGCTCCAGACCACGGATTCGGGGTTGTCTGCCGAGGAGCGGGCGGAGCTGATCCGATCGATCGGCGACGAAGGCCTCGACCTGACGAATATCGTCGAAGACCTGCTGACTGCCGCCAAGGCCGAGGCCGGGACGCTCACGGTCGTCAAGGTGTCGGTGGACTTGCGAGCCAATGCCGCCCAGGTTCTCGAGACCCTGAGCCGACACCAACCCATCGAGCTCACCGGCTCGACGGTGCGGGTTTCCGGTGACCCGGGTCGGGTTCGTCAGATCCTGAGAAACCTCATCTCGAACGCGCTGCGCTATGGAGGCGATCAGATTCGGATAAATGTCCTCGACAACCCGTCTCCTCGGGTGCAGGTTCGCGACAACGGGCAAGGCATCGCCGCCGATGAGCGAGACCGAATCTTCGACCCATACCAGCGTGCACACGATGCTCCTGGTCTCACCGCCTCCATGGGGCTCGGTCTCACCATCTCGCGGAGCCTGGCCCGGCTCATGGACGGAGACCTGACCTACAGATACGAGGATGGCGAGAGCATCTTCGAGCTGCTTCTGCCCAGGCTCGAGCCACAGGAAGCGGTCGGCATCTGATGGCCGGCTCGGTAACCCCCGCCACCGCCGTCCCGCAGCGATCCTCGATGGAGAGTTTTCTGGACGAGTTTCAGCTGGTGCGCCTTGCGTTGAGCGTCGGCGGTTTGGTGATGATCGCGATATTTGCCGGCGGTGACCGATGGCATGGCCTCCTCGTTCCCAGCGCAGTCGGCCTGCTCCTGATGGGTCTCCATGCGGGCTGGTGTCGATACCGTCACATCCGCTCCCCGAGATCGATGCTGGCCCTGGACCTGACCCTTTGGGGCTCGTTGATGCTCCTGATGTCTGACTATCTCTCGGTGGCGACTGCCAGCCTTGCCTTCCTGACTGTCCTCGTTCTCCTGTTCTCCGACGGACTCTGGATGTCGGCCTTCCTCGTCTACGTCGGGACTTGGTTCGGGATCTCCTTCTTCAGGGGAGCCGGATTCAACATCGAGTCCCTAGGCGTCTTTGCCGCGGTTGTTTTCACGGTGGGTGGGCTCGCAGCCGTCATGTATCGGGTTCGGGGATGGCTGGGCCAACTCGACGGAAATCGCTCCCAGATGCTGGGCACGGTCAGTCATGAGTTGCGGAACAACCTGACCGGGATGATGGGCTTGACCGACGTGTTGCGCAGCGACACCGATCTGAGCCAAGCCGAGACCAAGGAGCTGCTTGGACTGGCCCATCAGCAGGCAGTCGACGCCAGCGAGATCGTCGAAGACCTGCTCACTGCGTCACGTCTGGAAAGTTCGGCCCTCAGCGTGGACATCGAAGCCGTCGACCTCAACCTCGAGGTCTCGACAACGGTCCGTCGTTTTGTCGGGGAGGGAACCATGGTTTCGACCCCAGTCGGAGAGGATGTGCCCTTGGCCCGAGGCGATTCCTTGCGGGTTCGTCAGATTCTTCGCAACCTGGTTTCGAACGCTGTCCGATACGGTGGCTCTGCGATCCAGGTGACGACCCGAGCCGTCGGAGACAAGGTCCAGGTCGTGGTGAGCGACGACGGCCTGGGCGTGCCCGCCGAGGACGAAGCCACCATCTTCCTGCCGTATCGTCGCTCCACCAACACCCCACGAGACGCAGCCTCGGTGGGTCTCGGTCTTTGGATCTGTCGCCAATTGGCGCACGCCATGGGTGGCACCCTGGAGTATCGCCGGGTCGATGAATCGACTCAGTTCATCCTGACTCTTGGAGCCCACAGTCGGGACCAGGTGACGTCACCCCATTCGGTTGCTCGCTCCGGCGCAGGCAGAACGATTCCCACCATCGGTGACAGCGGAATCCTGCCGGCCGTCTCTCAGTAACGGCAACTTGGTCCCCGACGACCCCTCAGTATTAATCGACGCGTAACAAACCCGAAACGGGCGCCTTCCTATGTTGGATATGTGGTCACAGTCGGCACCGACAGGTTGGTCCTCGCCCCGTCGTTGACTCTCACGCCTGGGAGCTGAGATGGACGTCACCGAAGTCCTGCGGGACATCCTCATCGTTCTGGTCGCTGCCAAGGTGGCGGCCGAGCTGGCTGAACGGGTCGGAGTCCCACCTGTCGTCGGGGAGATCCTGGCTGGCATCCTCATCGGTCCTTCGCTGCTCGGTTGGGTGGGCGCCGGCGACCAGGTCCTCCGCACCCTTGGTGAGATAGGGGTCATCCTGCTTCTGCTCGAAGTGGGCATGGAGATGAACCTGAGCGAGCTGGGAAGGGTGGGACGCGCCTCGTTGACCGTGGCCTCGGTGGGGGTGGTCGCGCCGCTGGTGCTTGGCGCGGGAGCCATGCAGCTGCTCGGCCACGATTTCAATACCTCGCTCTTCATCGGCGCCGCCCTCACTGCCACCAGCGTCGGCATTACCGCCAGGGTGTTTGGCGACCTCCGGGCGCTGGCCACCACCGAGGCTCGAATCGTCCTCGGGGCGGCTGTTGCCGACGATGTGATGGGGCTCGTAGTGCTGACTGTGGTGGTGCGCCTCGTGACAGACGGGTCGGTCTCGGTCGTCTCGGTGCTGGGGATCATCGGGCTGGCCGTTGCCTTCCTGGTCCTGAGCGGCATAGTCGGGCTTCGCCTGGCCCCGGCTCTGTTCGCCGGGATCGAACGGGTTTCCCGATCAACCGGCACCTTGATCGCCCTCGCCCTCGCCTTCACCCTGGCTTTCGCCGAGCTGGCCAACGCGGCCCGTCTGGCTCCCATCGTGGGCGCCTTCGTCGCAGGCTTGGCCCTGGGCCGCAGCCGGCAGCGAGATCGGATCGGCCGCGAGCTCGCACCCGTGGGTCATCTTTTCATCCCGGTCTTCTTCCTTCAGATTGGAATCGATGTGGACCTGTCGACATTCATCGATGGACGCGTGCTGTTGGTTGCCGGCATTCTCTTGGTGATTGCGATCGTCGGGAAGCTGGTGGCTGCGGTCGGAGCGTTCGGTACCCCGGCCGACCGGTGGCTGATCGGGCTGGGGATGCTCCCACGGGGGGAGGTGGGTCTGATCTTTGCCACCATCGGTCTCCAGGGCGGCGTGCTCGACGACTCTCTCTACGCCGCGCTGTTGTTGGTGGTGCTGATCACCACTCTGATAACTCCCCAATTGCTGAAGATGCGTTACGGGCTCCTCCGCCAGCGACCGGTGCCCGTCGGAGGGGGCCCAACCACCGAGATGCCAGCCGGGGGTTGGCTTCAAGTCGTCGATGGCGAAGTCAGACTGGCGGCTACCCCGCCGTCACACTTGGCGTTGCCCGTGGCCCTCGACGCCGCATTGCCATTGCGCTCTGCCCAACCGTCGGCCGAGCTCCTGGATTGGCTGTCCCGAGTTGCCATCCCCAACGTCCAATGGGACAGGAGATCGAGGGATGCGTTGCTCGAGGTGGTGCAGAAGGGCAACTCCAGATCGTGGCGGTTTCTCGAGACGACCGGCATGCTCGATCACGTGCTTCCCGAGTTGGCCACCACCCTGAGAACCCGCCAGGCCGATCCATTCCAGCTCGACCCGATGAGTACCCACCGTTGGACGGTCATCGAGGAGCTGCGTCGGATCACCGAATCCGATCCGGAACTGGCGATCGAATACGGGAAACTCGCTCATCCGGAATGGCTGTTGCTGGCTGCTCTGCTTTCGGAGGGCTTGGCGGACCATGAGTCGCCGGTGGCGACCACTCGGCGAATTGTCCGCAGACTCGATCTGGGCGCTCGAGCCGAACAGGAGATCGCCGGGCTCATCGAGGATGGCGACTCGATGTGGTCCGCGGCCCTTCGGGCGGACGGGCTCAGCGAGCATTCCGTGATTCAGTTGGCGTCGCATCTCGACACACCCGAGCGCGCCCGAGCCCTGTTCCTGCTCTCTCTCGCCCGCCGGGGCGATGTCGATCCTCCGGATTACGAAAGGCTGCGCCAACTACATGAGTTCATCCAGGAAGCCCTTGCTCATAGCGAGCTGACTGGGCTCGAGGCTCGCAACCTGGCGGGCCGGCGCAAGGCCGAAGCCATCCGCGAGGTTGGAGGGTGGGCCGACCTGATCAAGAGGATCGAGGCGGCTCCGCATGGCTATTTGTTGCGTGAGACCTCGGACGCCATCGCCCGCCAGGTGGCACTCTTGGAGCCCTTGCCTGGTTCCCGCGAGGCCAGGGTTGCGATCACCAGGGCCGGGGACGGATCCGATGTCTGGCTTGACGTCGGGGCTCGCGATCGTCCCGGGCTGTTGGCGGCGGTGACGGGAGTTTTGGCCGGGCTCGGGGTCAATGTGTCGGAGGCGCTGGTAGCCACATGGCCCGACGGGGGAGCCCTGGAGACCTTTCTGGTTTCGTCGCCGCACCCCCTGCCGACAGCTGATCGCCTCGCTTACGAGATCACAGAAAGTCTCGAACTTCCGATTCTCGCCGTGCCGATTCCCGAGGCGGTGGTGGAGTTCGACGACGACTCGTCGCCGTGGCACACCATCGCTGAGATCCGGGCTCCCGATCGACCAGGTTTGCTCCATTCCCAGGCGACTGCGATCGCTGCGGCCGGGGCCGACGTCTCGGCCGCCAGGATCAGCACCGAAAGCGCCACCGCGGTGGGCCGATTTGATCTCAACAACAGTGTCGGCGGGAAACTCACGGAGGCAGACAAGAAACTGATTCGGAACTTCATCGCGGACGGTGGTGCCGCGGTTCGGGGGCGAGCGGGCCGCACTGTGTGGAAGCGCCTGCAACGCATCGGCAAGGACTGAGCAAGACCTGACTGGCTCAGAGGGCGATCAGCCCGGCATTGGTGGGTTGGAATCCGCAGGCTTTGAAGTAGAAGTCCCTCAGGTGGTCGTCGAAGTCGACATGAAGCCATTCGCACCCGGCGAGACGGGCCTGTGCCACCGCCACCGCCACCAATTCTTCGCCCACTCCGCGACGACGTGCCTTTTCGGCGACGAGGGTGTCGAGGATGAAGGCATGGCTGGCGCCGTCCCAGGCGACATTCACGAAACCGATCAGGGCATCCCCGTCGCGGGCGCAGACCCAACCCAGACTGTGATCCTCGACCTGGGCCCTCCAGTCGTAGACCTTGGCCGGGTGGGCAAACCCTTCGGCATGAAGGGCTTCCACGTCGGCGCTGTCGAAGTCGCCGCGCCATTGGTAGGTCACTGCCATCGCCAGCCAGGTTAAGAAGGCGCCAGGACTCGAGTCGGCGAGTTTCCGCCGACATGTAGTTCGTCCTGTTTTCAGTCATCTATGGACCCTCATCGATG
>CAZSMJ010000089.1:0-8360 GCA_964608055.1 uncultured Acidimicrobiaceae bacterium | reverse complement strand
TGGCTCGGATTAGGTTCTCCAATTGGCCCCTACACACGACAGGAGAGTCATGGCCACATTCATCAGTCTCGGCAACTACACGGCCCAGGGCATCGCATCCATCAAGGACAGCCCGAGCCGGCTCGATGCGGCGCGGGCGAGATTGGGCGCATTCGGGGTGAACATCACTGATTTCTATCTGACGATGGGACAGTACGACTTCGTTGCCGTTGTCGAAGCGCCCGATGCTGCTGCCGCGGCCAAGGGCTTGATGGTGCTCGGGATGGCGGGGAATGTGGGCACCGTAACCATGGCGGCGCTCACCGAGTCCGACTTCAGGAAGGTCGTGGCCGAACTGCCATGACGGTGAAACACTCGCGGTCCTGAGAGGAGAACGGATGACGTACGGTGACTCAGGCCCCGGCACCCCGCCGGAGCCCAGCGAACCCACGCCTGCGGTGACACCCCCGGCGACGCCGGCAGCCCCGAGCCCATTGTCGAACCTGGGAACGGGAGAATTGATCATCGCCCTGGGCGCCCTGATCATCGCGGTGCTGGTCGACCTGATCGCCAATGTTCTTTTGGATGAATGGGGGGTCAGTTACGTCATCCTGGGGTTCGCCTACCTTGCGCTCGCCTTGATCTTTCTCCACCATTTCCGGGGGAAGGACATATTCGCCCCCTACGACAAACTGTTGGTATTCACCGGTTACGCGACAGGTGTGTTCGGGGTTCGCGAGCTCCTGGATGTTCTCGACTCGGGATTCCCGGAGGAGGCACTGGGAGTCTTGTTCGAGCTGGCGGTGATCGGTGGTTGTGCGCTGATGGCGTTCGGTGCCTACATGTTCTCCAAGTCCGACTGAGCTCCGTGAATCGCGGATAGGCCACTGACATGCAGTGGCCTATCCGCAGGACTTGGTTGTCTGAATCAGGTCGTGGTGTCGGCCACGGAAGTCGAGCCGTACCCCTCTGTCTCGGGATGACCGTGCTCGCCCTGAGTCATCGCGAATTCCTCCTCCGGGGAGAGCACCAACTTGTTCCGGCCGGACAATCCGAAGTAGAGGATGCCTAGAACGAACCAGATCGCGACTCCATACACCCCGGGGAGGTAGACGTCGTTGAGGAAGAGCGCCACCAACGAGATCAGGGCGATGATCGCAGCCAAACCGGCGCCAAACACGCCGACCGGGCTCCGGTAAGGCCTTTCGATGTTGGGCATCTTCCGACGGAGAAGGATGAACGAGAACATCTGCATCGAGTAGGAGATGACCGCCCCGAATACCGCCATGCTCAACAAGGCAGCTCCCGCGGTGCCTGAGGACTGGCTGTCGAGGAGCCACGCCAACCCATACCCGAGGACGCCCCCGAGCAGCAACGCAACATATGGGGTCTTCCGCTTCCCATGCGTGACCGACATCCAATGCGGGAAGTAACCGGCCCTCGATAGCGAGAAGATGTTCCTCCCGTAGGCATAGATGATGGTGTGGAAGCTGGCGATCAGCCCGGTCAGTGCGAACAGGCCTAGGACCGCAGCACTGGTGTCGTTCCCGAGCACCGCCCGGAACCCGTCGAGCAACGGCTCTCCGGCGGTCCGGATCTCTTCCGCTCCAGTGACGCCAGTGTTGAGGAAGAGAACTCCCATTGCGGCTATCACCAGTGTCCAAAGCCCCCACATCGTCCCACGCGGCACATCGCGTTTCGGATCCATCGACTCCTCGGCCGCCAGAGGCAGTTCCTCGATCGCCAGGTAGAACCAGATGGCGAAGGGCAGGGCGGCGAAGATCCCGGCCGTCCCGAAGGGCAAGAACGAGGTCCCGCCTGCGTCGGCGGCGATGTTCGTCAACTTGGAGGCGTCGAAGTCAGGGATGGCGAACGCGAAGAACACCGCCAGCACCGCCAACGATATCAGACAGATCGCGACGGAGAACCGCATCGTGGCCTCGATCCCGAGGATGTTCAGCCCGACGAAGATGACGTAAAAGATCAGCCACCACCACCGCTGCGCGATGTCGACGCCAAACAATTCGCTGAAGACCGGTTGGGCGTAGGCACCGGCGAACCACACCACTACCGCCGGGGTCACCACATACTCGATGTTTTCGGCCAGACCGGTGATGTACCCGCCCCATGGTCCCATGGCCGAACGGGCGAACGAATAGGCACCACCGGTGTGGGGTAGGGCGGGAGACATTTCCGCTATCGAGTAGCAGAGCCCGATGTACATCACGGTGATGACGACGGTGGCGATGAGAAGGCCGCCGAATCCACCGACATCCAGCCCAAAGTTCCACCCCGAGAAGTCACCGGAGATGACTGCGGCCACCCCCAATGCCCAGAGCATCCAGACCCCGGCGTGGCGCTTCAGGCCCCGCTGGTCGTAGTAGGCCTGGTCAACGTCGCGATAGGTGACCGAGCCGACCTTCTTTTCGGTCGACATGTGACGAACCTCCCTTGTGGATTGCGGGTGAGACTAGGTACCCGACCCCCAAGGATGCCGTCTGCATCAGCCATTTTCTGAACTCCCGTTCAGGGGGCGGCGATCAACGCGATTGCCTACTCTCTGCGGCCTAACCGAGACCCGAGGAGCACATGTAATGCCGGTCCCGCCAGGCATGATCAGCGTCAAGGAATTGGAAGCAAGCGTCGGGTCGAAAGACATCGACACCGTGATCGTCGCCTTCACCGATCACTACGGCCGGGTCCACGGCAAGCGATTCGACGCCCATCATTTCCTGGAGGAGATCTCGGATCACGGCACCCACGGTTGTGACTACCTCCTCACCGTCGACATGGAGATGGAACCGGTTCCCGGTTACACCTATGCCAACTGGGAGCTGGGCTACGGGGACTTCCACATGGTTCCCGACCCGGCAACATTGCGGGTCGCCACCTGGCTCGATCGAACTGCATTCGTGCTGTGCGATCTGGAGGATCCCCGGACCGATGACCTGGTCACCGTTGCGCCTCGAACCATTCTGAGACGCCAACTGGAGAAGGCCGCCGCATCGGGATACACGGCCAAGGGCGCCTCCGAGCTCGAGTACTTCCTCTACGAAGACTCCTATCGGGAGGCGGCCGAGAAGAAGTACCTGGGCATGCGCCCCGTCGGCTGGTACATCGAGGACTACCACCTCCTCCAGGGCACCCGTGAGGAGTTCTACAACGGTCAGGTCCGGCGGCATCTGGCGGCTTCAGGGATCCCGGTCGAGAACTCAAAGGGGGAGTGGGGGCGGGGTCAGCACGAGATGAACATCCGCTACGCCGACCTGCTCACCATGGCCGATCGTCACACGGTGATGAAACAGGCCATGAAGGAGATCGCCGATTCCACCGGGGTCTCCATCACGTTCATGGCCAAGCCCGATATGACGGAGGCCGGCTCATCGTGTCACCTCCACGTCAGTCTCTGGGATGGCGAGCAGAGCAGTTTCCCGGGTGACCAGGTGTTCGGACCGGTGCATGGCTCCGACACCTTCCGCTATTTCCTCGGTGGGTGGATGGCACATGTCCCAGAACTGATGGTCTTCTTTGCGCCCACGATCAATTCCTACAAGCGTTACCAGGACGCCTCGTGGGCACCGACCAGGCTGGGATGGAGCTATGACAACCGCACCGCGGGTTTCCGGGTTGTCGGTCACGATCAGAGTCTTCGCATCGAGTGCCGGATCCCCGGGGCCGATGCCAACCCCTATCTCGCCTACTCGGCGGTTCTGGCTGCCGGGCTCGACGGGATCGCCAACAAGATCGATCCCCCCGCCATCTTCGAAGGCGACGTGTATCAGGCGCGGGAGCTACCCCGGGTTCCGTACACGTTGCGCGATGCCACCGATCTATTCGAGTCGTCCGAATTCGTCCGCGACGTCTTCGGAGCGGATGTTCAGGCTCACTACAGCCACTTCTATCGCATCGAGCAGAACGCCTTCGACAACTCGGTCACCGATTGGGAGCGTTGGCGATACTTCGAGCGGATATGAGCGAGCGTCTCGAAGACAAGGTGGCCCTCATCACCGGGGCTGGCTCGGGGATAGGCCGTGAGACCTCGCTCCTTTTCGCCGCCGAGGGCGCTTCGGTTCTGGCCGTCGATGTCAACGAGGAGGCGGTCGCCGAGACGGTGAGCTTGGTGCAGTCGGAGGGCGGCGAAGCCTCGGCCCAACGAGCGGACGTGTCCTCGGCAGCAGACTGCGAGGCGATGGTGGCGGCGGCCGAAGAGCGGTACGGCCGACTCGACGTGATGTTCAACAACGCCGGGATCATGCACTCTGCGGACGACGACGCGGTGTCCACCGAGGAGAAGATCTGGGACCTAACCATGGACATCAACGCCAAGGGAGTTTTTCTCGGGTGCAAGTACGGGATTCCTGCGCTGCGCCGGACGGGTGGAGGCTCAATAATCAACACCGCCTCCTTTGTCGCGTTGCTGGGCGCCGCGACCCCGCAGGTGGCCTACACCGCTTCCAAGGGAGCGGTCCTGGCGATGACCCGGGAGCTCGCCGTGGTTCACGCCCGGGAGAACATCCGGGTCAACGCCCTGTGCCCCGGCCCACTTCGCACCGAGTTGCTGATGAAGTTCTTGGATACCGACGAAAAGAAGCAACGCCGCCTGGTTCACATCCCGATGGGGCGGTTCGGGGAAGCGGTAGAGATGGCCAAAGCGGCACTTTGGCTGGCCAGTGACGACTCGTCATACGTGACCGGCACGGAATTCGTGGTCGACGGCGGGATCACAGCCGCCTACGTCACCCCGGAATGAGCCAGCACCACCCTTTCATTGACGGAGCTCCTACACCCGGGTCCGCGGGCGAAGCATCCATCTTCAACCCCTCGACCGGCGAGCAGATCGCGGCGGTAAGCCGAGCGAGCGCTTCAGACGTGGATCATGCGGTCACGGTGGCACGTGATCGGTATGAGGAGGGGGTCTGGCGTCGGGCGCCGGTTCGCAAACGACGGGACGTCCTTCGGGGAATTGCCGATTTGATCCGACGTGATCAGGAGCGTCTTGCGGTGCTTGAATCAATCAATGCGGGCAAGCCGATCGCCGCGGCGCGGGGCGAGATCGGGGCCGTAGCGACCACTTTCGACTTCTACGCCGGGGCGGTGGACAAGATCCACGGTCAGACAATTCCTGGCAACGCCAACGGCACCCTGATGACCTTCCGGGAGCCAATCGGAGTCTGTGCCGCCATCACACCATGGAACTTCCCGATGCTGATTCTGAGCTGGAAGGCCGCTCCGGCTCTTGCCATGGGGAACTCGGTGGTGGCCAAGCCGGCCGAGGTCACTCCGCTGACCGCTCTCGCCCTTGCCGAACTGGGGGTGGAGGCCGGGTTGCCACCGGGCGTCTTCAACGTGGTGACCGGCAAGGGATCCGAAGCGGGGGAGGCCCTCGTCCGACACCACAAGGTGAGCAAGATCTCATTCACTGGCTCTACCGAGGTTGGATCGGGGGTGATGGCAGCGGCGGCTGCTGACATCAAACGGGTCTCGCTGGAGTTGGGCGGCAAGTCGGCCAGCATCGTCTTTGCCGACGCGGACCTCGACGTCTGTGTCGAATCGTCGATTTTCGCGGTCTATGACAATGCCGGCCAGGACTGTTGTGCTCGAAGCCGGATCCTGGTCCAGAAACAGATCTTCGACGAGTTCACCGACCGCTTCGCGGATCGGGCCGCCAAGCTCGTGGTCGGTGACACGGCCGATGAAGCAACGGAGATGGGACCCTTGATCACGCCTGCCCAGCGCGAGAGCGTCGAGTCGTACATCGGTATCGGTCGCGAGGAAGGGGCGACGTTGGTTTGCGGTGGCGAGCGGGTCGGCGAGGTTGGCAACTATCTCTCGCCCGCGGTGTTCACCGGGGCCCGGCCAGAGATGCGGATCGTCCAGGAGGAGATCTTCGGACCGGTGGTTGCCATGATTCCGTTCGAGGATGAGCAAGAGGCGATCGGCCTCGCCAACGACTCCATCTATGGCTTGTCCGGCTCGATCTGGACTCGTGACATCGGCAGAGCGCTTCGGGTGGCGAGATCCGTCGAGACCGGGATGCTGTCCATCAACTCGTCATCGAGTGTTCACATCGAGGCTCCGTTCGGGGGGATGAAGGCGTCGGGGATCGGCCGGGAGCAGGGGATGGTGGCTCTCGACCACTACTCGGAGTACAAGTCGGTCTTCATCGCCAACGACTGAGTTCAGACCGGCGAGCCAGGCAGGGCGATAGCAGCCTCGGTGTTTCCAGCGGCGAGAGCTGTGCCACCCTCCAAACGAGGGCGGATTGTGTCCGTGTCTCCTCCCAGATGCCAAAGGTTCAGTCACAATGGACCTGCATGAGAATCGGTCTCCTTGTCTGCGACCACGTGCGTCCTGAGTTTTTTGGCATCTCGGGCGACTACGAGGACATGTTCCGGCGACTTTTCGCCGGCCATCAGGAAGTGGAGGTGGTGACGTTCGACGCTGTCAACGGCGAGCTGCCGGCCGACCCTTCCGAAGCTGACGCCTGGCTCACAACCGGCTCCCGCCATTCAGTCAACGACGAGGAGCCCTGGATCAGGGATCTCGAGGAGTTCGTGCGAAAGGTCGCCGTTGCGGGAGCTCCCTTTGTCGGGATCTGCTTCGGACATCAACTCATCGCCAAAGCCCTTGGGGGATCGGTGGTCAAATCCGATCGAGGCTGGGGGGTGGGGGTGCAGGAGGTCGAGGTCAACCCCGACTTGGGCCTCGGCGATTCATACCGGGTTCTGACCAGCTATCAGGACCAGGTGGCAACGCTTCCACCAGGTGGCGAGATTCTCGGCTGGAATGAGCATTGCCCGGTCTCCGTGCTTGGGGTGGGGTCGACCATCCTCGGGATCCAGGGTCACCCCGAGTTCGAACCCGCCTACTCGGAGGCGCTGATGGAGTCCAGGCGGGGGACTCTGATCCCCGAAGGCACGGTCGAGGCGGGCTTGGCTTCGTTGGACGACAAACCGGATCGAGACCGTCTGGCCGACTGGATCATCGAGTTCATCGAGACTGCCCGCGGGGCTCAACCCGATAGCGGGTAATCCTCAGACTGCTCCACGAACTCGTCGACCAACACGAGGATGTCACCCGGGTCGTCCTCGAGCAGCACCTGCCCGAATCGAGTCGCCAGATCGACTTCTGGATGCTCCGCTTCGATCCAAGCGGACAGCGCTCCCTCGAACTCGATCAGCTCCGGGTTGACGACAATGATGTCGGAGCGCCGGATCGACCCGCTGATGTCGAAGCCGAACTCGATGAGCCCGGATCCGGTCACTCCCGCTCGTTGGAGCATGTCGTTCGATCTCAGATAGTCGCAACGGATCACACCGACGTCGACCTCCCTGCAGTCGCTCAGACTGAGCATTTCGTCCCAGGACATGTTCAATGAATGAACGGCGCGGATGTAGTCCTGGTCGAGCTGGAGCAGCGTGCCGTTGATGACCGCATCGTCGCTATACAACGCCAACAGGTTGTCGATCTGCTCCGAGTTGTAGGTCTCGACCCATGTTTCCAGGATCCGGGGCAGGCCATTCCCGGGGAGATCGGCAGGTTCGGGCTCGGTCAGGATCCCGATGCCGACAAGGGTCGATACTGCAACGAGGAGTCCGAGGATCATCGGGAGGCGGCGATCGGAATCATGGGGACCGGTCTTCGGGAAGCCGTCGATAACGACCACGTAAGGAGGCTACAGCCGTCTCTCCAACCTCTCCGACCGATATGATCCGACCAGCGCTCACCGATGTGGAGGATTGCCTTGGTCACCAAGAAGGAGAAGCTCGAAAGGCTCGGCTCCGTCCCTCTGTTCCATGACCTGAGTCAGAAGGACCTGGAGCAGATCCTCGATCGGACGAAAGAGACCTTCCATGTCGCCGATGACGCTGTGATCAACGAGGGCCGGGCTGGCATCGGCTTTCACCTGATTCTGGAAGGCGAGGCCATTGTCGTCCGCAACGGGCGAACCGCAGCTCGTCTCGGTCCCGGTGAATTCTTTGGTGAGATGGCACTGGTCGACGACGGGCCCAGATCCGCCACGGTGCTGGCCGCAACCGACCTGACGACGGTCGTTCTCTCCAAGTGGGAATTCCGCCCTTTGCTCAAGGATCATCCCGAGATGGCCTGGAAGATGATCGAGCACCTGGTGGCGCGGGTTCGTGAGGAGCAATCCGGAAGGGACGCCCTCATCTGCTGACCTAGTCGTCGCTCCGGATTTCGATGACCAACTTGTCAGTCCACTCGACCCGAACCTCAACCTTGGTTGTTTCGCTCTCGAACTCGACCCTCACCTCCGGCGGCCCTTGCTTGTCGACGTCAACAGTGAAACCTGCCGCGGGGGTCGAACCGTCGTGGACAACCTCTCCCGGCCGGTAGCTGACGACCACGGTCCCGCCCGC
>CAZSMJ010000088.1:0-8574 GCA_964608055.1 uncultured Acidimicrobiaceae bacterium | reverse complement strand
ACCGAACCCATCGGTCTCGGGCTTTCGGTGTCCCGCGGGCTTGCCCGAAGGATGGGGGGCGATATCCGTTACTCGGTCGACGGGAAGTGGACCGTTTTCAGTGTCGTGCTCCCGATGAGCCCTCGCACCGAGGGAATAACAAGAGTCAGCCGGGAGCCAGCTCAGAGTCTTTGAGGATTCGTGGGAGAGAACAGAACGGGCCCGGTGGGGCCCGTTCTGCTTGATGCACGGGAGCTTGCCAATAGAGCAGGGCTGAGCGAGATGTACCCTGCCGCCGATGAATGGCGACAGCGAGAGGGGGACACTCGTCGCCTTCCTGGCTGGAGCGGTGTTTGCGGCCGGCAACCCGATCAGCGTCAAGTTCAGCAACGTCGAACTTTCGCCCCTGTGGGGCGCCACCCTCCGTTTCACCCTGGCCGCCGCTCTGATGCTGATCGTGATGGCGATTCTCCGGCTCCCCTTCCCTCGGGGCCGGGCGCTGTTGGGGGCGGTTCTCTACGGCATCTTCAACTTCGGTCTCGCCTTTGCTTGTCTCTTTTACGCCCTGGTCGAGCTCGGTGCCGGGTTTCTCCAGATCCTGCTCGCGGTCATCCCGTTGACGACCTTGCTTCTAGCGGTCGTCCAACGACAGGAGCGGTTCCGCAGGTCTGCCGTCGTGGGGGCGTTGTTGGCCCTGGCCGGAGTGGTGTTGATGTCTCAGATCGCCCTCAACGATTCGATTCCCCTGCTCTCGATACTCGCTGCGATGGGAGCCGCCCTCTCCCTTGCCGAGGGCGCGGTATTGGTGCGCATCTTTCCCTCGCAGCACCCGGTGATCCTCAACGCTGTCGGAATGACCGTCGGGGCAGGGATCCTCTTCCTCGGCTCGCTGCTGGTTGGTGACGTGTTCACGCTCCCATCTCTCCGAGCCACGTGGCTTGCCGTGGCCTACATGGTGGTCATCGGATCAGGCGTGGTGTTCATCCTCTGGGTGTACGTTCTGAAACGGTGGGAGGCCTCTAGAGCCGCATACAACTTCGTCTTGCTTCCCCCGATCACCTTGGTCTTCTCGGCCTGGATCCTCGACGAGCACGTTGGCATCGAGCTCGTCTTCGGGGGGATCTTGATCCTGACCGGGGTTTACATAGGCGCCCTACGCCCGCAGCGTCGGATGGCGGGCGCGACGGCATAACCGAGGCGGGAGCGTCTTAGCCCACCGTCACCTGGGACTTCTTTCCGAAGCGTCTGCGCTCGGGCTCGCTCAGAAATCGCTTCCGAACCCTGATTGAGGTCGGGGTGACTTCGACCAACTCGTCGTCGGAAATCCATTCGATCGCTGTCTCCAGGGTCAGATTCCGCGGTGGCCTGAGGTTGATCGCCTCGTCCGCGGCATGGGTCCTGATGTTGGTCAGCTGCTTGGGCTTGGCCGGGTTGACCACCATCTCCTCAGGCCGAGAGGCCTCTCCGATGATCATCCCTTCGTAGATCTCCTCCCCGGCGCCGATGAACAACTCGCCTCGTTTCTGGAGGTTGTCCAAGGCGAACCCGGTGCTCGACCCCTTCCGATCGGCGACCATCGCCCCTCCGATGCGATGGGGGAGCTCACCCACCCATCGCATCCAACCCTCGTGGTGCTGGTGGATCAAGGCAGTGCCCCGCGTCGTCGTCATCAACAGTGAGCGGAACCCGAGCAGGCCTCGAGCGGGCGCAGTGAACGTGATGATGGTCCGCCCTGGGTCGCCGGGCTGGACTTCGACGATGGTGCCCTTTCTAGGTGCGGCCGCTTGGGTGACGGTGCCCACGTACTCGTCGGGCACGTCGACAACCGCACGTTCCACCGGCTCATGGGGATCGCCATCGACCATGCGGATCACGACTTCGGGTCGGCTCACCTGGAGCTCGAAACCTTCTCGGCGCATCGATTCGATGAGCACTGCAAGCTGCAACTCGCCGCGACCTGCGACTTCCACGATCTCGGGCGATGATGTCGGCCCGAGACGGATCGAAACGTTGCCCAGGACCTCCCGCTTCAACCGGTCCTGGATCTGTCGTGAGGTGAGCAGGGTGCCTTCTCTTCCGGAGAGGGGTGAGGTGTTGACCCCGAAGGTCATCTTGAGGACGGGCTCGTCCACCAAGAGTCTTGGCAAAGGCACCGGGTCCTCAGGGCTGGCGAGGGTGTCACCGATCTCCACCTCGGGGAACCCGGCGATCACGAAAAGGTCGCCGGCCAGGCACTCATCGACCTCGGATCGTCCGAGACCGGTGAATCGCAAGAGCGTGGTCAGTCGGCGCCTTATGGGGGGTTCTTCGTCGTTGGCGTGACAGAGGGCGACTTGGGCACCCTTCTTCAGGGTTCCCTCCACGACCCGTCCGATGGCGAGACGACCCAGATAGTCCGAGGCGTCGAGATTGGTAACGAGTGCTTGGAGCGGCGCCGACGGGTCGCCCTCCGGTGGGGGAATGGTCGCCACGATGGCGTCGAGGAGCGGCGCCAGGTCTGCGTCGTCAGCGGGCACACCGATCCCGGCCATGGCGCGGCCGGTTCTGGCCACCGTGGAGACGATGGGGAAGTCGATGTGATGGCCCTGGGCGTCGAGGTCGAAGAAGAGCTGGTAGATCTCGTCCGCCACCTCCTCGGGTCGGGCATCGGGGCGATCGACCTTGTTGATCACCACCACCGCCGGGAGATGGAGGTCCAGCGCCTTGGAGAGAACGTAACGGGTCTGGGGCATCGGCCCGTCGGCGGCATCGACCAAGAGCAGGATCCCGTCCACCATGGCCAGGGCCCTCTCCACCTCGCCTCCGAAGTCGGCATGCCCGGGAGTGTCCACCAGGTTGATCCGGGTATCTCCCCATTGGATCGAGGCCGCCTTGGCCAGGATGGTGATCCCCCTCTCCCGCTCCTGGTCGGTGGAGTCCATCACCCGATCGACCCGCTCCTCATGGGAGGAGAAGACGCCGGCGGCGTTCAGCATCGAGTCGACCAGCGTGGTTTTTCCGTGGTCGACGTGCGCTACGAGCGCGACATTTCGGAAGGAGGGAGAGGCCATGAGCATCTGATGGTATCGCCCTGCCCAGGGGTATCAGGTGCGCTCCTGTCCGAAGCTGGATGGCCTTATGTCAAATAACTTTGACATAGTGTCCAACTTGCTTTACAGTGCCTCCGACACCTCAAAGGAGCAAACTGATGTCGTTGTATGAGAAAACCGCATGGGCGTCCCTGGTCGCGGTCGTGGTGACCGCCGTCTGGTACATGGTCAGAGTGCTGGGGGAGGGAGGGCCCGATGATCTGGCGGGGATCTTCGCCGAAATGGTGGCGTTGGTGGTGGTCATCGTCGCCATCGAGATCATCGCCCAGATCGTGATCGTTGTGACTACCCGCAAGAAGGACAAGGACGAAAGGGATGTGGCAATCGAAGGTCGAGCCGCCATCTACGGGCAGTTAGCGGTCTTCGTCGGGGTGTTCTGGGTGATCATCCAGGTCGTGATCGACGGGATCTGGCTATTCGACACCGAGACCATCTCCCGGGTTGCCGTGGTCAACTCTCTGCTGATTGCCCTGGTGGTGGGGGAGATCGTGAATCTGGGCACGCAGATCGTCCTCTACCGGAGGACTGCCTGAATGACGCAGACCACAATCACCAATCGAATCCGCGATCTCCGCTACCGGACCGGTGAGATGTCACAGCAGGCCTTGGCCGATGCTGTGGGGGTGACCCGTCAAACGATCAACGCCATCGAGCGGGCGAAGTACTCACCCTCCCTGGAGGTCGCGTTCCGGATCGCGGACACGCTCGGTGTTGGCATCGACCAAGTCTTCCAGCACGGAAAGTAGGGTTGTCAGGGGCCCTCGGGACCGTCCTGACTACCCCTCGCCGAGCTTGGAGCCCACCAGCTTGGTGCCGTCGTCGACGTGGGTGAGGGTGCAGGTGACCTCTCGATCTCCCTCCTCCCAGCTCTCCGTGTTGGGATAGAGATAGGTGTAGGTCAGGTCGGGCGAGTCTTCCCAAGCGATCCCCACGTAGTCCTCGAAGCCGTTGCGACACTCCTGTTCGGCGAATCCGGTCACTGCCGGCTCACCCGGATAATCGGCTTCGGCTCCGTCCGGCATTTCGCGAAGGAGGTAGACCTCGAAGTCGTGGGTCTCCTCACAGGGATACACGGTCACCGACAGGTAGAACTCCGCATTTGGCGGCCAGTCCCCGCAGTCACCGACCTCGAGGTCGAACACCGAGAGGGTGCCCGCCTCCTCGATGTCACCATCGTCGTCTCGAGCGATGTTGACGAGGCTGATCGCGAGGATCGCCGACGCGATCGCCAACACCAGGATCCCCGTCCCGATGATCCCGAGGATCTGCCCGATTCGGGCATTGCCCCGGTTCTCGGGCGGTCTTTGCCCTGCGTCGATCGCCCTGACCTCTTTGCGACCCATCCACCACGCGAACGGGCTGAGCAACCCGCACAGGATCACTCCCACGATTCCCAGGACGAGCGCGGTAGTCGCCTGGCTCGGTTCGGGGTATTGCTGGTCTGTCATCTCAGGTGGTGGCAGCGCCGCCGCGCAGCCTGTCGGCGACGCCCCTCCAGGCACGTCGGGCGACCTTCCACAACATGATCGTGATCGTGGTTGCGGCCACGACGAGGACAGCGACCACGATCAGCGTGATCAGAGGGAAGGTTATTGCCAGCGCCACCAACAGGGTTACCCCCACGTCCTCGAGCAGGGAGAGCGCGACATTGCTCACCGGCTCGGGGGAGGTGTTCGCAACCACGCGGGTGGTTGCCTTGGCGGCATGGGCGTCCAGGGCAAGTACGCCGGCCATAGTCGCGCCGAGAGCGGCTCCGATGCTTCCCGAATCGCCGGCGATGACGGCGCCGATGGCCGCAGCCCCCAAGGGACGGACCACTGTGTGGATCGCATCCCAGACACTGTCGAGGTAGGGGACCTTGTCAGCGACGAATTCGATTCCGAACAACACCCCGGCCGCGATCATCACATCGATGCGGGTGAGAACTTCGGGGATGTCAGTCCAACCGATGCGCCCGGCGACACCCAGCAGCAGGGTGACGAGATAGAGGTTGATTCCCGACGCCCAGCCCGATCCGGCAATGACTCCGAATGCTTCCACGACGGGAAGCTAGCGCCCAGGCGCTACTCGGCCTCACGCCGTAGGCGGGTTCTGGCGAGGACGACCAATGTCGGACCCAACCAAATCAAGCTCAGGATCAAGCCCATCGACGGATCGAAGGTGATCGAATCGGCAGTCTGCCCGGCGCTCAATGCCAGGAGCATCACCTGGTCGAGATGGTCGAAGGCTCCGGCATAGTTGAAAATCGGCTCGGATTCTGTGGTCCCGGGCTCACCCTCTGGCTGGGGCGAGTCGGGCAGTGTGGTGGCCGTCGATATGGGGGTGATGTCACTTGCCGATGCGGGTTGGCGACTCCTGCTGTGGGTCTCTGCGGTCGCGGTCGGTGTCGGCTCATCAGCCGCGATCTGTTCGGGCTCGGGGGCTGTCGCCGGTGCGGATGCTGAAGGCGTCGGCGCGGGATCGGGCAACGGCGTGGCGATGACCTCGATCACGACCTGGGCAGTTGCACTCCCGCCGTCCCCGTCGCTGACAACCAGGGTCACCACATAGGAACCGGCTTGATCCGGGGTGAACGAGAAGTCGGCACCGCTGCCGATCGCAACCGGGGCGGCATCGAGGGTGACGTTCCAGGCAAGGGCGAGGACATCTGTCAGCCCGGGATCTTCGCCGACCGACCCCAAAGTCACGACCTGGTCCTCGGCTACCGAGTTCGGTGATCCGGTGATCGCCACCGATGGGTCCAGATTGGCGACGGCCACCTGTCTGCTGGCGGAAGCGGGCCCGCCGTCGCCGTCATCCGCGGTCACCGACACGTCGTAGAGACCCTCGTCAGCCGGTGTGAAGGCAATGTCAGGGCCGGTCCCGGTCGCGATGGTCGCGCTGTTGAGGGAAACCACCCACGACAGGGTGACAGGATCGACATCTGCCACCAGCGAGGAAAGGGCGACTTCGGTTCCCTCCGCACCCGATCCAGCACCGAGAATCGTCACGACCGGGGCCAGATTGGCCACTGTGACCTGCAATGTGTCGCAGCCTGCGGCATCGGGGTTCCCGTCGTCGCTGACGCAGACCTGAACCGTATAGGTCCCGTCGTCGGCGAAGACATGGCTGCCGGTGACCGTGCCGGCCAGGCCATTGGCTTGGACCACCAGGCCGGCGGCGGGAGCTGAGCCGTCACCCCAGTCGATTGTCGCGCGATGGGTTTGCCCGGCTTCCTGGTCGATGAAGGCGACCGATGACAAGGCGAGCGATTGGCCTTCGATGGCCGACTGATCGAGGGCGTTGACCACCGGGGCAGTTGGCGCCACCGGGACATAGATGGTGGCACCGGCGACGACGGTGTGCGGCTGGTTGGGCCCGGTGTTGAAGTCGAAGGTCACGCTGCCCGGCAGCAGTTCGGCTCCATTGGTGAAGGGGTGCCAACCGGAGGCAAACCAGGCGAGGATTCGAGGCCCGGTGCCCTGGAGCACCCGACCGGTTTGATACACGACGTTGGGGTTGGTGGTTGTGTTCTGCGTCTTGTTCTGGGTCTGGCCGACGTGGGTGACCCGGAATGTGGTGTTGAGCCCGAGGAGGTCGGCGGTGACGGTGCCTGCGGCGTTGGTGGTGCCGAGGTTCTGCCAGCCTGAGGCGTTGTACTCGACGGTGGCGCCCGGGATTCCCACCGTTCCCGTGGAGTCGAGGAGGCGAACCGTGACCGGGACGGTCTGGAAGACGACGTTGGGGTTGGTGGAGGTGTTCTGGGACTTGCTCACGGTGAGCCCGCGGTGGATCACTCGGAATCTTGTGCTGAGCCCCAGCAGCTCGGTGGTGACAGTTCCGGTGGCGTCGGTGGTGCCCAGGTTCTGCCAGGTCCCGGGGTTGTAGTCGATGGCCGCGCCCGGGATTCCCACCGTTCCCGTGGAGTCGAGGAGACGGACCGTGACCGGGACGGTCTGGAAGACGACGTTGGGGTTGGTGGAGGTGTTCTGGGATTTGGTCACGGTGAGCCCGCGGTGGGTGACCCGGAAGCTGGTGTTGAGCCCCAAGAGCTCGGTGGTGACGGTGCCGGTGGCGTCGGTGGCGCCCAGACTCTGCCACGTCCCGCCGTTGAACTCGATGGGGGCGCCGGAGATCCCGACGCCAGTCGAATCGAGGAGTCGGAGGTTCACGGCGACGGTCTGGAAGACAACCAGCGGATTGGTCGAGGTGTTCTGCGTCTTGTTGAGTGTCAGGCCCCGGTGAAGGATGCGAAACGTCCGATTGCCGAGGGCCGAAGCCAAATCGGTGCTGACGCAGCCGGTGGCATCGGTGAGACCGAGTGACACGAACGAACCGGCGCTCACAAAAGCCTCGGCTCCCGAGATTCCGACTCCGAAGGAATCCCGGAGGCAAACGGTGGCGGTGATCGGAGCCGCGGCAATCGGGAGCAGCCAACCGAACGACAGGAGCAGAGCCATAAATGTCACGATGAGGCGGCGGATTACGCGTCGCAGTCCGTCTGCTCGGAGATCCCAATGGTGGCTTGCTATTTCCACATAGACAGCATCGGACCCGGGAGTAGGCCCCATGAGGGGTACTTGCCATTTGGGCCAAGCTGACTAGTCACGAAAAAAGCCAGGTGGTATAAGTAATTCTTGTGGACCATGGGTCGCAAGGCCTAGTCTCGGCAAGCCCGATTCGGAGGCCAGTTGTTCCCATTACGCGATATCAACCCCACCAGGATCACCCCGGTGGTGACGCTGGCGTTGATCGCGATCAACATCGCGGTCTTCTTCCTGGTCCAGTCGGGGGGTAGCGCCGAGGATCAGCAAGAGTTGGTCTACGAACGCGCGGCCATCGCCTGTGAGGTCACCACCGGTGCTCCGCTCGGGGTCGAAGAGATCGTCGACGACGTCTGCCTTCCCGGCGCTCAGTCGCCGATCTTCCCCAACAAGAACGTCATCCTCGCGCTGTTCACATCGATGTTCCTCCACGGCGGCGTCGCCCACGTCTTGTTCAACATGTGGTTTCTCTGGATCTTCGGGAACAACGTCGAGGAGGCGTACGGTCACGTCGGCTACCTCCTCCTCTATTTGATGGGAGGCCTGGCGGCCACCGGCGCCTACATCGCCCTCAACCAGGATGCCACCGTTCCCTTGGTCGGAGCCTCTGGCGCGATCGCCGTGGCCTTGGGCGCTTACGCGGTCCTCTTCCCCGGTCATCGGGTGCTCTCATTCGTGGGGTGGTTCCTGGTCCCGGTCCCGGCGGCCATCTTCTTGGTGATCTGGTTCGTGCTCCAGTTTGTTGCGGTCCAGACAGGCGTGGCCTGGGAGGCCCACGCCGGCGGCTTCGTCTTCGGCGCCGTGGTCAGCCTCTTGTTGCGGTCGCGCCTGCTGAGAAAGGTCGGGGCCAGCTACTGACCCTTCCGTAATTGGGAGCGTGAGGTCCGGATATGACCCCTGTGCGTCCCAATTACGTGTGGGCGATCAGACGCTCTGGATCTATAGCCGGGCCATTTTCGACCGATAAAACATGGTGGTCACGC
>CAZSMJ010000087.1:0-8575 GCA_964608055.1 uncultured Acidimicrobiaceae bacterium | reverse complement strand
ACTGGAGAGACACGAGGCCGCGGAGCAGCACGAAGTAGACCACGCCGTTGTGGACGTGCCAGGAGGCGGTCCGCCCCGGGTTGAGCTCGGAGAGCTGGATGTTCACCCGCGCCTCCTGGTCTCGGGGGAGACGTACCTCGATCTCGTCGAGGAGGATCTGGCGGATGTGGTTTTCCCCTTCGGGCAGGAGGTCGGTGAGTTGGAGAGTGAGAGTGGCTGCGTCGACGATGGGCCGGTTTGGAGACATCGGGGCATTCAACCAGCGCCTACGAGGACGTGGTCGTTGTAGGAGGCGGCGGGTCAGCTGACGGAGGCGGCGGTCAGCGGCTTTGCAGCGCGTCGAGGGCGACCGCCATCGAGGCTGCCACCCTGAAGTCGAGACGGGTGTCGGGCACGGTTACCACGTATCGGTCTCGGATCGACCTCTTGCGCTCACTGATGAACACCGGTTGACCGGTGGCCAGGTCGAGGAAGTCGAAGTGGAAGACGAAGGGGATCCAGACGTCGCCGACCACCGGGATGAAGTCCCACACCCGGCGCAGGATGGCGATGACCTGGTTTCGTTCCTGACCACGAGTCTGCACTCCGTCGTAGGTCATCTGCCAGGTGGAGCGCAGGAGGCTGGTGGCGAACTCCTTCTTGAACCACCCCAGGGTGTTGCCGTCGGCGTCGAAGACATCGTGCTCGGCGCGCACGTCGAGGCCGTGGCGTGCCTTGAACGAAAACAGCTTGGTGGTCTTGGCGACGTCGGCGTAGAAGATCACTTCTTCCTTGAAGGACATTCGTTTCTGCTGGGCGAAGGCGAGCAGTGGTCCTTCGGTCCCGTCGGGATTGGCGGAGAGGACCTCGTAGCGGTTGACCATCATTGTGATGTGCTGCTTGACCAAGAAGTTGGGGATGTGTTGTGACGCGGTCATTGGCGCTGGAGTATGGCCGATATGAGATCCGCGTCGAGGTTCGCCTGGTCCAGGGTCGGCTTTGTCCGGAGTCGGAACGAATGGAGAACGGGATTCAAACTGTCGCCAGCAGGTCAGTCTCGACGCGCACCATCACTCGGTCGGCCCACTTTGGTGAGAAGGCTGCGGGCAACGATGTCAGGACCAGGGCCGAAACTGGTCGCGACCCCGACCATGGGCGCATGCCGGCTTCGACCGCACAGTCGCGGTAGTGACGATCGGTGAACAGCACCATCAGCACGGCAGCGGCGCGTGCGGGGCTCAGTCGAGGCAGGTCGACTGCATCGACCAGACGGCGAAAGGATGGGGCGCGTCTGGTTGCGAGCAGGATGAGGTCACGCCGCGCCACGGCTACCGCCGCGGTGACGCCCTCTCCATTCGAACCCAGATGAGCCCGCAGGGCGGGGTGGTAGGCGATTCCCCGTCGCAGATCCTTCTCAATGTCGCGGGTGATGTTGGCGAGTTGCAACAGTTCGGACACTTCCAGGGCGTCGCGGTGATGATCCGCCGGGACACGTCCGAGCAGGGTTTCCATGATGAAAAGCGCCGGGAGGCCGATCACTCGATGGCAGTAGTCGAGGACCTGTCCTTCGTCGTCCAAGACCCCTTGCTGGCTTTCGAAAATCGTCGAGAACTCGATCATGCCTGCCGCCATGTCCTGGACCAGTCGCCTGATGCGGGCACGGGTTGGGGAGTCGAGACGCATGAACACCTCGTCGACCAGTCGATGCCTTTCGACGAGGAGGAGATGGGTTTCGTCGCGAAGATCAGGGCTGGTCGGACTGGGGGAGGCTGGGGCTTGACCCGGTTGCTCGGTGTCGAAGCGGCGAGCAAACAGGGCAAGTGTCTTCCGAGCCTCCGCCGGCCCAGTCGAGAGGTCCTCGTAGGTGTCGAGCATCCGGGCGTAGAGGTAACCCACGGCCGCGGCCCGGGCGTCGTCTTTGGACAGGAGAAGAATGCTGGGGGCGAAGGAGCGGGCGGCGTGGGGGAGGATGGCCCACACGAACCTCTCCGGGTCCTGGATGGAGGCAAGGTGGCCGAAGTTGGGCTTGTCCCGATCGACAAGTACTCCACGGGCCAGCAGCCAGAGACGTCGGATCGGGAAGGGGAGAGACGACAACGGGGGCCAAACTAGTGCCTGACGGGATCTGGGCCAGTTCTCGGCTCGATCAACCCGAGCGGAGCCAGAGTCCGACCGAGACCGGCTGCATTGTCTCGGAGACCACGCCTACCCAGCCGTCGACCACCTGATTGGCGTCGAGCTGATCGCGGAGGGTCTCGGCGAAATGGTCCATCACTCTCCGTGAGTCGTAGCGGGAACGGTTGAAGCGGCGGTCGACCGCGTTCTGGACCCTTCGCCGCAGCGGGTTGAACAAAGCGAACACCCCCAGGGTTGAGGCGGCGATGGTGACGTTGCCCGGGGAGGGGAGCAGCGAGGTGAGCACGCTGATGGTCCCGAAGAACAGGGCGGCGAGCAGACCGACCACCACGGTGTAGGAGACGGTGCGGGACAGCAAACGGTCGATGTCGTAGAGCCGGTAGCGAAGCACAGCAATGGCGATTGCCACCGGGATGCTGGCTAGGGAAAGGGCGAACAGGACGTCGATCCACCCGAGTGGCTGGTCTCCGTTGATCACCGCCAGGGTCCCATAGACCACTCCGAAGAAACCGACCGCCAGCATCAGCCACTTCATCTGCTCTCGTTCCACCGATTCCGCCTTGCGGAACCGTTGGACCATGGCGCCGACACATCCCACGGTGAGCACCAAGAGGAGGATCCCCCATACCGGTCCGAACCGGTTGTCCCAGAAGTTTTGGTCGAGGAAACCGATCGGGTTGGCGACCGTCCACGCGACGACGTCGTCCACCAACAGTTCCATGGTCTCAGATAGCCCAACCAGGATGAGGAAGGTGACCAGCATTGCCCCTTCGAGCCCGGCGACCCAGCGCCAACGGGGCGACTGCAACCTGCCGGTGGGGAAGGTCAGCATCAGATGGAAGACAGGGAAGATCAGCAGCACCCATGACCAGCTACCGAACCACAGCGTCAGCCAAATGAGAGGCGTGACGGTCTGAGGGGGCGGCTGGATGCTCTCCAACCAGCCCGAGGTGATCGTGCTGAGGGGTGAGGTGACCCCGGTGATCATGAGCAACCAGCCGATGATGTTGCGGGGCTGTCGGGACACGATCAATGCGCCGGCCACCGTGAATATCACCAGTACCAATGACCAGGAGATGCCACTGGCCAGCCCGTTCGGTCCCACGTCGCCCGACGACGCCGCCGACCAGGTGATATAGACGTTGAGACCGATGGCAGCGGCGGCCACAGCCCAGACCAGTACAGCGGCGCGCCCGACCGCTTGGCGATGGCTCCGTCTCGGAGTCACAGTTTCGGTGTTCGTCATGACGTTGACCGGTTTCTAGTACTACCTGCGTCCCGAGATCGTTACGAGGCTGGGGGGCGAGCCTGCCTCGTTCACGACATTGACTATCTGAGGCCCGCGCTTTCGGAAACGGACGTGTTTGAAGGCGATTGAAGCGGGGAATGGCATGTTGTTCGAGCCTCGAGGCTTCGAGACCAACGGTCGTCGAATGCGAGCGATTCTGGATCACCAGATGTACAACAAGGGTTAGGGACCTGGCAACGACGAGAACATGCTCAGTTCACCTTGGCCCGATACATTCGGTGACACGCGCCTCCTGGCGACCATGCGAAAGGACGCAACATGACTTCGAGCAAGAGACGGCGGGCTGTCCTCGCGGCCGCGATCGCAGCGGTCCTCACCATCACGATCCTGCCGGCGCAGGCAAGCGGCGGAGGATTCGACACTCAAGCGGCTCCAATGATCACCGGCGACTCGGTGAACACCGACAATGGCTGGTCGGTGGACCCGATCCTCACTGTCGGTGAGGTGGACTCCGGCGGTCAGTCGGTGAACGCCACCAACCTCGGCTATGAGGTGCCGGGCATCCTTGACGGGATCGGCGCTTTCAAGTTGAACAGGGACACGGTGCGGGTGTTGGTCAACCACGAATATGGCGACACAGTCGGCCCGGCCTATCAGCTGGCCAACGGCTTGGAGCTCAAGGGAGCGAGAATTAGTTACGTCGACATCAACCGAAACAACCGGATGGTGGTGGCAGCTGGGCTCGCCTTCGACACGATCTTCGGCCGTGCTGGAACCATTGTCGACTCAGCTGACGATCTCGACTATGCCGGTTTGAACCGGTTTTGCTCCGGTTCGTTCTACGTGCCGGGGCAGTTCGGCCGCGGTCGTGGTTTTGCCGACCCCATCTATCTGACCAACGAGGAACAATCCAGCGCTTTCGGCGGGCCTGGCGGCAGCTTCTGGGCGCTCGATCCGGAGGAGAACACTCTCTACGCGCTGCCCGACCTGGGCCGCGGGTCGTGGGAGAACGCGGCCCTGCTCGACACCGGTCGTCGCGACACTATCGCCCTCCTCCTCGGGGACGACCACGGCGCCAGTGCCGCGACGTTCAGCGAAAACCCGTCGCCACCGCTCTTCCTGTACGTGGGAAAGAAGAAGCCGTCGGGCAACTTCCCTGAGCGCAACGGGCTCGTCGGTGGCCAGCTCTACGTTTGGAAGACCGACAGCGGTGCCACCAACCCGAGCCAGGGGTTCAAGGGAACCGGTGACGTCGAGGGCGGGTATTGGGTGCCGTTGAATGTAAACAAGGGCTCAGGGCCTGGTTACACCGCCGATGGTTACGCCATTGATGCGACTCTGCGCAAGGGCGCCGCGGCGCTCGCCGCCTTCCAATTCTCCAGGCCCGAGGATCTGTCGACTAACCCCAAGGACGGGAGTCAGGCGGTCTTCGCCTCGACCGGCCGGGGAGGAATCCTGGACAACTCTGATCTGTGGGGCGACACCTATCTGGTCGACATCGACTTTGACTTCGACCACGGGGTGTTCGACCCAGCGGGTAGTGAAACCAAACTGACGATCCTCTACGACGGTGACGACCCGGACAAGATGCAGGCAGGCTTGCGTAGCCCGGACAACCTCGATTGGGCTGACGACGGCCGCATCTATGTCCAGGAGGACGACTCGGCGCCCAGCCCCGGCTTCGCGACCTTCGAGGCGTCTGTCTGGAGATTGAATCCCAGGAAGCCGGGGGCAGCTGAGAGGATCCTCGAGATCGATCGCAGCGCGGTCCCCGCGGGGCAGACCGACAGCAACGCCGCCGACGTCGGGAACTGGGAGTCCTCGGGGATCCTCGACGTGACCTCGCTGTTCAAGACCAAGAGGGGCGAAAGGTTGCTGATCCTGGACATCCAGGCGCACAGTCTGACCGGGGGCCTCCTCGCCAGCGCCGGATTGGTCGAGGGCGGCCAGCTCCTGTTCGCCTCTAAGCGCTAACACGCGGGATTAAGGGTCCCGGTCACTTGTCTATGGCCGGGGCCCGGGGCCCGTCGCATCGACTCAGAAGGAGACCATGATGCGCAAACTCACATTGCTCCTGGTGATCGCTTTGGTCCTCGGGTCAGCGCCGATGACCGCGATCGCACGGAAGTCCGAAACAGTTCGCTTCGCCACGTTCAACGCTTCTCTCAACCGCAACAATGCCGGCGACCTGCGCAACGATCTCTCGACACCCAACAACGCCCAGGCCAGGGCGGTGGCTGAGATCATCCAACGCAGCCGCCCCGACGTGCTGCTTCTCAACGAGTTCGACTTCGACTCTGTGGCGGCCGATCTGTTCCGGGACAACTACCTCGAGGTCTCCCAGAACGGAGCTAGACCGATCGAATATCCCCATGTATTCATCGCCCCTTCCAACACCGGAGTCGCCTCCGGCTTCGACTTGGACAACAACGGGACGGTGGGTGGCCCCAATGACGCTCTCGGCTTCGGGTTCTTCCCTGGCCAGTTCGGGCTGGTGGTGTACTCCAAGTACCCGATCGTGGACAGCCGCACCTTCCAGGAGTTCCTGTGGAAGGACATGCCCGGAGCCCTGCTTCCGATCGACCCGGTGACTGGTGTCCCTTGGTACTCGCCAGAGGAGCTCGACGTGTTCCGGCTCAGCTCGAAGAGCCATTGGGATCTAGAGCTCAAGATAGGAAGGACTCGGGTCCATTTTCTGGTAAGCCATCCCACCCCGCCGGTGTTCGACGGGCCCGAGGATCGCAACGGGACACGCAACTTCGACGAGATCCGATTCTGGGCCGATTACATCGACCCCGCCCGCGACGACTACATCTATGACGACGAGGGAAAGTTCGGTGGGATCGACCGGGGTGAGCCGTTCGTCATTGCCGGTGACCAAAACTCCGACCCACTCGATGGGGACTCGATCCCCGGAGCCATCCAGCAACTCTTGGACAGCCCCAAGGTCAACGATAGGAAGACGCCACGGTCAAAGGGCGGGGTGTGGGCCGCGACCGCCCAGGGTCAGGCCAATCTGACCCATCTCAGTGATCCAGCTGAGGACACCGCCGACTTCAGCGATGCCGCCCCGGGCAACCTGAGGGCGGATTACGTCCTCCCCTCAAAGCGTCTGAGGATCGAAAAGAGCGGGATCTTCTGGCCAGCCGAAGGCCAGCGGTTCTTCTACCTCACCGGGGACGGGGTGACATTCCCGGTGCCCAGCTCCGACCACCGGTTGGTGTGGGTGGATTTGAAGCTGTAGGCGACCTGGAAGGGGAACTGGTCGGCCACGAAATCAGCTCCACAGGGGCTAGAAGGTCACAGAAGGCCGGAAGTGCTTGGATGCCCGCCTCCCCTGCTGAAGACGATTGCTAAAGAAATTGAGGGCATTTGGTCGATAGTTGGTGATGTCAGTTCCCCAACTGCCGATGCCCGGCGGTTTAGACGAGGCTCGCAACGGCCGTTATCCCAGCCAGGGACTAAGTCCTGTAAGGCCGCCGTCGCTTCCGAACAAGCCACTGCGCCGGGAATCCGATGGATGGCTCGACCGTTGGATGGCCACAGTCGCCGACTTGGACCGCCTGAGGCAATCCCACCCGATGTTGGACGCAGTAATTGATGAGGTAGACGTCCGCAGGATCAGAATCGGGGACCATTGGCTGGCCGATTTCGCCTCCTGCAATTACCTGGGTTTGGACTGGGATCGGGAAGTTATCGAGGCTGTACCCGCCTACCTCGACCAATGGGGGACCCATCCGAGCTGGTCGCGACTACTCGGCAGCCCAATTCTCTACGAACAGCTAGAGGAGCGTCTGACCACACTTCTGGGCTGCGAGGACACTTTGTTGCTTCCAACCATCACCCACATCCACATGTCGGTGCTCCCCTTGTTGGCCGGAAACGGCACGATCTTCATGGACGACCGGGCGCACAAAACCATCTTCGATGGTTGCTCCGTTGCCAAGAGCCACGGGGCGACCGTCCAGCGATATCAACACAACAATGTCGAGCACCTCGAGGAGTTGTTACGTACCTCGGTCTTGACGCCGCGGGTAATTGCTACTGACGGGGTGAACTCGATGACGGGCAACGCCCCCGACGTTGGCGAATTGGCCCGCCTAGCTAGAGAATACGACGCCCTCCTGTACATCGATGACGCTCATGGGTTTGGAGTTATCGGTGAGCGGAGCGACCTAGAGCCTTGCGATTACGGCGTGAAGGGCAATGGATTGATCCGCCACCAGGACGAGAGCTATGACAACGTCGTAATGGTGGCTGGGATGTCCAAGGCCTACTCGTCGCTGCTGGCCTTCATCGCGCTCCCGTCACGGCTCAAGAATGTGCTGAAGGTAGCCGCGCCCCCGTATCTGTTCTCCGGCCCGTCGCCGATCGCCTCGTTGGCTACGACCATCGCGGGGTTCGACGTAAACGAGAAGCGAGGGGATCTGTACCGCACCGAGATCCATCGGAAGACCCATCGGGTGCTGGATCATCTGGCAAGCCTTGGCATATACACCCCGAACACATCTGGGTTTCCGATTATCGAGATACCACTGGCCAATCGCGAGGACATCGACGTAGTCGGTCAATATCTCTTCAACCGCGGAATCTACGCAACGATGGCCGCCTATCCGTTAGTGCCCAGACACGAGGTCGGCTTTCGAATTCAGGTGACCGCCGTCAACGGAGACGACCAAATCGAGTTGCTCTGCGATGTGCTTGGTGAGCTCGACGAGCGTTTCGACCTGCAGCATCGAGATGGTGCGGACTTGTCGGCGCTTTCAACGGTTCTCAATACTTTCGCAGAACCCTCATGAGTCTGCATAGAAAGGCCGATATTGGAGCCGTGATTCGCAAGACGTGGCTGATGTATGTCGTAGTGGGGACACTCGTTCTGGCCGCATTCCTAGTCGTTCCCGGCTTGCGTCTGGGCCCGGTTTTCAACCTGATCGCGTTGTCCGGGGCGATCGTGATTGTGACTGCCGTTAGAGAGCATCGACCGGGTCGTCGCCTCCCGTGGCTACTGGTGGCAATCGGACAGGTGCTCTTTGTGGCCGGGGACGTGATCACGTACAACTACGCCCGGTTCTTCGGCACCGATCCCCCATTTCCCTCCATCGGTGACCTCTTTTATCTTTCGGTGTATCCCTTCCTGGTGGCAGGAATCCTCCTCCTGGTCCGCCACCGGAGCCCGGGCCGCGACCGGGCGAGTCTCATCGACTCGCTGAT
>CAZSMJ010000086.1:0-8590 GCA_964608055.1 uncultured Acidimicrobiaceae bacterium | reverse complement strand
ACCGACTCGACGTTGATCACCGGGTCCGGCAGTGTCGTGTCGCTGATCAACGGGGCTCAGGAGTGCAATGTGTTTTGGCAGGTGGGCAGCTCGGCCACACTCGGCACCGGATCGACATTTGTCGGGAACATCCTTGCCCTGACGACGATCAGTTTGGGTGCCAACGTGACAGTCCATGGTCGGGCCCTTGCCCAGACCGGCGAGGTGACGTTGATCGACGACACCTTCACCCAACCATTGTGTGATCTCTCCGCTCCGACCACCACTACGGCAGCGGGTGGGGCCACCACGACTTCCGCAGGCGGGACCGGCACCACTGGGCCGCTCACCGAGCTACCGACGACAGGTTCCTCGGCCGGCACTGCGCTCATCGTCGCGGTCATAGCTCTCACCCTCGGTGCGGGCGCCCTCCGTCTCGGTCGAGCGTCTAGACGGTGAGGTCAAGATCGGCTCGCTGAGGATGTGGCGGCGACGCTATCCGTAGGTCGGAGCCCGATCGCTCATCGGTAGCATCGCCCGGTGCCCACCACGATTCAGGCGGTTGAAGCAACCGCGTTGCGTTTCCCGCTGTCCAAGCCGATCGCTAGCGCCCTCGGTGCCTACACCCATGTCGACGCCACTGCAGTCAGGGTCCATGCCGGAGATGGGGTGACCGGGTTCGGGATCTCGGCAGGGCTGGGTGGGGCCGCGAGTGCGGCGATGGTGCCCTACATCGTGGCCGAGTTGGCACCACTTGCCGTGGGTCAAGACGCCCTCGCCCCCGAGGCGCTCTGGCATCGCTTGTGGAGCCCGAACAAGCCCCGGATGCGGGCCGGGCTAGGGGTGTGGGCATTGTCGGCGATCGACATCGCCTGCTGGGATCTGGTGGGCAAAGTCGCCGGCATGCCGTTGCATCGCATGTTTGGCGGATTCCGCAACGACGTTCCGGTCTATGGAAGCGGTGGATGGCACAGTCTCACCGACGATGAGCTCCTGGCCGAATGCAGCGCCTTGGTCTCCCAGGGGATCACCGCCTACAAGTACAAGATCGGAACATCCAGAGACGAAGAGCGGACCGCTTTGCTCCGTCGGGAGATGGGCGAGGGCTTCACCCTTTTCGCCGACGCCAATCAGCGCTTCACCGTGACCGAAGCGCTGGAGACGGCGCGGATGCTGGCCGACTACGACGTGGCCTGGATCGAGGAGCCCGTGCTCGCCGACAGCACCGATGACCTCGCCGCGGTGGCGGCCTCGTCCCCGGTCCCGGTCGCTGCTGGGGAGAACGTCTACTTCCGATGGGGCTTTCGTGAGATCTGCGACCGGCGGGCGGCTTCCTATCTCCAGCCCGACGTGGGACGGTGTGGGGGCATCACCGAGTTCATGAAGGTCGCCCATCTCGCCGATGCTTACAACCTCTTCCTGAGCAGTCACCTGTGGCACGAATTGTCGATCAGCCTGGTCGGAGCCGTTTCCGCGGGGTTCATGGTCGAGTACGCCGAGCTGATCCCAGCAGACGCTTTGACCCGGCCTTTCGATGTGATCGACGGTCACATCGAGGTTCCCGATGTGCCGGGTCACGGGGTCGAGCTGACACCCGAGTCAATAAAGAGATTCGCAGTCTGAGGAGGGGCTGTGCGTATCGAAAACGTCCACATCCATCCCATAACGCTGTCGCTCCGGAACCCGATCCCCATGGCGAACGGGGTGATCTCGAGCACCGGCAACGTCGTGGTCAAGCTGGTCACCGATGATGGGCTGATCGGCTGGGGCGAGGGAGTCGAGGCGCCCGCCTTGACCCATCAGTCTCAGGCCGACATCGTCGCCGACCTCCAAGCCCTCACTCCAATCGTGGTCGGCTCCGACCCGATGCAACGCAATGAGCTCTGGGCCCGGCTGGTGGCGGTGGACCCCACAGCGACCACCGCCATCGGCGCGATCGACATCGCAATCCACGATCTCATCGGGAGGGCCCTCGGCGTGCCTGTCTATCAGCTCATCGGGGGCATGGTGCGTCGGAGCATCCCCGCACTCACGCTGGTCGGGAGCGGAGACGCCTCGGCCGATGCGGAGAAGCTCGCAGAGCGACATGACGCCGGATTCACGTGGTTCAAGGTCAAGTTGGGCATGGCGTCGCCAGAGGTGGAGCTGGGGACGCTGGCCAAAGCCGTGGAACTGGTTGGCGGCGAAGGAGTGGTATGCGGGGATGTCAACGAGGGATGGGACGAGGCACAGGCCCAATCGTTTCTCCACCAACTCGACGGTGGTCGGGTTCGTTTCATCGAGCAGCCGGTGCCCCGCAGCGATCGGGATGCCCTGCTCCGGCTGGCCGAATCGTCACCGGTCAAGCTCTGTGCCGACGAGAGTGCCGGCAGTCTCGAGGCCGTGATCGGCTTTCTCGGAACCGCGGTGGGAGGTGTGAGCCTCAAGCTCATCAAACACGGTGGGATCACCGGGGTGATGCGTGGTGCCGGGATTTGTGCTGCCGGTGGCCTCTCAGTGAATCTGGCCGGGAAAGTGATCGAATCGAGCATCTCAGCCGCAGCCAACCTGCACTGCGCAGCCGCCATGGATCGTGTCGACTTCGGGTGCAGCCCCGCGAACCAGGGTGTCGTAGCTGACGTCACCGAGGCGCCGATTCGGGTCGATGAGGGCGTGTTCGAAGTCCCCGAGGGCCCAGGTCTCGGTGTCGAAGTGGACGAGGAGCTGCTCGCAATGCTGGCCAGCTGAGTTCGAGGAGAAAACAATGCGGATTGGGATCCTGACCGGCGGGGGCGATGTCCCCGGGCTCAACGCCTGTATCAAGGCTGTCGTCAACCGCGTTGTCAGCGAGGGACACCAGGTGGTGGGGGTGCGAAGGGGATGGGGTGGGCTCGCCGAGACCAATCCCGACGATCCGGCAACGGGCGAGGCAAACCTGGTCCCGCTGGACCGGGCTGCGGTGCGGACCATCGATCGGACCGGTGGCACATTTCTCCATAGCTCCCGGACCAACCCGGCCAAGGTGAAGACAGGGGATGTACCGGAGTTCCTGGCCCAGGACTATCCGGGGTCGGGCCCTCACGACATCACCCCGCACGTCCTTCGTGTCTTGGAGACCCACAAGATCGACGTGCTGATCCCCATAGGTGGTGACGACACCCTCTCCTATGGGCTCCGTCTCCATGAGGAGGGCGTTCCCGTCATCGCCATCCCCAAGACGATGGACAACGATGTCCATGGCACGGATTACTGCATCGGCTTCTCCACCTCCGTGAGCCGCGGGGTCCAATTCATCCACAGCCTCCGTACTGCCGCCGGCTCCCACGAGCGGATCGCGGTCGTCGAGCTCTTCGGGCGTTACAGCGGTGAGACGTCGCTGATCACGGCCTACCTCTCCGGCGTGGACCGCGCGATCATCTCCGAGGTCCCATTCGAGATCGACAAACTGGCCGCCTTCCTCCAGGAGGACCAGGCGGCGAACCCCTCCAACTACGCGATGATGACCATCTCCGAAGGAGCGCGTCTCGCGGAGGGTGACATCCTCTTGACCGGCGAGGAGGATGCGTACGGTCATCGCAAGCTCGGGGGGATCGGCGCCCTCACCGGGGAGCTCCTCAAGGAGCGGACTGGAGAGGGGATCCTCTATCAGCAGATCGGCTATTTGATGCGTTCGGGCGCCCCTGACTCACTGGATTTGATGGTTGCCACCAACTATGCGGTGATGGCCTCGGATCTGGCGATGGAGGGCGCCCATGGCCGAATGGTGGCTCTGCGGGGCGGCACCTACACCGATGTTCCCATTGGTGTGACCCGGGAAGGCGTGAAACGAGTCGACGTTGACGAGTTGTATGACGTCGATGCCTATCAGCCCAAGGTTCGCCACGTGCTGGGCAAGCCGATGTTTCTCTACTGAGGTGCGTTTCTCCCCCCAGGAGCGGCAGCGACGTTGGGGGGAGTACCGCCGGAGGCGGGGAGGGGGGCATCTCGACGCGTACGGCGCACAGGCGTCTCTAACCTCGTCGCTTCGCCGCCACTCGGAACAACGTGCGTGCTCCCTCTCCTAGAACGGAGAACCGTGAGTCCTTGGTCTGACCTCGCACCCAACGGATGTAGATCTGCTGCAGCACGATTCCCAGCTTCCAGGTGCCGAAGACGATGTACCAGTCGACCGCACTGAGGTCCCGCCCGGACATCTCCCCATACCTGTCGACCGCCGCTCGCCGTTCGAGCCACCCCGGGGAATCGGTGGGCATCGGGTTGAGCGCCGACCGCTCCTCACCTGGGTCGTACCAGGAGGCCATCAGGGTTCCGAGGTCGGCCAAAGGGTCTCCCCGGGTGGCCATGTCCCAGTCGTACACCGCGACGCATAGCCCGGGGTCGTCGGGTGCCACCGCCATGTTGTCGAGCCGCCAGTCGTTGTGGAGAAGAGTCACCTCTTCAGAGACAGGGAGGTTTGCCGCGAGCCAGCTGGCAACCTCCTCGGATGTGTTGTCTGCCTCATCTTTTGCCTGGTCCCAGCGTTCGGCCCATCCCTCCACCTGGCGTCTCAGAAAGCTCTCTGGGCGACCGAGCTCCCCGAGACCGGCTCGTGTCGGTTCGACCGAGTGGAACTCGGCCAAGGTGTCAACCACGACCTCTGACAGCTTTCGGTTCGAAATCGGATCGTCGCCACCCCCGAACTGAGGCGGCACCAGCTCGCGGACCACAACCCCGTCCCTACGTTGCATGACGAAGAATGGTGAGCCGATCACGTCATCGTCTTCCGAGTAGGCAAGAGCACGAGGGGCCTTAGGGAACACTTGCCAGAGCTTGGAGAGGACCCGGTATTCGCGGGACATGTCGTGGGCGCCGGGGGCCACCGGTCCCAGCGGAGGCCGTCTCAGCACCAACTCCGATCCATCGGGGAAGTTCAGAAGATAGGTGAGGTTGGCTTTCCCGCCTCCGAACTGTTGGACGACGGGTACCCCTCTTGGCAAGCCGGGGTGGGCCTCCATCCACTCGACGAGACGACCAACGTCGAAGCCCTCATCGTCACGGACCGGGATCAGGTCACCCACACCTGCGAGGGTATCCAACAGCCGGGGTCAGCCGTCTACCCTCGGAGACCCCGCCTGAGGAGACCATGCCCACACCCTTCGAGATCTCAGATCGATTCACCGAGCAGTGGTCCGACCTGACCCCGATCGACGCCACGATGCATGGTGTCGAAGGACGAGAACATCTCTGGGACGACTTCTCACCCGAGGGTGAGGCGGCCCGGGCCGATCTTGCCGGTTCCACCCGGGCCCAGCTATTGACTCATCTCGGCGATCCCGATCCCAAACAGGCTTTCGCCGCCAAGGTGCTCTCCTCGTGGATGGAGAAGAAGGTGACCGTCTACGAGCGGGGCAAGTGGAAGAACGACCTGAATCACATCTACAGCCCGTTTCAGCAGGCTCGCGACGTCTTCGATGTCATGTCTCAGGAAGGCGAGCAGGCTTGGTCCAACATCGCGACCCGTCTCGAGACCTTTGACCAGACGCTCGAGGGATACCGAGCCAGTCTGGCAGTCGGTCTCGAGGAAGGGTTGACCGCGGCCCAGCGTCAAGTGCAGACCCTGATCGAACAAGCCCGAGCCCTGGCTGGGGAAGAGTCGCGATTCGGGGGCTACCCCGAGGAGGCATCCTCCAGAGGCGGCGATCCAGAAAGACTCACGGCTGCCGTGAACAAGGCGAGAGTGGCCAGCCATGAATTCGCGGATTGGCTAGAGCACACCTACCTGCCGGGAGCCACCCCTGAGGACGCGGTGGGAGAAGAGCGTTATCTGCTCGGTGTCGACGATTTCCTGGGCCTCGACATCGACCCCCACGAGACCTACGAATGGGGTTGGTCCGAGGTGCATCGTCTCCGAGAGGAGATGAGGGCGACCGCCGCCGAGATCGACGGGTCGAAGAGCGTCGAGGCCGTCATCGATGTGCTCGACACCGAGGAGGCGCACGCGGCGCCCGACCACGAGGCCTTTGTCCGATTCGTCCAGGAAATTCAGGACACCGCGGTGCAGCAGCTGGATGGGGCTCATTTCGACGTCCCGGATCCACTGAAGCGGGTGACGGTCAACCTGGCACCACCGGGAGGCAGTCTTGGTGCCTGGTATCACTCCCCATCCGAGGACTTCTCCCGGCCCGGTTCGATCTGGTACGCACCGGGGGAGCGGATCAGGATCCCGTACTGGTCCGAGGTCTCAACCGCCTATCACGAAGGGTTCCCAGGGCACCATCTCCAGGTCGGGATGTCGGTCATCAATCGCGACCAGATGTCGCGCTTTCACCGCCTGTTCATCTGGTACTCGGGTTCGGGCGAGGGTTGGGCGCTATATGCCGAGCGTTTGATGGACGAATTGGGCTACTTCGAGAAGCCCGAGTATCGACTGGGCCTTCTCGCCAGTCAGCTGTTCCGGGCCACCAGGGTCGTGCTCGACATCGGGACCCAACTTCGGCTGGCCGTCCCGGCCGATGCGCCGCTTCATGCCGGCGCGATTTGGGACTATCCGATCGCCGTCGACTACATCGAGAAAGTCGGGCTCCAGCCACGGGACATGGCGGAATCAGAGGTGAAACGGTATCTCGGTTGGTATGGGCAGGCCATCTCCTACAAGGTGGGCGAGCGCGTGATCCTCGATATCAGGGACCAGGTCATGGAACGCGACGGAGCGGCCTTCGATCGAAAAGACTTTCACCGCAGGATGCTGGAGGCCGGTGCCATCCGTCTCGATCATCTGCGGGAGGCGATGGTTTGAACAAGAGATCCTTCGATCTCACCACTGGTCTGGCGAACGACCACTACAAGCTGCTGACCGGCCTGGTGATCCCGAGGCCCATCGGGTGGATCGGAACCAAAGCGGACGACGGGACGCTCAATCTGGCGCCGTTCTCCTTCTTCAACGCGGTCTCCAGCGAACCGCCGATCGTCCTCTTCTCGGCGGGGCGTCATTTCGACCGACCCAAGGACTCGGTCGCTTTTGCCGAAGAATCCGGGGTGTTCACGGTCAACATCGTGTCCGAGGAACTGGCAGATGCGATGAATAAGTCATCGGGCACCTTCGCACCGGGTGAAGACGAGTTTGCGATCGCCGGGTTGACCCCGGTGATGGGGACGTTGGTCGAGGCTCCGATGGTGGGTGAGTCCCCAGCCAATCTGGAGTGCCGGGTCATCGACGTCATCGATGTAGGCATCGAGACCAGGATGGTCCTGGGGGAGGTCGTGATGATCCACGTCCGCGAAGACGCTCTCGATGGGACCCGGGTCAATCCCGACGTGATCCGTGCCATAGGACGGCTCTCGGGAAGCTCCTATGTGACCACCCGCGACCGCTTCGAGCTGAAGCGCCCTACCTAGGCACCTCTCAGCTGAAACTCGTGGGGCCGGCGCCTAGTTGCAGCCGTTGGCAATCAGAGTCGGGTAGGGGTTGATCGGCAGGCCACCCAGGTACATCCCAAAGTGGAGGTGGGGGTGGGTCCCCTGTGCGTTGCCGGAGGTCCCTACGTACCCGATGACATCGCCCGCGTTGACCTTTCCCTCCGTCTCCTTTCCCGAGAGATGGCTCCCGATGTACTCCACCCCATCAGCAGCCTTCAGGTTGAACTGGAGGCCGCCCAGGGGACCGGTCTTGAACCTGACGGTCCCCGACACCGGGGCCCGGATCGGGGCCCCGGCAGTGGTGAACAGGTCGTTGCCCTCGTGGAATCGGGTGCCCCCGGCCCTTGGAAACCCCCAGTCGTTGAAGAAGCTGGCATCGGCCACCGGACAGACCCAGGTGCTGCCCCCTGGGACCGTGAGGCTCTGGCCGGCGCGGATCAGGTTCACGTTGGCTATGCCGTTGGAAGAGGCGATTTTCGAGATAGTGGTCCCGTAGCGATTAGCGATATCGCCGAGGCGGTCGCCCCTCTTGACCGTATAACTGCTGGATCCGCCGCTCCCGGTTGACGTATGCCCGGGCCCGTCGAGAAACAGCCGGGTTCCGGTGTAAACCACGTTGTTGGTGATGCCGTTGGCTGTTGTGATGGCTTCCACGCTGACGTCGCTGTAGAGGGCGGCGATCTCCTCGAGGGACTCACCCTTCTGCACCACGTGATAGCGGCCGGAGCGGGTGTAGCTGCCGTCGGGCTTCTGAATGGGCCCGTTGCTCTCTCCGTCTGAGCCCACAGCGGTCCCGCCCGAGCCACTCGAGCCGGTCGACCCGGGGATGATGAGATTCTGGCCGGTATAGATCAGGTCGGGGTTGGAAAGCCCGTTGGCCTTGATCAGGGTGGCGACTGTGGTCCCATAGAGTGCGGCGATTTTGAACAGACTCTCGCCCCGGGCCACCAAGTGGGTCCGGTCCTTGGTCGGGATCAACAGCACCTGGCCGGGGCGGATCAAATCAGGATTCGATATCTTGTTGGCGGCCGCGAGGTCCGAGACCAACACGTCGTGGTCCCGGGCGATCGCGCCGAGAGTGTCACCTGGTTTCACGGTGTAATCAACCGAGAAAATGGCGACAAGGAGAGTTAGCGCCGTGGCTGCAGCAGCAACCCGGACGCGACGATCAAACGGCATGAAGGCACAGCTCCTTCAGCCCCGGACCCGCTCGCTTCAACCGAGCCTAACCCCGAAG
>CAZSMJ010000085.1:0-8613 GCA_964608055.1 uncultured Acidimicrobiaceae bacterium | reverse complement strand
ATCTTTTTCGTTTCGTGATCGATGTCAACCTCGTCGGGATGTTCGACGTGATCCGGAATGTGGCCGGTTCCATGGCAAACAACGAGCCGGGGGAGTCGGGCGAGCGAGGGGTGATCGTCAATGTGGCGTCGATCGCCGCGTTCGAGGGCCAGGTTGGTCAGGCTGCCTATTCGGCTTCCAAGGGCGGAGTGGTCGGTATGACCCTGCCCCTCGCCCGTGATCTGGCGGGTCTCGGGATTCGGGTAGTCACTGTGGCGCCTGGGATCATGGACACCCCGCTTCTCGCCGGCGCCCCCGACGAGCTCCGCCAATCGCTTGCCGAGATCCATGTATTTCCCAAGCGTCTGGGGACGCCTGAGGACTTCGCCCACCTGGTCCAGGCAATCGTGGAGAACCCGTTGCTGAACGGAGAGGTGATCCGGCTCGATGCCGCGGCCCGGATGCCGCCCAAGTAGGAGAAAGCGCAACAAGCCATGACAACGACTCGTATCGGGCTGGTCTGCTTCGACGGAATGGAGGAGTTGGATCTGGTCGGTCCCTGGGAAGTGCTTCGGATGTGGCAGCTCTCCTGGCCCGAGGATGGCGCTGAGGTGTTCACCCTGTCCCTCGATGGCGAGACCGTCACCTGCGCCAAAGGGATGCAGATCGTCACCGAGCGGACAACGGCGGATGCCGGGCCTTTGGACGTCATCCTCTACCCGGGCGGGAGGGGCACCCGTGGTCATCTGGGGGACGATCGGATAGGGACCTGGCTGCGCGACCTGGCTGCAGGTGGCACCTTGGTGACCTCGGTTTGCACCGGGTCATTGGTCCTGGCCGACGCCGGGCTCCTCCGCAACCGACCCGCAACCACCTATTGGTCAGAGTTGGAAACGCTGACCCAACTCGACCCGACCATCGAGCTGAGGCCGGATGACCGGTTTGTGGATTCCGGCGAGGTGATCACCGCCGCCGGGGTCTCGGCCGGTATCGACATGGCGCTGCATCTGGTGGCGAGGCTGGCTTCGACGGACCGGGCGCGCGAGGTGAGAAGAGCTATCCAGTACGACCCGGAACCACCGGTTTGAAATAGCGTTCGGCGTTCGGCGTTCGGCGTTCGGCGTTCGGCGTTCACCGTTCGGCGTTCGGCGTTCACCGTTCAGCGCGAGACGCAAGACGCAAAACGGATTACGGGATCGCTTCGATCCCCTCCAGGCTTTCGGGATTTTCCAGGCTCGACAAATCCCCCGGCTCCTGTCCCAACGCCAGGGCCTTGACCACCCGACGCATGATCTTCGCCGAACGAGTGCGGGGCAGGTCGCTCACCCAAAGGATTGCCTTGGGTCGGAAGCTCTTCCCTAGGTTCCCGACGACAGCCGCTTCGATCGCCGAGGTCAGTTGGTCGTTGGGCTCGACACTTGGAGCGGGCACCACGTAGAGCGCAATCGCCTCACCTTTCAGGTCGTCGGGGACTCCGATCGCCGCCGCCATCACCACCTCCGGGAAGGCGACCGCCACCGACTCGATCTCGGCTGGGCCAATCCGCTTGCCGGCGATGTTCAACGTGTCGTCGGATCGACCGTGGAGATACCAGAAGCCGTCCTCGTCGATCGAGGCCCAATCGCCATGGACCCAGGTGTCTGCGAACCGCTCCCAGTAGGTGGCCAGATAGCGGTCCGGCTCGTTCCAGAATCCTCTCGTTCTCCCTGGCCAACATCCTCTCACCACGAGCTCGCCGACCTCAGCGCGGATCGGCCTTCCCTCGGGGTCGTAGACATCGGCGTCGATCCCGAGTGCCGGACCGCCGAGGGAAGTGGGTTTGATCCCCTGGAGTAGATTGACCGAGAGCAGGCATGCTCCGATCTCGGTCCCGCCCGAGATGTTGACAATGGGACGTGTCTCGCCACCGACGTCCTTGAAGAGCCACCACCATGGATCGGGGTTCCAAGGCTCCCCGGTCGAGCCGAACGTCTTCAGCTTCGACAGGTCGTGTCTGTGCGCCGGTTCGTTGCCGTGTCTTTGGAGGGCCCGGATCAGGGTGGGGGAGATCCCCAAGAAGGTCAGCTCCATCTCGGAGGCAACTCGCCAGATCCGATCCGGTCCCGGGTAGTCCGGCGCCCCGTCATAAGTTGCGACCGCGGCCCCGTTGGCCAGCCCGGCGACGACGATCCACGGGCCCATGATCCAGCCCATGTCGGTGGCCCACATCACGACATCATCTCGATGGAAGTCGAATTGGAATGCCCCTTCAGCTGCCACCTGCACGCCGAAGCCGCCATGGACGTGCACCGCGCCCTTCGGGCGCCCGGTGGTCCCTGAGGTGTAGGCGATGAGGAACGGGTCCTCGGCGGCGGTTGGAACCACAGGATGCGGTTCGACGTCTGCCGTCGCCTCTTTCCACCAGAGGTCGCGATCACCTCGCATCGGCGTCGCGTGGCGGTTGGTGTAGTCGACCACCAACAGGTGGTCGATTCCGCCGGCGAGCTCAACGGCCCGGTCGGCCACCTCCTTCATCTCGACGAGGCTGCCCCGTCGAAGGAACCCGTTGGCGCAGATCAGGGCCTTGGGCCTTGGATCCCGGAGCCGATTGGCGACCGCATCGGCTCCATAGCCGGAGAACACCGGGACGAAGACGGCACCGATCCTGGCTACGGCGAGCAATGACACCACCGCCTCCGCCGACATCGGCAGGAACACGGCAACCGCATCGCCTCTCCCCACCCCAAGACGGTGCAGGGCGCCGGCGAGCCTCGCCACCTCGTCGCGGAGACCGCCAAAGCTCAATTCACCGATCTCGCCGTTCTCCTTCTGAGACCGGAGGGCCAGTCGATCCGGGGTCTCGTCCGCCCAGCGGTCGACGCAGACGCGGCTGAGGTTGACCAGAGACCCGGGGAACCAAGTGGCCCAGGGTGCCCCCCGCGACGTGTCGAGAACTGCCCGCCACGGCTTGTCGAAGGGAAGGCCGAGATACCCAACCACCGATTCCCAGAACCACTCCGGATCCTCGATCGAGCGTTGTCGCAACTCCCGGTAGTCCGCGAAACCGTGCTCCGCGATGAAACGGGCGGTGTGGGTGGCCGCGGCCCGAATCGGGCTCGGGCGCCAGACGATCTCGAACTGTTCCATCACCCTCCTCGACCCGGCGTGCGGAGGCTAGGGGCCATCGCTGGGGCGCGCTGCCGCCTACTCTGCCCGCCTATGGCCTCGTCATCGGAGCGGACGGACAACCGGAATTTTCGTCGGCGGACGCTTGTCGTCGCCGGCGTCCTCGTGGCCACCGCCGGAGTCCTCTGGCTGGTGTATCGGCTGAGCAACATCCTCTTCATGGTCTTCGTCTCGCTTTTTGTCGCCGTGGCGATCGAGCCTCCAGTCCACTACCTCGAGAAGCGGGGGTGGAGACGGGGCCTCGCGACCGGGGTCGTCTTCCTGGCCGCGTTCGCTCTCGTGGTGGTGTTCCTCGTCGCCTTGGTTCCCCTATTCGTCGAGCAGGTGAACCAGTTCGTCGACGCCACCCCTGGCTACGTGGAGTCGCTGGCGGTGTTCTTGGAGGACACCTTCGGTGTTCAATTGTCCGATCTCGAGATTGCCGAGGAAGGCCAGAACCTCGCCGACATCATCGGGACCGCTGGAGGGAGTCTGCTCGGCGGGGTCATCGGGGTGACGACCAGCGTTTTCAGCTTCATCTTCTTCGCCTCCACCGTTGCCATCTTCTCCTTCTACATGGTCGCCGAATTGCCCCAGCTCCAACACACCGTTCTCTCCTTCATGCCGCCGGATCAACAACGCGATGCGATGCACGTTTGGGATATCGCCGTGGAGAAGATGGGCGGCTACATCTACTCGCGCCTCCTCCTGGCGATTCTGAGCGGTCTGCTCTCCACGGTGGTGCTCTCCTTCCTGGGTGTGCCGTTCGCCCTCTCGTTGGGGATCTGGGTCGGCGTGCTCAGCCAGTTCATACCCATCATCGGCACCTATTTGGCGGCGATCCTCCCGGCTGTCGTCGCCCTATCGGCCAATGGCCCGGCCAACGCGGTGTGGGTGATCGTCTACTTCCTCGCCTATCAACAGCTCGAGAACTACCTGGTTGCACCGAGAATCACCCGCAGGACGATGGAGATCCATCCGGCCGTCTCGATTGCAGCGATCCTCATCGGCGGGACGTTGTTGGGTGGAATCGGGATCGTCCTTGCTCTGCCCATGACCGGAATCATCCAGGCTCTGATCTCGGAGACGTCTGCAAATCGACATGAGGTGGTCGGGAGCGCAGCGGAGCCGGCAGCCGAAACCTGAGCTCGTCGGCGCCGATCCTTGGTGTTGGATCGGACCTGCTTTACCTTTAGGTCCGACCAGGACTCATCTCCGAGGGTTTTCGTCTGATTGGCGAACCTCGTCGGCTGAGCGCCGGGACGGAAGCTTCGACCAAGTCACATGGAGGGAACCGGTGCGAGCCGCACCTACGCGACCCATCGCCCGATGGGCAATTGTCCTCGCGGTGAGCGCAGTCATCGTCGCTTGTGACGGATCGGCGGACGTGACGACCACGGTCGGCCAACCTTCGACTACCACCAGCGACCCGGTCACGACCAGCACCCAGCCCCCCGAGTGCCCCGATGCCTTCTGCGTCAGATACCACATCCACCCGGACGCAGCATGGGCCGACGGGACGCCGGTCACCTCCAGCGACTTCGCCTTCACCGTGGAGACGCTCACAGACGCAGATCTCGACATCACTTCTGTCAATCGAACGGGTTATGAGGTGATCACCGGCTACGAGTTGGTCGACGACAAGACGTTTCTCGCCATCTTCGGCGAGGTGTATGCCCCGTGGAAGAACCTGTTCGAGGTGGTGCTTCCGGCACACGAGCTCGAGGGAAAGCAGTTCGGGACGGTTTGGGATGACGGAATCACCCTCGGTTCCGGACCATTCGTGTTCAGTGAGTGGATCTCGGGTGAACGGATCGTGCTGACTCGCAACCCGAACTACTGGGCGTCGCGGGACCGCGCCTCTGGTGCGGCCTTGGGTGACGTTCAAACAGTCAACATCGACTTTCTTGCGGGCAGCGAGGCCCAAGTGCGGGCCCTCCGCAACGAGGAGATCGACATGTTCTACCCCGAGCCCCAAATTCCCCTGGTCGAGGAGGTGACGTCCATGGGTGGTGTCGCCTCGGAGGCGGGTCTGGGCAGAATCTGGGAGCAGATCGACTTCAACCACGACGACCCGCTGCTCTCCCAAGAGTTCATACGCCGGGCCATAGCCATGGCAATCGACCGCGAAGCCGTCATGGATGAGGTGGTGCGTCCCATGGCGCCAGAGGCGGTTGCACTCGGCAACACTGTGTGGATGGTGGGGACGCCTTATTACGAGGATCATTTCTCGCAGCACGTGTTCGATCCTGTTGGCGCCGAGCAGCTCTTGCTCGACAACGGCTGCGTCAGAGGCGAGGACGGCGTACATGCCTGCCAGGGACAACGGCTTTCATTTCGTTGGGCCACCACTGCGGGCATCGAAGGTCGGGAGTCGTTGTTCGATCTGGCTCAAGTCAGCCTGGCGGAAATCGGCATCGAGGTGACTGCGGACTTCGGCCCAGCAACACGTGTCTTCGCCAACGAGTTCATCTACGGCGACTCATCGGTGTGGCAGATCCTCAACTTCGCCTGGGTTGGCGCCCCTGATCCGTTTGGGCGGAACAGCGTTTACTACTGCGAGGGCGCAGCGCCCAGCGGCTTCGGAGACCTCAACGTCAACAGGTACTGCAACGACGAGATCGAGTCCCTCATCCGCCAGACCGAGGTCGAGGTCGACGAAACCGCACGCGCCGAGCTCTACAACCAGGCCGACTCGATCTATCTCGACGATGTTGTGTCCATCCCGCTCTACCAGAAGCCCACTTTCTTCGCCTGGAACGAGCTGATCACCGGCCCGAGGGACAATCCGACGCAGACCGGCCCGTTCTGGAACATCGGGACCTGGTCGGGGAAGGAAGAGATCGTTTTCGCGGTCGACCAGGAGCCCGATTCGTTGAACACTCTCGAGCCTGCCGGTGCCCTGTTCGCCGTGGACTTGGTCACCACTGCTGTGCTGGAGGGGGCGTTCACGGTGGCGCCGGACTACACCTATGTCCCCCAACTAATCGAGAGCTACGAGGTGATCGTTTCCGAGGGTTGAGTGGCCGGCTTGGGCATCGTCACCGCCCCCGAGTCTGGGCCGATCCGCGTGCTCGAGCGACCGGATATAGACGCTCTGAGATCGGTATGCTCCGAGGGTCGTAGGTATTTCCTGACCCGGAGGAGTGAATGACGCAGGCAGCTGTCCTCGACGAGCGCGCGGCCATCGATGCCGAGGTTGAAGGCAAGACGATCATCGACTACTTCGACCGCAACGCTGAGCGGTATGGAGACCAGCCCGCAATCCACTGGAAAGAGGACGGTGAGTGGGTCAACCTGACCTGGAAGGGATACCGGAACGCGGTTCACGATGCAGCCGCAGGTCTTCAGACTTTGGGAGTCGGAGACGGGCAATTCGTGGCCATCATGTCCGGGAACCGGCCGGAGCATGTGATCGCAGACTATGCGGCTATCCACACCGGGGCCACTGGTGTGACGATCTACTCGACGCTGGCCGCCAACCAGATCCAATACATCGCCGAGAATTGCCACGCGACGGTCGCCATCCTCGAAGACCTCGACTTCATGAAGCGCTGGGAGGAGATCCGGTCGGAGCTGCCTGACCTTCGCTACGTCGTCCTGCTCTCGGGCGCCGAGAACTACGACACTGCCGATTGGGTCCTCAGTTGGGACGAGTTGATCGCTCGGGGCAAACAGCGCTTGTTGGAGGATCCCGAGTCGGTGCACCGTGCCGCTGATCGCATGACTCCAGAGTCGCTAGCGACTCTGATCTACACCTCGGGTACCACGGGGACGCCCAAGGGCGTGATGATCAGCCATCGCAATGTCGTTTGGACGGCCGAGTGCCTTCGGCGCGCAGCCAACATCGACCTCGGCCCCCGTATGGTTTCCTACCTCCCCTTAGCCCACATCGCCGAGCGGTTGGCGACGCATTACCTCTGCACGTACATGGCCGGACAGGTCTGGTTCTGCCCCAACATGGCCGGAGTCCTCGAATACATCCAGGAAGCCCGTCCGACCATCTTCTTCGGCGTTCCCCGGGTGTACGAGAAGTTCCACTCTCGCCTGAGTGCGCGATTCGAGGGGGAGCACGGGCTGAAGAAGACCCTGCTCGACATGGCGCTGTCTTCCAATCGAAAGCGGGTGGAGGCCGAGGCCGAGGGCAAGTCCGGACCGATGCTGGCCGGGGTTCTCGACTCGGTGGTGCTGTCCAAAGTTCGTCATGGCCTTGGGATGGATTCGGTCGACCTTGCCATCACCGCAGCCGCTCCGATCAACGCCGAACTGATCACCTTCTTTCACACGATCGGCATTCCGCTGTTCGAGCTCTACGGAATGTCTGAGACCACCGGGCCCGCCACCACCAATCTCCCGGGCGCCAATAAGACCGGCTCTGTCGGCCCCGCGCTGCCCGGTGTCGAGGTGGAGATCGCTGAGGACGGCGAGGTCCTGATGAGAGGTGGAGTGATAACCAGCGGTTACTACAAGCTCCCGGAGGCAACCCAGGAGTCATTCGACTCCGAAGGCTGGCTGCACTCGGGAGATCTGGGCCGTATCGATGAGGACGGCTATCTGTGGATCGTCGGGCGCAAGAAGGAGATCATCATCACGGCGTCGGGGAAGAACATCGCCCCTGCCAAGCTGGAGTCGGCCCTGGGCAACCACCCGCTCATCTCCAAGGCATGCATCATCGGCGACAACCGCAAGTTCCTCACCGTGGTCATCGCCCTCGACCATGAGGAGGCGCCGGCTTGGGCCGAGAGTCACGGGCTCGAGTATCGGGACCAGGCCACTTTCTCCCGGCTCCCCGAGGTGCTTGCAGAGGTCGACAAGGCGGTCCATGAGGCGAACGAGAAGGTCTCGAGCGTGGAGCAGATCAAGAAATGGATCGTGGTCCCCGACGAGTGGACCCCGGACTCCGGAGAGGTGACCCCCTCGCTGAAGCTCAAGCGCCGAGTGGTTATTGAAAAGTACGCAGACGAGATCGACGCCCTCTACACCGGCGTCTGAGAGTGCCAATCAGCTTTGATGGCCGAGTGGCGGTGGTCACCGGAGCCGGCGGCGGCCTGGGCAGGGAGTACGCGTTGGAACTGGCCCGGCGCGGGGCCCGGGTGGTCGTGAACGACCTGGGAGGGGCGGTCGACGGCACCGGCTCCTCGACAGCCGCTGCGGACGTGGTCGTTGACGAGATCAGGGGCAATGGTGGAGAGGCCGTCCCCAATTACGACTCGGTCTCAACGCGCGAGGGTGGGGCTTCCATCATCGACTGCGCCCTGGAAACCTTCGGGACCGTGGACATCGTCATCAACAACGCCGGGATCTTGCGCGACCACTCGTTCGCCAACATGACCTTCGACGAGATCGACGCGGTCATCGATGTCCACCTCCGGGGAGCCTTTCACGTGTCACAGCCGGCCTTTGTCGTGATGAAGGAGAAGGGGTACGGCCGTTTCGTTCACACCACGTCGGCTTCGGGGCTATTCGGGAACTTCGGCCAGGCGAACTACG
>CAZSMJ010000084.1:0-8725 GCA_964608055.1 uncultured Acidimicrobiaceae bacterium | reverse complement strand
CGAGCCCACGACTCGGCCATATGGTCGACACCCTTGTAGGCGAAGTCGACCGGTTCGTCAGCGATGAACGTGATCTCGTCTCCCGCCAGTGACACCGAGAAGGCGGCGGAAACCAGACGAGAGGCATGCACGTCGAACAGCGACCATCGACCCAGCGATTCCCCGTCGAGAAGCACCTCCGCCTGGTCGTCTTCGACCACGAAGGTGGCGGGAACGCCGGGATGGTCCACCTCTGGAACCCTTACCTGACCGGTGAATTTCACCGTATTACCGCTTCTTTGTATGTCCCAGCCGTCACCCGTCCACAAACCACGATCCCATTGTGTCGGGGAAAGTCAAGGGGAGAATCATTCATAGGCTTCGGGGGGCGGGCACGCACAAAACAGGTTCCGGTCGCCCCCAGGGCCGTCGATCCGGCTCACCGGTGGCCAGTACTTGTCCCGGTGCAGCCTACGCAACGGGTACGCGGCGGTGTTCCGGGAGTAGGGATGGGCCCAGTCGTCGGTGGTGAGCATGTCGGCCGGATGGGGGGAGTTGACCAGAGGATTGTCATCCCGGGGCCATTCCCCGGACTCGATCCGCCCCGCCTCCTCGGCGATCGAGATCATGGCTTCGCAGAACCTGTCCAGTTCGGCAAGGCTCTCCGACTCGGTGGGCTCGACCATCAGGGTGCCTGCGACCGGGAAGGAGAGAGTCGGTGCGTGGAGCCCATGGTCGGCGAGACGTTTGGCGACGTCTTCGGCGGTGACACCGATGGCTTTGGCCATCGGTCGCAGGTCGAGGATGCATTCGTGGGCGACCCGGCCCCGGGCGCCGGTATAGAGCACCGGGAAGTAGGGGTCCAGGCGCCTCGCTACGTAGTTGGCGGCGAGAATCGCAACCATCGACGCCTCCCGGAGCCCGTCGGCGCCCATGAGCCGGATGAAGGCATAGGGGATCGGAAGTATGCCTGCCGAGCCGAACGGGGCACCGGAGACGGGCCCGATCCCTGTCGAAGGGCCGGCTCCAGGGTTCAGGGGGTGATTGGGGAGGAAAGGCGCCAGATGTCGTTTGGCACCGACCGGGCCCACTCCTGGGCCGCCACCACCATGGGGAATCGTGAAAGTCTTGTGCAGGTTTAGATGCCCGATGTCGGCCCCGAGGTCGCCGGGACGAGCCAAGCCGAGCATCGCGTTCAGGTTGGCCCCGTCGACGTAGACCTGGCCGCCGTTGGAGTGCACGATCTCGGTGAGCTCGAGGATCCCCTCCTCGAAAACTCCGTGCGTGGAAGGGTAAGTCACCATCACCGCGGCAAGACGCTCGCCTGCGGCCTCGGCTCGGGACCGGAGGTCGCTGAGGTCGACATTCCCGTGCTCGTCGGTGGAGACAACGACGACCTTCATGCCGGCCATCACCGCCGAGGCGGCGTTGGTCCCGTGCGCCGAAGCCGGGATCAGGCAAACATCGCGCTGATCGTCGCCGCGGCTCGAGTGATAGGCCCGGATGGCGAGGAGACCGGCAAGCTCCCCTTGCGAGCCCGCGTTCGGTTGGAACGAAACGGCGTCATAACCGGTGATGGCCCCTAGATAGTCTTCCAGCTCGCGGATCATCTCGATGTACCCGCTTGCCTGAGAACCGGGCACATAGGGATGGATCCCGGCGAATCCCGGCCAGGTGATCGGGATCATCTCCGTGGTGGCGTTGAGCTTCATCGTGCAGGATCCGAGAGGGATCATGCTGCGATCCAACGCCAGATCGCGGTCTGCCAGCCGGCGCAGATAGCGGAGCATTTCGTGCTCGGACCGGTGGGTGTTGAACACGGGATGGGTCAGGAACTCCGATTGACGCTGCAAGGGGTCGGGAATCCCGGGCTCGCTGTCGGGTCCCAACTCCCCCAAGCCAAGAGCAGCGAGCACCCGGTCCAGGATCTCGGGGGTCGTGGTCTCATCCAACGCGATCCGGACGTGGTCATCGTCGACCCGGCCGAGGTTCACACCCGCGGCAAGGGCGGCATGAATCGCAGCATCGGCGCCATTGACGGGGCGAACTGTCAGGGTGTCGAACCAGGTGTCGTTGACCACCTCCAACCCCCCGTCCCTCAGGACTCGGGCCAGCCTCGACGTCAGTCCGTGCACCTCGGTGGCTATGTCACGAATCCCGTCGGGGCCGTGCCAGCACGCATAGAAGCCGGCAATGACGGCGAGGAGGACCTGCGCCGTGCACACATTGGAGGTCGCCTTCTCGCGGCGGATGTGTTGCTCACGGGTCTGCAGGGCCAACCGATAGGCGCTGTTCCCGGCACTGTCCGACGAGACTCCCACGAGGCGACCGGGGAGGACCCTGACCATGGCTTCCCTGGTGGCGATGAACCCAGCGTGAGGTCCGCCGTAGCCCATGGGCACCCCGAAGCGCTGTGCCGATCCGACGACGATGTCGGCGCCCCATTCCCCGGGCGGGATAAGCAACGCCAAAGCCAGAAGATCGGTGGCGACGGTGACCAGCATTCCGTCGTCGTGGAAGCCGCTGACGAGCTCCGACTGGTCGATGATGGCACCTGACGATCCCGGATACTGGAGCAAAGCGCCGAACCCGGCGCCCGGGATGACTCCCTCGGAGAGCAGGCGAATCTCGACACCGATCGCGCGGGCTCGCGTCCTCAACACCTCGATGGTCGGAATGTGACAGTCGTCGTCGACGTAGAAGACGTCCCGGCCGCCTCTGTCCAGTCGCCGGCACATCGCCATCGCCTCGGCCGCCGCCGTCGGCTCGTCGAGAAGGGAGGCGTTGGCTATCTCGAGACCGGTCAGGTCGGTGACCATGGTCTGAAAGTTGAGAAGGGCCTCCAACCGGCCCTGGGAGATCTCCGCCTGATACGGGGTGTAAGCCGTGTACCACGAAGGGCTCTCCAGAACGTTGCGCTGGATCACCGGTGGGGTGATGGTGTCGTGGTATCCGAGCCCGATCAGCGAGGGCAAGACCACGTTTCTCGCCGCCAGCTCGGCGAGCCGGCCAACTACCTCCCGCTCCGTCATCGCCGGCGGGAGCTCCAGCGTCGTGTCGAGGATGGACTCCGGCACCGTCTCGGAGACGAGCTCCTGGAGACTCGCAGCGCCCACGGTCGCCAGCATCTTCTCGATGTCATCGTGATCAGGCCCGATGTGACGGTCGGCGAAGCGCTCTTTGGGGTTGGGCATCAGTCTCCTCTAAGGCTGTCAGCCCTCCCCCGCTGTCGTCATCTCCAGCGGCGCCTCACCCGAATGGTCCACGTGCCTGAGAGTTTCCGGGGAGGAGTTGCCCCTTCGGCGCCCCGCATTTCCGGGGCTCTCCCATTCGATGTCGTTGGCAACGCCATCATACGACGATCCCGAACGGACCCTGGAATGCATGCCTCATTGGACGTCAGACGTTGAAGCGGAACTCGACCACGTCGTCGGGCTGCATCACATACGACCTGCCCTCGGTCCGGACCATCCCTCTGGCCCGGGCTTCGACCCAGGAGCCGGCATCCATCAGGAGAGGGAAGTCGACCACTTCGGCGGCGATGAACCCGTGCTCGAAGTCAGTGTGGATGACGCCGGCCGCCTCCGGCGCGGTGACACCGGATCGAATCGTCCACGCCCTCGTCTCCTTCTCCCCCGCGGTGAGATAGCTCTGCAGACTCAGCGCCCGGTAGGCGGCTCGAATCACGGAATGCAAGCCTGGCTCGTCCTGGCCCACCGAGGCGAGCATCTCGACGCGGTCTGCTTCGTCGAGGTCGTTGATCTCGGCCTCGATCTGGGCATCCAGGAAAAGCGCCTCGGCAGGGGCGACGGCAGCGGCAAGGTCGGATCTGCGGTCTGGGTCGACGAGAAGGGCCGGGTCGCTGTTGAACACATAGAGGATCGGCTTGGCTGTCAATAAGTGGAGGTCGGCATATTCGGGATATCGAGCGAACACCGCCGGGTTGCGGCTGACCATCTCTCCCGAACCAACCGTCTGGCGGAGCAGGTGGAGCAAGTCGACTTTGGGCGCCAGGGACCTGTCCACCGTCGCCTCCCGCTCCAGTCTCGGCAACCGTCTCTCGATTGTCTGCAGGTCGGCGAGAGCCAACTCGGTCTCGATGGTCTCGATATCGGCGGCCGGGCCCTCTCCATCGCCAATCCGGACCACGCTTTCGGAGTCGAACGCCCGAACCACGTGGCAGATCGCGTTCACGTCACGGATGTTGGCGAGAAACTGGTTGCCAAGGCCTTCACCTTCACTGGCGCCCCGCACCAAGCCGGCAATATCAACGAAAGTCACGGTGGCCGGTGTGATCTTCTTCGAGTCGAAAATCGCGGCAAGTCGTTCGAGACGAGGATCGGGAATCGGGACGACGCCTGTGTTGGGCTCGATCGTTGCGAACGGGTAATTGGCTGCAAGGACCTTGGCATTCGTGAGCGCGTTGAACAGCGTGGACTTGCCCACATTGGGGAGACCGACGATGCCGATGGTCAGACTCATGGCCCGCCGCAGGTTAGGAAGCGACACCTGGCAACTGGCTAGCGTGCCGGCGTGGACAGGATCGCAGTAGTCGGGGCCGGGTCCTGGGGGACCACGGTGGCAGCACTTGCGGCGCGTTCGACCCCGACGATGCTCTGGGCACGACGCCCAGAGCTGGCGGACGAGATCAACGACACCAGGGAGAACCGTCACTATCTGCCCGGCCTCACCCTGCCCGGCGGGCTGACTGCCAGCTCCGATCTCGAGACCGCCGTCGATGGGGCAGCCGCGCTGGTGATGGCGGTTCCTTCCCATGGTTTCAGGGAGATCTACGCCCGGGTCGCCGCGGAGCTGGAGAAGGACGTGCCCGTCTTGTCCCTGACCAAGGGAATCGAACAGGGCACCCTGGCCACCATGACCCAAATCGTCAAGGAGACGTCACCCGGAAGGGACGAGTCCGTGGTCGGCGTGATGACCGGGCCCAACCTCGCGAGTGAGGTCGCCGCCGGTCAGCCGACGGCCAGCGTGATCGCCATGGCCGACCGGGAAACCGCCCGCAACCTTCAAGACGTTTTCATGGGACCAACATTCCGCGTCTACACCCACGACGACGTCGTCGGATGCGAATTGGGGGGCGCACTCAAAAATGTGATGGCCATCGCATCCGGGATGTCGGACGGTCTCGGCTTCGGCGACAACACCCGAGCCACATTGATGACACGGGCTCTCGCCGAGCTGACCCGGCTTGGGGTAGCCCTGGGCGGCAGGCCTTCCACGTTCGCGGGCCTGACTGGCATGGGTGACCTGATCGCGACCTGCATCTCGACCGCCAGCCGCAATCATCAGGTCGGATTCGGCCTGGCATCGGGCAAGACCCTCAACGAGGTGGTGACCGAGATGAGGATGGTCGCCGAAGGCGTGAAGACGACCCGGGCAGTCCTGGATCTCGCCGAGAGGAACGAGATCGAAATGCCGATCGCCAGTCATGTCGGATACGTCCTCTATGAGGGCCTCGACCCAAAGGAAGCGGTCCTCAGGCTGATGACCCGCGAAGCGAAGCAGGAAGACTGAAGATGGCATTCGACAAGACGCGGATTCGACGGCTCCCGGAGCACGCGGTCGCCGATCGCGGGCAGATCGATGCGATCCTGGACGAGGGATTCGTTTGTCATGTGGCCTATCTGATGGACGATCGACCCGTGGTCATCCCCACCCTCTACGCACGGGACGGCGAGCGGGTGCTTTTGCATGGTTCAACCGCCTCGGGGTTGATGATGGCGGTGAAACGGGGATCGAATCTCAGCGTTGCGGTGACTCTCGTCGACGGTCTGGTGGTTGCCCGCAGCGGATTCGAGTCGTCGGCCAACTACCGCAGTGTTGTCATTCATGGCACCGGCACCCTCTTGGAGGGTGCCGAGCATGAGAAGGCGCTCGACGTGCTCGTCGAGGCCCTGATCCCGGGCCGTCTCGCCGATATCCGAAGTCCCACCTCGATAGAGAAGCGAAAGACCGCGGTCATCGCCGTCGGTCTGGAGGAGGTCTCGGCCAAGGTCCACGCCGGACCGCCCGAGGACGCCGAATCGGACTTGGGGACCGGAGTCTGGGCCGGGGTGATTCCCCTCGAGTTGACCGCCGGCGCTCCGCAACCCGCTCCGGACCTCGAGCCAGGGGTCGATATCCCGGACTATCTGACCACCTATCGACGTTCCTAGAACCTGCAACCAGTGCCGCGTCCTTGGTGTTCATTGAGATGAGAAACGAACGCACGTGTCGAACCAGATCCTGACCACGTCCCACGGGACCAACCGTGAGGCTTTCAGCCCCAAGGACTGGGGCCTCTTCCTCAGTCTTTCTGCCATCTGGGGGTCGTCGTTCCTCTTGATGGCCATCGGTCTCGATGCCTTTCACCCCGGTCTGGTCACCTGGCTTCGCCTCGGATTCGGGGCCGCATTCATGGCGCTGCTCCCCCAGGCCCGTCGGACCAAGGTCCCACGCTCCGAGCGCCGCCGGCTCTGGATCCTCGGGCTGATCTGGCTCGCAATCCCATTCGTGCTGTTTCCGATTGCCCAGCAATGGATCGACTCGGCAGTGGCAGGAATGCTCAACGGAGCGACACCGATATTCACCGCGGTCGTCGCCTCGATCCTGCTGATGCATCTACCCGGGCGTCTGCAGATGATCGGTCTGGTGGTCGGCCTCGCCGGAATTCTCTTCATCGCCCTCCCCTCGGCCGGAGAAGGCTCCACCGCCGCGATCGGGGTCGTGTTGGTGGTGCTGGCCACGGTTTGCTACGCCTTTGCAACCAACATCGTCGTCCCTCTCCAGCAGAAGTACGGGTCCCTCGCCGTGATGGCAAGGATCCAATGGGTCGCCGCCGCCTTGGTCACCCCGTATGGGATCTACGGCCTAACCCAATCGAGGTTCGCCTGGTCTTCCCTGGCCGCGATGGTGGCAGTCGGTGTGTTCGGCACCGGGGTGGCGATGGTCCTGATGGGCTCTCTGGTTGGGAGTGTGGGGCCGACTCGGGCAACGTTCATCACCTACGTCATCCCGATCGTCGCCCTGGTCCTCGGAATGGTGTTCCGGGACGAGGTGGTTTCCCCGGTAGCGATGGTGGGCATCGTGCTGGTGATAGCCGGTGCGATCCTGGCCTCGCGCAGCGAGATCTCGCTCAAGCCGCTGCCAGCCGAAGCGCCCTGATCACCAGGTCGCGATCGCCCAGCCTTCGGCGCAGCTCTCGCTCCAGACCCCCGATCGGATAGAGATTCTGGGGCGCCCTCGGATCCTTGTGCCGTGCCGAGGCATACCGGGGAAGCGAGGCCGACACCAGATGGGCGAGGCGGGCGGCGTCGGCCACGTTCATGTCCGCCTTCACCTCACAGCGAACCAAACCTCCGGCAGGGCCGGTGCCATTGGCCAGACGCAGATACCAGGAGAACCGGGACCATGAGGTCGTGGTGAGGAAGAGGGGGGTGCGGTGACCTACCGGAAGCGTTCCCAGAGTGGCGCGGAGGTCGTCCGGCAGGTATTGCACATGCTGGGTCTTGACATAGCCGACCGCGCCCTCGAGATGACGACGATGTGAGAGCGGCCCGTCGACCACCACCAGCGCCGCATCGGCATGATCTGCCGCCACTTCCCCCTCGAGGTCACCCATCCGCTCCTGTATCCCCAGCCAGAGCTCCTCGGGTGTCGAGCCCTTGGTGCTCATCACCTCGTAGCGGCCTACCTTGGTGTCGATTGATTCGGCAGGGCCGGAGGTGAATATCCCCCGGCGCACGCTCGACGCCACGACCTTGGCGCCACCGTTGCATCGGACGGCGCCGGCAGCGAAGGTGGCCGCCAGGCCAAACCCGGGGAACAAACCCTCCCTGTCGATCCAGAGGTTGGCGTCAACCCGTCGCACGCCGTCGACGAAGAGGATGTCCTCGGCCGGAGCACATTCCGGGAGCAACGGGCGCCACTGATCAGGGCTGATCTCGACGGAGGGGTCCACCTTGTCGGTGGAGTCGGCGAGATCGGCGTCCGAGGGTGCTCCGTAATCCGGATCCCAGGCTTCGACGGTGAACCTCACGAAACGACCTCCACCACGGAACCGGTGGCCTCGCGCCGGACCTCGAGGCGAACCGTCGCTCGGGCCGCCAGTTCCTTGACATGGGTGACGATCCCGACCATGAGCCCGCGGCCGGTCAATTCCTCGAGCACCGATGCCACGGTGTCGAGGGACTCCTCGTCGAGGGTTCCGAATCCCTCGTCGAGGAAGATCGCATCCAATCCGGAAGCCGACCCGGCGGACAGGGTCTCGGCCAGTGAGAGGGCGAGGGCGAGGGCCACCAGGAAGGTCTCACCACCGGAGAGCGTGGAGACTGATCGGGTTTCGTCGGCGTTGCGATGATCGACGATGGCGAACCCCCCGTCATCGTCGGCGTAGAGCGAGAACCCCCCGCCCGACAATTGGGCGAGGAGATCATTGGCCCCGGCAACCAGGTCGGTGACCGCGCCCGCCATCAACCATCGCTCGAACCCATCGGCACGCAGATGGCCGGCGAGTGAGTGGGCGATTGCAGCGCTCGTATCCGCCTCTTCGATGGTGCTGGCGAGTTCCGCGGCGAGGGCGATGGCCTTCTCCATCTCTTTAACTGTCTGCTTCGCCTGTTCCTGCTCCCTGGCCACCTGAACCGAGAAGCTGGCCGTTGCCTCGATCCCCAGACCCATCAGTTCAGCGACCAGGCGCTCCTTGGCCGTCGCCGCGCCTGTGGCGGCGACGCGGGCCGAGGCCTCAGCC
>CAZSMJ010000083.1:0-8748 GCA_964608055.1 uncultured Acidimicrobiaceae bacterium | reverse complement strand
AGGTTGGCCCCTCCGGGGCCGCCTTCTCGCAACGATACGAGTCGGAAAACGGAGAGCCGCCTGATTATGTGGCCGCCCAAGCCGCCGCCGCCGGATATCTCGCCGCCGAGGCTCACCGGCGTCGATACAAACACCACCAGCTCAACCGGTGGAAGACCACAACCATGCTCGGTAACTTCGCGCTCGACGAGTCGTGGCGCCAAATCGGGCACACCCCGATCACCATAGAGTGGCGAGGCGGTCGCCAGGAGCGCGCCACATAGACCCGTTACCCCACTCGCTGAACTGGTCGGCCAAGTTCGGTCAGCCCCCGCGGCAGGCATATCTGACCGGGTCGGACGCTGTGGGTCCCCGGGCCGGCCGATCAACCACTCCGCATCGCCGGCGGTCGTACCCCCTAATAGCGGTTCCAGAGCGCATCTGAACGAGCAAAGGGCCGGGCCAGCGCGGCTGATAGTCTTGGCGGGTAGCTGCTGCATCAGGCCTGTGCGCCGGCTGGGGCTTCTTCTCCTGCCGTCTTGTCGTCTGCGGGACTACGGTTGAACCCGGGGAGAGCCTGCGGGGAGAAGCAATGGTCGAAGCTTACGTTCTCATCCAAACCGAGATCGGGAAACCGCCACAGGTAGCCGCGGAGCTCGGTCGTATCCCCGGCATTGGCACCGCCGACGTCCTTACCGGCCCGTACGACGTGATTGTGCGCGTGGAGGCCGCAGACGTTGATGCTCTCGGGAAGCTTGTCGTTACCAAAATCCAGACCGTCGAGGGAGTCACCCGCACCCTGACCTGCCCCGTGCTCCATCTCTAGGGGGTTGGATCCGCCCCCGGTTGGCCGCTCCCTGTGCCACCAGACCGGACACGCCGGGACGGGCCTGCTGCAACCGAAAGATCGCCGAGGGCAAGACCGGCAAAGAAGCGCTGCGGGCGTTGAAACGGCGGATCTCCGACGCCCGGCCGTCGGCGCCTCTTCGCTCCGACGTCGGTGTGAGCCCCAGTGTCACAATCTGGAGGCTTCAGGCAGCCCAACATCCCGCCGCTCCCTTGACGCGCCCGGGGTATTGCCGAGGCTAACGAGAGGCGGGCTTCTCTGGCTTGGTTACGGGACGAAGCAGAGCCCCAGTGACACTTGACACGCGGCCATCGTCCCACCGCACCTCCACCGAGTCGCTGCGGATGTCGATGATCATGCCCACACGGGGCCGCTGTCCAGTCTTCTTGGTGAGTTCCTCGACTCTTTCGCCCTTTTTCAACATGGCTTTTGCTCCTCGCGAGCTCTTGGCAGGAATCTAACGCGCGGGGACGCCCGCAGCCGCTCCCACATCGGGCGAGTCTACGAGCAGGCAAACGAGCGCTTGGCGATGCGAACGGGTGGCGAAGAGCTTGTTCAGCCGATCAAGATGCGCCGATGCTTTTCGGCAAATGGACCAGCACCGGTCACTCAGCCTTCTCGCCCACAACCTATCCGAGATCAACTGATCTCTCTCGATAACGCACTGATCCTCAGCCCGCACATAACGGCACCTAGGCGCTCGTTACGCGGTTGCGTTCTGCAGCTAAGCCGAGTGCGACTTGACCCACTTCGGCGCTGGTTGCGGACTACCGGACGGGCTATCCGAGCAATCGAAGAGCCCTGTTCCCGCGTAACTTCAGAACCGAGCCAGGTCCGCCTCGGCATAGACCGCCACCGCATCGTCGGCCCGGCGCACGGCTTGGAGCGCATCGGCCAGCTCGGCGACCCGGTGACCGGGTACCGCGACCGTCAGCTCGTCGTCACCCATCCCGGTTCGGGCGCGGGACAACGCGCAACCCATGGAGGCGGCGATGACACCGGCGTCGGCTGCCCGAGGCAGGATCTGACACTGCGGCTTGCCTGACCACTCGACTTCGACCGCGTCGTTGATCTCCATCATCTGGCGGGGGGTGACCCTCAGCAACACCACGTCCGGCATCGACTTGGCCTCCGCCAGCGGCCCGTAGCGAACACCTTTGGGCCGACGGGAGAGCGCAGCTACCCCGGCGAATGCCTCCATGGTCACCCAACCGACATCGAGGAGGGCGGCGACATCGTTCTTGTCCAGGATGTCTGCCGCGTCGGCGAAGCCATGAGTGAATCTTCCCACCGAGCAGTTGCCATGGTCCTCAGCCAAGGTGTCGAACGTGTACTCATCGGCGTGCATCCAGAAGACACAAGGGGCCGCGGCCCGACCTGAGCGTCCGTCCTCGGTGGGCTCGGACATCGGCTCGGCGAAGCGTGGAACACCGTTGTTCGGGACCTCGTCGTGGAAGGTGATGGCGATTGGTGCATGCTCCAAGCCGAGCAGCGTGGTCAGGGCGTCGGAGTCGGCGGAGAGGCTCATTGAGTCCTTTCGAGGTTGGTGGCCAACTTAGCGAATCCTCTCGAAGCCAAGTTTCGGGTCGAGGAAGAGGGCGATCACCTCCAGATCGGGAAACCGATCGGCTATCACCACGACAGCGTTTCGGAGTTGTGTCTTCTGTTCGGCGTCCGGCACCGGATTCCCCGCGCAGTCGGAGTGAGCCACCACCGCGACCTGACTGGTTCCGTGGGCCTGGACCGACACTGCGACGCTCTGGAGCAGACCCTCACCGGTAGCGTCCACCGCGCCATCCAGGTGCTTTACCGCGCCGGTGGTGGTGATGTTGTCGATATGGCGGGCACCGAACCGCGTCATCAGCTGGTCGATGGTGCGAGTTTGGATCCTGCCATCCATGCAGTTGATGACGGCTGCAAACCTCTCATTCGAAGACATCGGTGGCAGCCTACGAATGTCGGCCAGGTGCGGCTTGGTCGCAGCCTGCACTCACCTACACTCCGAACCATGTGGTGGATCATTGGCATAGTCGGCGCCCTCCTGCTCTTCGGTGTCGTCATCTACAACCGCCTGATTCAGGCCCGTAACCGCGTCGACAACTCCTGGGCCCAGGTGGAGGTTCAGCTGAAGCGGCGCTACGACCTCATCCCCAATCTGGTGGAAACGGTCAAGGGTTACGCCACACACGAGCAGCAGACCTTCGAGCGGGTGACCCAGGCTCGCAACGCCGCCGCGTCAGCGGCAGGACCGGCCGAAGCGGCCCAGGCCGAAGGCTTTCTCACCCAGGCGCTGCGGCAGCTGTTCGCGGTGGCCGAGGCCTACCCCGAGCTTCGTGCATCGGAGAACTTCCAGGGGCTCCAAGCAGAGCTGGCCGAGACCGAGAACAAGATCGCGGTCTCCCGCCAGATCTACAACGACACGGTGCTCACTTTCAACAACACGGTGCAGCAGATGCCGACGAACCTGGTTGCCGGGATCTTTGGTTTCACGATCCGAGAGTTCTTCGAGGCGGGCCCGGAGGCGGAGCAAGCCCCAACCGTCGACTTCTGAGTTGAGCCGTCTCTCCCGGCTCTTCCTGATCCTTCTTCTGGTGGTCGGCCCGGCGACGGCCGCCTTCGCCAAGTCGTTCTGGCTAACCAATGCCGACGTTGCAGTGGTGGTCAACGACGACGGGTCGCTTTCGGTCACCGAGATCCTCAGCTTCGATTTCTCAGGTGATTTCTTCGGTGCCTATCGCGACATCCCTCTCCAGCCCGGCCAACAGGTGTCTTCGATCGTTGTCAGCGACGAGACGACCACCTACACCCCGGGTGGTTGCACCGAGCTCGGATGCTCGTCACCGCCCGGCACCTATGGTGTCGCCGAATTCAACGACCTGGTGCGAATCGTTTGGCATCACAGGTCTCAGGACGAGACTCGGCTCTTCAAGGTCACCTATGTGATGACCGGGCTGACGACGGTCTACGACGACGTGGCCGACGTGAATCTCAAGGTCTGGGGCGACCAGTGGGCGGTCGGGCTCGATCGACTCTCCGCCACCGTGGACTTGCCCGGCAATCCGGTGCCCGGCGAGGTCAGGGTGTGGGGCCACCCCTTTGGAGTCGACGGGGTCACCTCATTGGGCGACGAGGGGGTCTCGCCTTCGTTGGAGGCCAGCGACATCCCGGCGGAGCAATGGGTCGAGATCCGCGTGGTGTTCCCCAGGGAGGTTTTGTCGTCGACCAGCGGGGCAACGGTTGTCTCGGGTGAGGGTCTCCCCACCATCCTCGCCGAGGAGGAGGCGTTCGCCGACGACGCCGAGCAGGCAGCAAGGGCAGGGCGCACCGGTCTGATCTGGGGGAGCGTGCTCGCGGTGCTCACCGTCGTGGGCCTCGGGGGACTTGTGTATATCAGATACGGCAGGGAGCCCCGTGTCGACTATGACCGCCAGTATGAGCAGGAGCCGCCTTCCGATCTGACTCCAGCCGAGGTCGGGGCGCTGGTTTCCCAGGGGAGCGTGACCGAGAAGGAATTCACCGCGACCATGTTCGACCTCATCCGGCGCGGGGCGATCGGAGCCAGCCCTTCACAGGTCGAGCGCTCGACCTGGGGCGGTATGAAGACCGAGACCATCACCGATCTGGTCCTCTCGGTACCCGAGAAGGAAACCGAGCTCACCAACTTCGAACAGTCCCTGATGAGCGTGGTTGGCCGCGTTCTCGAGCTGGGTCCCCGGCCTCTTCACGAGTTCAAGGAGGCGATCAGGGACGATGCCGCCGCCAACGCCAAGAGCTACCAGAACTTCCGTGATCAAGCCCTGAGCGCGGTGCGGAGAGGCGGTCTGCTCGACGACGCCGGCTATGGGGTGTCCTGGGCGGTTCGGCTGATCATGGCCGGAGCGGTCATCGGTTCCTTCCTGCTGCTGCCGAAGTTGTTGTCCAATGTCCCTGGCGGCGACGTGATCGCGGTGTTGATCTCGATCGGCCTCCTGGTGGCAACGATCTTTCTCTTCATTCTCCTCAGCTTCCGCCGGGTGAGGAACCGCCGTTCCAAGAAGGGGGCCCTGGAGTCGGCTCGATGGGAGGCGTTCCGTAGGTATCTGTCCGATTTTTCCAGACTCGAGGAGGCCCCGCCGATCTCACTCGAGCTCTGGGATCGCTACCTGGTGTACGCCATCGTCTTTGGGGTGGCGGCCGAGGTCCTGCAACAGGCGAGACTGCATGCCCCGCCGGAATTGGAGACCACGTCGTCGATTTATTGGTTCGGCACCTATGGCTATTCGGGCGGTCATAGCGAAAACGCCTTTGCCGGGATCCAATCCGCCCTCTCGGGAGCCTTTACCCCACCTTCCTCCAGTGGTGGGGGCGGTGGGTTCTCCGGCGGCGGCGGTGGCGGTGGCGGAGGCGGTGGTGGCGGCGCCTGGTAGTCGGTCCTAGGCCGACAACAGATAGAACGCCGAGAACCGGTTGCTGATGTCCTCCAAGACCTCGAAATTGGCGAAGCCGGCGTCGGCGGCGTAGCGCTCGGCCCTCTGTCTGCCCCAGGCCGCACCGAGGCCCTCCCCTCCCTTGGCGAGTGACTGGGTCATGCAATGCAGGGTCGAGATTCCGTAGAGCAGGGCGCCGCGCGGGTGCAGGTTCTCTTCGAGGTTGGAACTGGCATAAGGCTCCATCATCAGATAGAGGCCGTCGTCGGCCAGTGCTTCCCGAATCCCGCGCATCCCGCCCAGGGGGTTGGCGAGGTCATGGATGACGTCGAACGTGGTCACGAGGTCGAACTTCTGGTCGACCGGGATGTTCTCGACACCGGCAGCCAGGAATGTCGCATTGGGGATCGCCCTCGATCTCTGCGAGGCCACCTCGATCGAGGCGTCGGAGGTGTCGAAGCCGAAAACCTGACAATTGGGGAAAGCCTGCGCGATCAGGATGACCGCACTTCCCGTGCCACAGCCGACGTCGGCCACCCGGATCCCGGATTCCAGCCGGGCGGCAAGGCCGGGAACTGCCGGGAGCCAACGGCTGGTGAGAAAGATCCGTTGTGACGGGCCGTTGCCCCGTCCGATGCCACGTATCAGCCCCGGGCCGAACTTCTCGAAAGCCACCCCTCCACCGTTGATCGTGGCATTGGCGACTCCATCGAGCTGGCCCATGACGGCAGGGATCATGTCGAACCACCCACCCATGAAGTAGGGGCTCTCCTCGTCGGAGAGGAACAGGGCGTGCTCGGGAGGCAGGTCGAACCGCTCGGATTCGGGGTCGTAGTCCACCACCCCGGCGGCGGCCAGACCGGAGAGGATCTCTTCCACATATCTCTGGTCGAGACCGGCGCCGACTGCGATCTCGGCACTGGTGCCGCCTTGGACGGACTCGAGATACTCGGAAAGCCCGCTGCGATCAGCAACCGCAAGGAGCCCGATGGTGGTCGCCCCGGAAGCAAGCTCGATAAAACGATCGAGAAATGCCTCGATCTTCTGTCGATCCACGGTTATTCCCTTCAGTTCGCCGGGCTTGGAATCTACGCCGCGCCGGCCACGACGACCCCGGCCCGGATCGTCTTCCATGCCAGGTTGGTGGCGGGCCGGTAGGCGAGATGGCTCTCAGCGGGCGCATCGAGTATCACCAGGTCGCCGACTGCACCTGACACGATCAATCCGTGGTCGTCGAGGCCCAGGGAGATGGCTCCGCCCCGAGTGGCGGCGAAGACCGCCTGCTCGACGGTGAGTCCCATCAACACACAGGCCAGTGATATCACCAATCCCATCGACTCGAAGTAGGAGGTTCCCGGGTTGCAATCGGTGGCGAGGGCGACGGTCACACCGCGATCGAGAAGCATCGGACCCGGTGCCTGGGGTTTGCGCAGTGAGTAGGAGGCCCCGGGGGTGAGGACGGCGCTGACACCGGCTTCCGCGAGGGCGTCAGCATCCTCCTCGGTGGCCCGATCGAGGTGATCTGCCGACGCGGCCCGGAGCTCGGCAGCCAGAAGGGCGCCTCCGCTGCGCGTGAGCTGCTCGGCGTGGATCCGGGCCGACAGACCGTGGGAGGCGGCGGCCTCGAAGATCCGTCTCGCCTGATCGACGCTGAACGCGCCCTCCTCGACGAAGACGTCGCAGTAATCGGTGTCCGGGGCCAGCGCCGGGAGCATCTCTTCGACGATCAAGTCGACGTATCCGTCGGGGTCGTCTCGAAACTCGATCGGGATGGTGTGGGCTCCGAGGAACGTGGTTCTGACCGTGATCGGCAGCTCCTCTGCGAGGCGATGAGCCACTCGCATCAACCTCTGTTCGGTCTCCAATACCAACCCGTACCCGGTCTTGATCTCAACAGTGGTCGTGCCGCCGGCGATCATCCGACGGACCCGCCCCGCGGCCTCCCGGTAGAGGTCATCCTCGGATGCGGCCCTGGTCGAGGCAACCGTGGAGAGGATGCCCCCGCCGGTGTACGCGGCCCCGGCGAGACGTCGGGCGAACTCGTCGGCGCGGTCACCGGCGAACACCAGATGAGTGTGGGCGTCGACGAATCCGGGGATAACGGCCCGGCCGTCACAATCGATCCGTTGGCCCGATTCCTGCGAAGGAGCATCGGCCTCCGGTCCGGCGTAGGTGATTCGGCCGCCCTCGACGGCCAGTGCGGCGTCAGGGAGTGGGGGGCCGTCATTGGTCACCAACCTCCCGATGCCAGTGAGCAGGAGATCGGTCATCCGATGTGTCCGGAGACCACCGCCTCGATCTCACCCGATCCGATCAGCTGCGAAACCGTCTCGATCTCGTCTGCCAGCGGGCGATCCTCGGCCAACGGTGGGACATGCTCTCGGATCAAGGAGACCACTGCTCCGGTGCCGGGGGCGGGGCGCAGCGGCTTGCGGTACTCGAGGGCCTGGGCTGCGCAGAGCAGCTCCACCGCCAGCACGCGGCGTGTGTTATCCAGCACAGGGAACAACTTTCGCCCCGCGCCCCAACCCATCGAGACGTGGTCCTCTTGCATCCCCGAAGTCGGGATCGACTCCACCGACGCCGGATGGGAGAGCACCCGGTTCTCGGCCACCAGCGCCGCCTGGGTGTACTGGCTGATCATGTACCCGGAGTTGACACCCGGATCAGGTGAAAGAAAGGCCGGAAGACCGGCGGAGCGAGTCGGGTCGAGCATGCGGTCGGTCCGTCGCTCTGAGATCGATCCCAATTCGGTCACCGCGATGGCGCAGAAGTCGAGGACGAAGGCAAGCGGCTGGCCATGGAAATTGCCGGCCGAGATCACCTCGCCAGTTTCTGGAAAGACGATCGGGTTGTCCACGACCGAGCCCATCTCGATCTCGAGAACCCGTTCCATGTGATCGAGGGTGTCGGCCACCGCGCCATGGACCTGGGGGGCACAACGCAGCGAGTAAGCATCCTGGACGGCGTGATGGAAATCCTCCGCATGACTGGCTCCGATTTCGCTCCCTTCGAGGAGTGCGGCGATTCGACCGGCCGAGCGTCGTTGTCCTGGGTGGGGGCGGAGGGCATGAACCTCAGGTCGAAAAGGCCGGGAGCTGCCTAGGACCGCCTCGACGGTGAGGGCGCAGGCGACGTCCGCCGCCAGCAGCAGGCCGTTGGCCTGGTCGTGGGCGAGGATCCCCATCGAAGTCATCCCCTCGGTGCCATTGAGCAGGGAGAGGCCTTCCTTGGTATGCAGGCGCAGGTGCCCGAGACCCGCTTTCGCCAGCGCCTCCGCGGCAGGAAGGATCTCGCCGTTCCAGCGGACTTTTCCCTCCCCGATCAAGGGCAGCGCAAGGTGTGCGAACGGTGCGAGGTCTCCCGATGCCCCAACCGAGCCCTGGGAGGGGACCAGGGGCAGGATCCCCAAGTTGAGCATCTCGATGAGCCGCTCGACGATCTCGGGCCGAACCCCGGAATGGCCTTGGGCCAGGGTGCGCGCCCGGAGCAGGAGCATGGCACGGACCAGGACGT
>CAZSMJ010000082.1:0-8776 GCA_964608055.1 uncultured Acidimicrobiaceae bacterium | reverse complement strand
AAGACCAGCCTCGCCCTGCACATCGTGGCCGAGGCGCAGCGCAACGGGGGGATCGCCGCGTTCATCGACGCCGAGCACGCTCTCGACCCGATCTATGCCAAGGCGATCGGGGTCGATGTCGACGAGCTTCTCATCTCCCAGCCCGACACCGGGGAGCAGGCACTGGAGATCGCCGACATGCTGATCCGCTCCGGGGCTCTCGATGTCCTGGTGATCGACTCGGTGGCGGCCCTGGTGCCCCGCGCCGAGATCGAAGGGGAGATGGGTGACTCCCATGTCGGGCTCCAGGCGAGACTGATGTCACAGGCCCTGCGCAAACTGGCCGGGAACCTGAACAAGTCGAGGACCACCGCCGTCTTCATCAACCAGCTCCGGGAGAAGATAGGTGTGATTTATGGCTCCCCTGAGGTCACCCCCGGTGGGCGGGCGCTCAAGTTCTACTCAACGGTCCGTCTCGACATCCGGCGTGTCGAAACCATCAAGGACGGTGCGGAGAGTGTGGGGAACCGGGTGAAGGTCAAGGTGGCGAAGAACAAGATGGCCCCGCCGTTCCGTCTCGCCGAATTCGACATCATGTTCGGTCATGGGATCTCCCGTGAGGGCAGTCTCCTCGACGTGGCCGTGGATCATGGGGTGGTTCGCAAAAGTGGCGCCTGGTTCACCTTCGACGACGACCAGTTGGGTCAGGGTCGGGAGAACTCCAAGCGTTTCCTCAGAGAAAACCCCGAGGTGGCGATGCAACTCCAGGCCAAGGTCTACGAGTTGGTGGGTCTCGGCGAAAAGCCCGAAGGCTCGGCAACGGAAGATCAGGCGACCGAGGAGACGGTTTCCGAGGACGCATCGTCCCTCGAGGAATAGTCGTTCATCTTCGCGAGTTCGGCGTGTACCATCCGGGTCAGCACACGAAATTTGAACTGCAAACCGGAGAGAGAAACGTGATCAGGAGGAGCGACCGAGCCGACGGGTGATTTCACTCGCTTTCGTCGCTAACTCTGTTCGTGTGCCGAGTCCTTAGGGCTCGGCACGTCTGTTTCCATCCCCGGGGGAAGGACCATGATGGACAACCCCCTGGCGATAGGACTGAGTGTCCTGGGGCTCGCCATCGGTCTCGGCTTCGGATATCTCCTGGCCCGTCTCGCCGTGACCCGGCGACGGGAACAGGACGGGGTATCGGCCGAGGACGTAACGACGTCGGCGCGTCTCGACGCCCAGCGAATCCTGGCCAAAGCCGAGGAAGAGGGCAGGGCCAAGGCGGAGACGTACCGGGAGCGGGAAGAGGCCAATCTCGAGCACCGCCGTCTCGAGGCGTCGAACCTCGAGTCCAGGCTGGCGCAACGCGAGGAGACCCTCGATCAGCGTGCCTCCAACCTGGCCCAGCGAGAGAAGATGCTCATCGACCGCGAGGAGGAGCTCAACGAGTCCCGAGGTCAGGTGGAGCGGCTCAAGGAGGAAGCTCGGTCCCGGCTCGAACAGGTGTCCGGAATCGACGTCAACGCCGCCAAGACCGAGATGTTGGCCCAGGTCGAGGATGAGGCGCGACGTGAAGCGATGATCGTGGTCCGTGATCTGGAGATAAAGGCCCGTGAAGAGGCGGATCGACGTGCCCGGAGGATCCTGGCCACCGCCATCCAGCGGCTCGCCTCCGAGGTGGTCACCGAGACCACCGTTTCGGTGATCGCACTCCCTTCTGACGACATGAAGGGCCGGATCATCGGTCGTGAAGGTCGAAACATCCGCCACCTCGAGTCGGTCACCGGCACCAACCTGATCGTCGATGACACCCCTGAAGCCGTGTCGGTGTCCTCTTTCGACCCGGTCCGCCGTGAAGTGGCCCGGATCACTCTCGAAAAGCTGGTCGCCGACGGGCGCATCCACCCCGCTTCGATCGAAGAGGCCTATGAGAAGGCACGTGCCGAGGTCGAGCAGAGTGTCCGTGACGCCGGGGAGTGGGCACTAGTGGAAGCCGGTGTGTCGAGGATGCACGCCGAACTGGTGACCTTGATGGGGCGTCTCAAGTACAGAACCTCGTACGGCCAGAACGTGCTCAACCATTTGGTGGAGACGGCCCATATCGCTTCGATGCTTGCCTCCGAGCTGGGCATCGACCCGGCTCCGGTGAAGCGGGCCGCCCTGCTCCACGACATTGGCAAGGCGGTCACTCATGAAGTTGAGGGCTCACATGCCCTGATCGGCGCCGAGATCGCTCGTCGCTTCGACGAGGACCCGGCAGTGGTGCACGGCATCGAGGCTCACCACAACGAGGTTGAGCCCCGAACCATCCTGGCGGTGATCGTCCAGGCGGCAGATGCGGTCTCTGCGGCTCGTCCAGGAGCTCGTCGTGAGACTCTCGAGGGCTATGTCAAGCGCTTGGAGCGACTGGAGACCCTCGCTCTCGAGTTCCCCGGCGTCGACCATGTCTTCGCCCTCCAGGCCGGGCGTGAGGTGAGGGTGGTGGTGGACCCCGGCGAGGTCGGCGACCTCGAAGCTCGGGAGCTTTCGCGACAGATCGCCCGTAAGCTGGAGGAGGACCTCCAGTATCCGGGTCAGATCCAAGTGACCGTGATTCGGGAGTTCCGGGCCACCGATTTCGCCCGCTGAGGCAGCAATATGACCCAGAGCGTCCTCCTTCCCAGTCCGACCCTGCGCGAACCCGCCCGGCGCCAGCCGACACGCATGGGCAAGCGCTACTTCATCCGCACCTTCGGATGTCAGATGAATGAGCACGACTCCGAGCGGATCGCGGGTCTATTCGAGGTCGACGGGATGACCCCGACGGACGGTTTCGAGACCGCCGACGTGGTCTACATCAACACCTGCACCATTCGGGAGAACGCCGACAACCGGATGTACGGCAACCTCGGGCAGATGAAGGCGATCAAGGATCTCAACCCCGAGATGCTGTTGGTGGTTGGGGGGTGCGCCGCGCAAAAAGAGCGCCAGTTGGTGCGCGAACGCGCCCCTTGGGTGGATGTGGTGATGGGCACCCACAACCTGGACCGGGTGCTGGACCTCATCGACCATGCTGAGCAATGGGGCCCGATCACCGAGGTGGTTGACGAGCTACAGGCGATGCCGTCTTCGCTCCCTGTGAAGCGGGAGCTGGAGCATTCGGCGTGGGTGACCATCCAGGTGGGGTGCAACAACACATGCACCTTCTGCATCGTCCCCTCGGTGCGTGGTGTCGAGGTCTCGCGCCGGCCGGGTGACATCGTGCGTGAGGTGGAGCGTCTTGCCTCCGAAGGCGTGGTCGAAGTCACTCTGCTCGGCCAGAACGTCGACACCTATGGCCGCGATCTGGCTCTCGACGGCCGGCGCCGCCCCATCTTCGCCGAGTTACTGCGAAGGGTGGGAGCGGTGGACGGGATCAGGAGGGTTCGCTTCACCAGCCCCCACCCCAACGACTTCCGGGAGGACGTGGCCTTGGCCATGGCCGAGACCGAGGCGGTCTGCGAGCATCTTCATTTCCCCTTGCAGTCGGGATCCGACCGGATCCTGGCCGCGATGCACCGTGGCTACACCCGGCGAAAGTACATGGACCGGCTGGCGATGGCGCGGGAGACGATCCCCGGATTGGCGGTCTCGACCGATGTGATCGTGGGATTCCCTGGCGAGACGGCTCAGGACTTCGAGGCCACACTCGATGTGCTCGAGGAGGCGGAGTTCGACTCTGCCTTCATGTTCATTTTCTCACCCCGCCCCGGCACCAGAGCTGCCGATATGGCTGCCGAGTTCGTGGCCGACGAAGTGATCAAGGAGCGTTTCGCACGTCTGGTCGAGGTCCAAGACCGGATCTCACACTGGCGCAACCGGGAGATGGTGGGTCGAAGGGTCGAGGTGCTGAGCGAGGGGCCGTCGAAGCGGGATCTCAATGTGGCGACCACTCGAACCCGAACCGGGAAGCTGGTCCACGTCGCGGGCAACCATCGATCCGGTGTCTTCTTCGATGTCGAGGTGGTCGCATCGAAACCCCATCACCTGCTGGGGAGACCAGTCTGAACAGGGTCCTGGCTTTGCTCGGGCCAACCGCCGCAGGCAAGACCGAAGTGGCGGTGCAAGCGGCCGAGCGACTCGGTGCCGAGATCATCTCGGTCGACTCCATGCAGGTCTACGTGGGGATGGACATCGGCACCGCGAAGCCGAATCTGCTCGAGCGGAAAGGCGTACCCCACCACATGATCGACGTGACCGGCCCCGACACCGAGTTTTCGGTGGCCGAGTTTCGACGGATCGGGCGGGAAACCCTCGATTCGTCGGATGCCCCGGTGCTGATCACCGGAGGCTCTGGGCTCCATTTCCGGGCCCTGGTCGACCCGATGAGTTTCGCCCCCACTGACCCGCAGCTCCGCCGCGAGTTGGATGAGACCCCAGCCGAGGAGGTGGCAGCCGAATTGCGCGGTGTCGATCCGGAAGCCGAACGGCACGTCGACATGGCGAACCCGCGCCGGGTGATCCGGGCTCTTGAGATCTGGCGACTCTCCGGCGAGACGCCAAGTCAACGGGCGTCGAGTGCGGAGGCCGAGGACGTTCGCCGCTACGTGCCGGAAATCGAGTTCACCGCGGTTGGAGTGGATCCGGGCCAGGCGTTGGAGCAACGGGTCGAGGCGAGATTGGACGAGATGCGATCAGGTGGATTGGTCGAAGAAGTGATTGGGCTCCAGCCACATCTGGGAAGGACGGCGCGGAACGCCGTCGGCTACAGCGAGGTCCTCGACGCCCTCGACGGGAGGTGCTCGATCGACGAGGCGTTCGAGCGGGCAGCGCGCAACACGAGAAAGGTGGCGAGGAGGCAGCGCACTTGGTTTCAGCGTGACCCGAGGATTCGTTGGATACCCTGGTTGGACGACGTCGCTGGTCGAGTTGAGCGTGTCCTGGAGGCGATGAGTTGAGCGGTGTGGAATTCACCAAGATGCAAGGCCTTGGCAATGATTTCGTCGTCATCGAGGGCCCGGCCCGGTTCACGGTGGACGAGGTGACACAGCTTTGTGATCGGCGCCGCGGGGTGGGAGCCGACGGCGTCCTGGTGCTGACCCAGGGGCCCCCGATAGCGATGGACTACTGGAATGCCGACGGAAGCCCAGCCGAGATGTGCGGCAATGGCTTGCGTTGCGTGGGTCGCTATGCGAGGGACAAGGGCTGGGTGAGCGAGGACGAGTTCGGTGTCGACACTCCGGTCGGTCTGCGCCGAGTCCGGGTCTTGGGCGAGTTGCTGGAAGCGGAAATGGGCACGCCCCTGCTCGAGGGCGAGGAGAAGATCGAGGGTCACGCCTACCACCTCGTCGACATCGGGAACCCGCATGCCGTGCGGGTGGTGGATGACCCGGCGGAAATCGATGTCCGAGCAGTGGGACCGGTCGTTGCTCAGCAGGCCGGGTTTGATACCGGCTGCAACGTCGAGTTCATATCGGTGGTCGGCGACGTGGTCACCATGCGGGTCTGGGAGCGCGGCGTGGGGGAGACTCTGGCTTGTGGCACCGGTATGGCCGCTGCCGCCGCGGTTGCCCTCAACGGGGCCGACGGTTCGGTGACCGTCAACGTGCCGGGCGGTACCGGGTCGGTCGAAATCCGCGACGGCATTGCTTGGCTTACCGGTCCGGCGGAATACTCGTTCCGAGGGGTCTGGGATCAGGGATAACGTCGAAGGACGCTGACGACCTTCCCTATCAACTCGACGCCCTCGGAGAACACCATCGGCTCGTAGTTCGGATTCTCGGATTCGAGAATCACCTTGCCGTCCTTGCGGCGGAGACGCTTCACAGTCGCATCCTCGCCGTCGATCAAGGCGGCCACGATCTCGCCGTCCCTGGCGTCCTTCTGACTGCGAATCGCGACCAGGTCCCCGGGGAAGATGCCGGCTCCAATCATCGAGTCGCCCTTGACCTCGAGCAGGAAGACCGGGTCGTTGCCGACCAGGTCCACGGGCAGCGGGATGACCTCCTCGACGTGCTCGGCGGCCAGGATCGGAGTCCCGGCTGCGATCCGGCCCAATACCGGCACATCACGCATCCGACTAGATGCCCGGCTCACAGAAGATGCCTGGTCGTCGACCACGACGATGGCGCGGGGTTTGGTGGGATCCCTCGTGAGTGCACCAGCCTCGACCAGCGCTGAGAGGTGGGAGTGGACGGTTGATGGTGATGAAAGGCCGACGGCTTCGCCGATCTCTCGCACCGAGGGCGGGTAGCCGCGGTCGGTCACTGTTTGCCTTATGTAATCGAGAACCTGTTGCTGTCGCTCGCTGAGCATCTGACTCCTCCTCGAACTGATGTTCTGTCGAGGCTAACCGAACACGGGTTCGAAACCAAACACCTGTTCGATGGCCATGCCGACTCCCAGCCTCGACTTGACATCGAACGTCTGTTCGATAGAGTGGCGAACGCATGTTCGATACGAACTGCATCCAGCAAAGAGCCCATCAAGACCGATCATGGGGGAGACCAAGAATGCAGAAAGCAACACTTCAGCTGTCCGTCCGGCTGTGCTTGCTTCTAGCCGCAGTCTGCATGGTCTTCCTCATGATCGGGGGCTCTGCCGACGCCGAAGCGCCGACGTCCGTCATCGAATACGTGGTCGCGCCCGGCGACACGCTGTGGGAGATTGCTGCCGGCCTGACCGAGCCGGGTGGTGACGTCCGGCCCCTCGTCTCGGACATCGTCGAGTTGAGTGGGGTCGAAAACGGGATCATCTTTCCTGGCCAGATCTTGCTTGTTCCCGAGGGCTGAGCGATTTCCCCGGTTTACCCTGGGGCGATGCTTTGCCCCACCTGCCGCGCACCCGATACCCGCGTCATCGACAGCCGACCCGCCGAGGGTGGTCAGTCGATCCGCCGTCGTCGGGTTTGTGAAACGTGTGAGGCCAGATTCACCACCTATGAGCGGCTCGAGCCACAATTGATGGTGCGCAAACGCAATGGGCGGTTGGAGGCGTTCTCATCGGCCAAGCTGGCTGCCGGGATCTCCGCGGCCTTCGCCGACCGTCCAGTTTCTGGCTCGGCTATCGAGTCGATTGCCGAGGATGTGGAGCACTCGCTTCGCCAGCAGGGATCACAAGTTGCCTCCGAGGACATCGGTCATCAGGTTCTCGAACGGCTTCGGGCCCTCGACGAGGTTGCCTATCTTCGCTTCGCCTCGGTGTACAAGGACTTCCAGGATGCCGCCGACTTCGAAAAGGAAGTCGCCGCGTTGGAGTCATCCGAGTAGGCGGCCGATCAGATCCCGGGCCTCTTCTAGTTCGGAGTCGACCTCGCCGGCGAGACCGGTCATCGTCGTCATCATGAGCTCTCGGATCGATCCGAGGTCGGTCTGTAGCTCCAGCAGGGCAGCTTCGGCAGCTCGAGGGTCACTGGTCCGGATCGCATCGAGATAGGAGCCTTGTCGGCCCTCGAGGCTCGAACTGAACTCCTCGAGGGCAGTCGTCACCGTGGCGGCGACCCCGGTGGGGAGGGCCGATCTGATGCTGTCGAAGTGAGCTCTCCAATCGGAGAACTCGACGGCTGCCGTGGCCAAGTCGGTGAGCGCGGGATCCGTTTCCAAAGCCGGAGCGAGGAGGATCGGCTCCAATGCGCCTCGGTAGGCGAGCCCGTCCCGCAGCTGTCGCGAGACATCGAACGAAATCGATGCCGCGTCTGCAGCAAGCGATCTGGTGACAGCTTCGGATCCCGGAAGATCGCCGGATGCATCGAACAACCCGCGAGCGGCATTGTCGACATCGAAGAGATCAGCGGCAGTCAGATTGACCGCGATCTCCGGTGCCGACAATTGATCGCCGATTGCGGAGACGCCATCGAGGGCGGCCGAGAGCTCTGTGGCCTGATCCGCGACCTGGGCCACCGACGCTTCCGCGGCTGCTCCCGGGCGCTGGTAGAGCCAATAGGCGCCGCTCCCAAGTGCAGTGGCGGTGATCAGGACCAGGAGGATGCGGCTCCGTCTGTATCTGCGACGGAGATGCTTTCGGTCGAGCGCGGCTGGTTTCCAATCGAGCAACGACGGAGCGTCGAGGTCAGTGGAGTCCCAGAGGTCCTGGACCATGGCACCGGTCGGCGCCGTATGCCGAGTGGTGAGGACGGAGGGCGTCATCCGTCCGGTGGCAACGTAGGTGACAGTTGTCTCCGTAGGCGCGTCGGAGAAGCCGAGCGACTCCATTGAGGGGAAGCGCGCAAACCTGCCGTGCCTTGTGGCTGATGTGGCGGTCATCGACGGGTCTCGCTTACAGTCGTCAAGTCATCACACCCGATGCCCGTGACACCATGCAGGTTAACTTCGTACGTCTCGATCCGGAACTTGAAATTCCCACGAGGTCTCATATCGGCGACGCCGCCATCGACCTTCACTCAAGAATCGACTTCAGTCTCGATCCTGGGGAAAGGGCAGCAGTGCCAACAGGGATCGCGATTGCCATCCCTGAGGGGTTCGCAGGTCTGGTCCTTCCCAGAAGCGGCCACGCCTTGCGGGATGGGATTGGGGTGGTCAACGGGCCCGGTCTGATCGACTCCGGCTATCGGGGTGAGGTGACCGTCCTGCTCATCAACCACGGCGCTGACAGGGTGGCGTTCACCCGCGGAGATCGGGTCGCGCAATTGGCCGTAGTCCCGATCCCGGAGGTGGAATGGACCGAGGTCGAAAACCTCGACGTTACGGTCCGGGGGACTGGCGGATTCGGCTCGACGGGTGTCTGAAGCAACCATTTGGTTGGCATTTGCCCCGGGCTACAATGCCGCCTCCGCTCGCGGAAGTAGCTCAGTTGGCTAGAGCGCAACCTTGCCAAGGTTGAGGTCGCGGGT
>CAZSMJ010000081.1:0-8797 GCA_964608055.1 uncultured Acidimicrobiaceae bacterium | reverse complement strand
GGGACCATGTCCCAGTCCTTCTGCTGCTCACCGGCGGGCTTGATGTAGTAGTAGCTGTCGTCGAAGTCGATGGTGTTGAGCAAGCCGCCGCCACCCCACTGGGGGATCGGCTTTTTCAGGAATCGGTCATAGGCTTTGAGCCGGAACGCGAGCATCCACTCGGGCTCGCCTTTGAGGGCCGAGATATCACGAACCACGGTCTCGTCGAGGCCCTTGCGCGGCGTGAAGGCGTACTCGACATCGTCGTGCCAGCCGAGCCGGTACGAGCCCAGGTCGAGATCGACAGTTGCCATCGGGTAATCACCACATCCTGTTAGCGGGCATAATTTGCACTATCCCGATAGTGCGATTGTACCGGAAGGGAAAGACTTGTTGAAAATCCACCTTCTCCCGTCGACAGGGACAACCTCCGGCGACCAGAGGTTGTTCCGGATTCAGTAGGTTCATCCTGATGCCAGTGATCGTGGTCGGAGCCGATACCGAGCCCGGGCTTGCCATCATCGACGCCTTGATCGAACCGAACCGGGAGGTCCGCGCCTTCGTCTCGGACCCCGAGATCGCCGCCAGCCTCAAGAGCCGAGCGGTGAAGGTGGCGCTCGGGGATGTATCCGACGACAGCCACATCGAAGCCGCAGCTCTGCATTGTTTCACTGCCGTCCTGGTGTCCGAGGCGGCCCGAGATGACCGGGAGCGATCGTTCGCCAGCAGCGAGAACGAGGTGTTGGCAGCGTGGGCCCGTGCCGCGGCCAATGCCGGGGTTCATCGGGTGATCTGGGCCTATGTTGGGGAGCCGCCCCCGGTCGACGTGCCAGAAGTCGCACAGGTCTCACCCAGCGATCCGGATCTTGCGCGCAGGGTGGCCGAGTTGGACGACGCCCGCGTCATCAACTGAACTCGCTCAGGAGATCCGATACAGGTCGAGTGAGTGAATGAGATCCCAGAGGTTGGCCTCGTGTCTGGCCCGCTCCCGTTCAAAGGCTTCCCTGAGAAACGGATAAGGATCGATGGGTCGTCCGTCGATCGCGAGCTCGAAATGGGTGTGGGAGCCGGTCCATTCAGCATTTCCGGAGTCGCCGGTCCAGGCGATCAGTTGACCGGCCACGACCCAGGCCCCGATGAAGACGCCGGGTGCCAGGGTCAGCGACCAATCGGCGTCCCCGTCGTCAGTCCCGGGACTGTCGTTGTTGAGATGGACATAGCGCGTGGACCAGCCCGCAACGTGGACGACTTCGATGTACCGACCGGCGAGCGAATGGGTTTCGATCCGTGACACGTAGCCGTCAGCGGCTGCGTAGACCTGAGTCATCTTGGGGGCCATGAGATCGACCCCGTGATGGCGGCGCCCACCGGAGCGCCCGTCGCCGAAGCTGGAGGAAAACACCGTTACCTGGAGCTCCTGGGGAAACCTGATTTGGAACGGTGGCTCCTCAGCCGCTGCCGCAGGCAACGAGGGCACAAGAAGCATGAACACGAGCAAGGCTATGACGGTGGCCCACAATGGGCGCGTACCAGCACGTTGCAGCGACAACAGGCGGACCTCCGTAGATAGGAAAAGTTGCCCGGGGCGTTCCTCTCCCGTCCCGAGCAAGGGGTCAGGCTATGCAGCCGCTCGCGGTATGCAAACAAAACTTTGCGCTATTGAGCGGAGTCGCCCTCAGCGGGACGGGCCTTGACCGAGAACCGGAGCCGCGACACCGGCTCGTCGTCGACAGAGATCACGAACGAGTATGAGCCTTCCTTGCGGAACACGAGGTTGTTGAATGTGAAGGAGCGGATCAGGCCGAAGTCGGTTGTGGCGGAAGCCTGAGCGTGGGTCGGGAGGCGGACGGTGTGGGCGAGCGGCTGAGAAAGCATCGAGGCCCCATCGGCGTCCTGGAGTTCGACCGAAACGTTGAGGAATTCCTCTCCCCACGACGACGGCACTCGAAGCCGGAGACCTATGGCCAGACTGGGATGACGGGCGGGGAAGGTCCGGACCCAGAGTGTGTCCCATCCCCCGCCCAGGACGAAAAGCTTGCCTCTCACCGCCTGGACCGCGTCCGCCAGGAGGGCGACGTCGACCGTTGGGCCCAACGAATCGGGGGCGAGATCCACGTGAGGAGACTAGACCCCGGTTCCGCAGACTCATCCGGCTCTTCTATCGTTCCTGCCAGGAGGACCGATGACAGACAGACCCCAGATCGCCCCCGCCACCGGCAAGCTCGGCGTGCTCACCCCTGGCATGGGTGCGGTTTCCACCACCTTCATCGCCGGTGTGTTGGCCGCCCGCAAGGGTGATGCCATGCCCTTCGGCTCCTTGAGCCAAATGTCTCACATCCGGCTCGGAAAGCGCACCGAACAACGGAACCCCCTCATCAAGGATTTCGTCCCGCTGGCCGGTCTCGATGATCTCGAGTTCGGAGGTTGGGACCCGTATTCCGACGACGCCTACACCGCGGCGATGAAAGCCGGGGTCCTCGATCCCCGTCACCTCGAGGGAATCGGCGACGAGCTGCGCTCCGTCAAGCCCTACTCGGCTGTGTTCTCCGAGAACTGGGTCAAGAACCTCGACGGGGTCGATCAGATCAAGGAGGGGACCAACTACATGGACCTCGCCGAAAGGCTCATGGAGGACATCGACCGATTCCGATCGGACAAGAAGGTCGACCGTCTGGTCATGGTCTGGTGCGGCTCGACTGAAGCGTATCGGGACCTCTCCGCGGCCCATGTCGACCTCGATGCCTTCGTCAATGGCCTCAAAGAGAGCGATCCGACGATCGCCCCCTCCCAGATATACGCCTACGCCGCGCTGAAGATGGGCGTCCCCTTCGCCAACGGCGCTCCCAACCTCACCGTGGACGTGCCGGCGATGGTCCAGCTCGCCGCCGAGGAAGGGATCCCGATTGCGGGCAAGGACTTCAAGACCGGTCAGACCCTGATGAAGACCATCGTGGCTCCCGGCCTCAAAGCCCGGATGCTGGGGATCAAAGGCTGGTTCTCGACCAACATCCTCGGGAATCGTGACGGCGAGGTCCTCGACGACCCGGAGAGTTTCAGATCCAAGGAAGTGTCCAAGCTCGGTGTCCTCGAGCAGATCCTCCAGCCTGAGGTCTATCCCGAGCTCTACGGCGACCTCTACCACAAGGTCCGGATCAACTACTACCCGCCGAAGGGCGACGACAAGGAGGGCTGGGACAGCATCGACATCTTCGGCTGGCTCGGCTACCCGATGCAGATCAAGATCGACTTCCTGTGCAAGGACTCGATCCTGGCCGCCCCGATCGTGCTCGACTTGGCCCTGTTCATGGACCTCGCCGCCCGCGCCGGGCGCACCGGGGTGCAGGAGTGGCTGTCGTTCTATTTCAAGAGCCCCCAGCACGGCAAGGGGTTGTACCCGGAGAACGATCTCTTCATCCAACACACCAAGTTGAAGAACAACCTGCGCCACATGATGGGCGAGGACCTCATCACCCATCTCGGCACCGAGTACTACGAAGAGATGTGACTGGAGAAGGGATCACCGTCGGTGGATGCCTGATCCCCGAGTCGGAGCTCGAGGAGCGCTTCGACACCTCGGGAGGTCCCGGTGGCCAACATGCCAACCGCAATGAGACTGCGGTGACATTGCGGCTCAACATCGATGAGTCGTCACTGCCCGAAGAGATGCGAGAGAAACTGAGACATCGTCTCGGCGAGTGGGTGGAGGTCACTGCCACCGACACCAGGTCGCAATGGCGAAACCGGGCGCTGGCCCGGGACCGCCTCGTGGCCAAGCTGGAAAGCGCCCTGGTCGAGCAGAAACCGAGGAAGAAGACCAAGCCCTCCAAAGCAGCCCGGGAGAAACGGCTGCTGAGCAAGAAGGCACGGAGTGATCTGAAGCAGAAGCGTCGCCCCCCGGAATCCGATTAGCGACGGGACCGGCCCGGGCCGCTCAACTTTCGATTCGCGACCCGAGCGACGAGGGCGACCGATTGGCGATCGAGAGGTGGAGGTCGTGATATCTCTTGAGAAGCCGGGCCTGGCGCGGTGTGATTCTCTGACAGACATTGTCCCAATGCATCGCGACCAGATCCCCCACCTCGATGTGACCGTCGGGCGGCAGGACCGACTCGACTCGCCGTGGAGATAGACCCAACTGAGCCCCGTCCCAGGCAAGGGGTTGAGAGTTGACCAACAGCCGTTCACCAGCCCTTCCCACAACCTCACCCCGTCGAATTCGGCAACGATCGAGCACCTCGAGCGCCTGCTCGACACTCCCCGATTGGAGCAATCCCACCCATGGATAGATGCAGAACGTGAAACGAGTGCGTTGGCCGGGGACCCAGCCCGGTGGGAAGCGGGCATTTCTATCCAGGCCAAATGGCCCTCCTGATGGCGTGGTGAAATCGTCTACCTTCCAATCACGCTCCGATCGAAGGTGAGGCCTAAGACGACCGACGTTGTCGCTCTCGAACAGCTGACCGAACAGCTCCACACCGCGCTCGAGACCGGGCTCAGTTCCGAACAAGCAACTGCTCGTCTCGCCGCAGGGCGAAACGAGTTGCCATCCGCTCCCGGTCCGTCTCTGGTCGATCGCATCTGGCGAAACGCAAAGGAGCCGATGTCGCTGCTTCTGATCGCCGCTGCGGTGGTCAGTCTCGTGGCATCCGGTGAAGTACGGGACTCCGTCGCCATCGTCGCCATCGTGATTCTCAACATCGCCGTTGCCGTCGCTCAGGAGGAGCGAGCCTCAACCGCTCTCGAGGCCCTCCGGTCTGAAGCGGCGCCTACGGCTTCGGTCCTGCGGTCGGACCGAGCGTTGGTGATCCCTGCCGGAGAGGTGGTCCCTGGGGACGTCGTTCTCCTCGCGGCCGGGGACCGGGTCCCCGCCGACATGTGGCTGTTCGCTGCCTGGTCGATGGAAGCCAACGAGTCGCTTCTCACCGGCGAGTCCTTGCCGGTGGCCAAGACCCCCGCTGATGAGGGGGACATGTCGCTTCCGATAGCCGATCAACTCTGGATAGCCCATGCCGGCAGTCTGATCACAGCGGGGTCGGGGCGAGGCGTGGTCACCGCCACCGGGTCGTCAACCGCGTTGGGCCGACTCGCAACCCACCTGACCGCGGATTCCCCGACCACCCCACTGCAGAGGCAGCTGGGAAAGCTCTCCACTCGATTGGGCCAGGCGGCACTGGTTATCGCCGTGATCGTCTTCGGCCTGACGGCAGCCCGCCTGGGAGGGTCAGCCTCGGCATTCGAGCAGGCATTCCTCGCTGCGGTGGCCCTGGCAGTGGCGGCTGTTCCCGAAGGGCTGCCTGCCGTGGTGACCCTGAGCCTGGCTCTCGGAGTCGGTCGCATGGCACGCGAAGGCGCGATTGTGCGGAACCTCCCTGCGGTCGAGACCCTCGGCTCGACAACAGTTCTCCTCACCGACAAGACCGGGACTCTCACCCAGAACAGGATGCGGCTCGCTCAAGTGATCACGGCAGAGGGGCATTCGTTCGCCCCGTCCGAGCTTTCGGGACCGGTGAAGGAGGCTGTCTTCGACGTGGTGGCATTGTGCAACGACGCCACCCTTGACCCGCCACGGGGTGACCCGGTGGAGGTTGCGATGTTGGAAGCCTTCGACCCCGCCGAGATCGAGCGCCTGCGCTCCCAGCGCCCTCGAGTCGGCAATGTGCCCTTCGACTCGCAGCGGAAGATGATGAGCACGTTGCATCAGGGACAGAACGGATTCGAGCTCCTGACCAAGGGCGCACCCGAACATGTGCTGGAGAAGAGCGAGTTGGCATTGATCGACGATGGGTCAGAGCGGGCGATGTCCCCAGCCCAGCGGCTCTCAATGCTGACCACAGTCGACGAGTTGGCGGCAACGGGGGCTCGGGTCCTGGCTCTGGCCCTGCGGCGCCTCGACGGAGCGCCGACAGATATCCACTCCGCCGAAGAAGGATTGGTGTTCCTGGGTCTTGCCGTCCTTCACGATCCGTTGCGGCCCGAAGCATCGGACACGGTTCACAAGTTGAATGAGGCGGGGGTGAGGCTGGTGATGGTGACCGGAGACCATGCCGGCACAGCTTCTGCTGTCGCACGGGCTGCGGGACTGAGCCACAGAGCGCAAGAGGTCATGACCGGCGCCGAGTTGCGGTCTGGGGGCATCCCCGACGACCTCGACTCCGTGAGTGTCTACGCCCGGGTCGAACCGGAGCAAAAGCTCGACTTGGTCGAGGCATTTCAGACGGCGGGTCAGGTGGTCGCTGTCACGGGCGACGGGGTGAACGATGCCCCGGCACTACGCCGCGCAAACATCGGGGTGGCCATGGGCCGAGACGGGAGTCAGGTGGCCCGCGAAGCGGCCGATCTGGTCATCACCGACGACGACCTCCGCTTGGTGGTGAAGGCGGTGTACGCGGGAAGAGCGATATTCGACAACATCCGCAAGGTTGTGGACTACTTGGTGGCTGGCAATCTCTCCGAAGTGACCGTGGTGCTCATCGGGCTGGGCTTCTTTCCTGGAATCGGGATCCCGCTCCTACCCCTCCAACTGTTGTGGGTCAACCTGCTGACCGACGGACTGCCGGCTTTGGCTCTGGCATTCGACCGGCCAAGAGGAGAGGCGTTGCGCGGATCATTGAGGGGATCGCAACTCCTCTCCAGACGACACCTGGGCGTGCTTGCCATCAGAGGCTTAGTCCTGGCCAGCGGGCCAATCACCGCATTGGCGATTGTTCGCTCTCAGGATGCCAGTTGGGAAGTGGGCCGCACGGTCCTCCTCACCACACTTGTCTTTGCGCATCTTCTCTACGTCTACGTGGTGCGTCTGCCCCTCTCCGTGAACCTCTCGAATCACAGGCTCACCGCCGCGGTGGGCTTGGGTTTGTTGCTCCAGGTCGGATTGGTGCTGGGCCCGCTGGGGAATGTGTTCGGGGTGCTCCCCCTGGACCAAGGCCAATGGCTGGTCTCATTGGTCGCCGGCTTGATACCCGTCGCCGTTTTGGGATCGTTTGAAGCTGTCCGATTGCGACGTGTCGCCTGAGCACCTCGCGTTTCTACCCGAGTCTCAGAGCGCCATCACGTTCGGGATCGGTTAAGGACTGGTCTCTCTTGACGATCAAGACGTCACAGGAGGCGAGATGGATCGCACGGTGACTGGTGCTTCCCAGTATGAGTGCGCCCAACTCGCCTCGCCCACGGGTTCCCACCACCAATAGCGACGCCCTCGCATCTTTGGCGTAGGCCACGAGAGACTCCGGGGGGTAGCCCTCGAGATCGATGCGACGGATGTCGACTTCCGCTCCGGAGAGCTGCTCCTCGAGCGGTCCCCAGACCCGCTCGCGATGGCCCTCGGCAATCGCAACGAAGTCGATCGGGATGTCGACATAGGTGAACGGCAGATGGAATACGTTGACCACGTGGAGCTCGGTTCCCCTCCATCGTGCCTCTTCGATGGCCCTCCTGAGGACCTCCTTGGCCTGGGGCGACTCGTCAACTCCAACGACCACAACCATGGCCGACCTCCTGGGTCGATATCAGCTTGACGCTCAGGTGAGTAGTGGGGCTACGGCCGGAAGTCCCGGATCAGCGAGCCGGATTGCCTGTTCGCTACCTGGTGACGGCGCCTCTGCAGACGTGCCTCAACATATCGCCTTGACAGACCCTCCCGGCGTGCAGAACTTACGCGTCAGCACCACGCCCGCTCTTCTCGAAGGAGCTAGTCGGCGGCTCCGATATCGACGTTGTAGGACTCGAACACCAGGTCGGATCCGCGCTGTCTGTGCAACGTCAGCCGTCCCAGGAAACTGGTGACCGCTCGTCGCAGACGAAGCGGGTTGTGTGCTGGGTCGGTTTCGACGTCTCGTGAGATCTCCTGTGCTCGAATTAGAGCCGTCATCAGCTGGCGGTGCTCATGGCGCAGGATCTCGACTTCGGATGCGAGCCTGGGTGCCGATTCCATGATCTCGGCAAGGAGGCCATCAGGGCCCTCCACCTCCTCGATGTGCTCATCGAGTGCCCTGCGGAGCTCGGCGAGAGAGCCCTCGACTTCTGTGAGCCAGCCCTGCCAGGAGGAGGGCCCGGCCACTGCTGTCTCCGAGCCGGTCATGGCGCGTTGAAGCCCATGGCGACGGGTTCTGGCTCTTGCCAGAACTGGATTCGGGTGTCCTTCGACGTTCCCCGGCCCGCCATCCGCTTCATCGGCGGCGAGCTGGAACTGCAGGTCACCTCCGGGGGCGCGATAGAGATCAACCCCTTGAGCCGACTCCTCCAACTCCAGAATGCGCTCTGCATCGCTCACTCTTGACCCCTCAAGCAGTCTTCTTCGGCTTCTTCCTCCGCGATCGCTGCACCACCGCATCACTCCCGGGAAAGACCAACGTCTCTCGCTCGTCTTCAGACCATCGAACCAAGAAGGGTGGCTCTCCACCCACTCCTCGCACCTCGAGGATCTCACCCTCTTTGTCGATCTCGCCGACATGATGACCCTGGATCACGAGATGGTCGCCGGGCTTGGCATGCATCGAGACTCCCTTCGTCTTCATCCCCAGCATCCGACTTCTTGGCACTCCCTCATAGGGGCGAAAGGCCCGCCTTTCGGACTCCAAACTGACTTCTGGCCCTGGCAGTCGGACCTCCCATCGCGTAACTATGAAACCAGGAGGTTCAAATGAGTTGCGAAAAGGACGTGTCGTCGAGTCACCGTTCCGTATGGCTGATGCTCATCGTGGCGGTCGCCGCCGGGCTGTTCGCGTTCTGGTTCATGCGGGGTCGCGAGCATTGATGCCTGGTTCCGTTTCGGCAGACGCCGCAACCAAGGAGCCCGAGATGAACAAATCCGCAGATAGTG
>CAZSMJ010000080.1:0-8818 GCA_964608055.1 uncultured Acidimicrobiaceae bacterium | reverse complement strand
GCTGAACCGCACGATCTTGCGGGATAGGCGCCGGACGCCGGGGATCTCCTCGGCGTGGTCGAGGAGCCATCGCTTCGTGACCCCGAACCGCGCCGCGGCGGCCTCCGGCGTGAGCAGCCGGTCGGGTTCGACGTCCGACCGCTGGTCCTTCGTCCTGACCTCGGTCAGGGTCTGGTACAAGACCGCGTCCACGTCGGCGGCAAGGTGACTGATCTGCCGGCGGAGATCGACGATGACGGGCCAGGGCAGCCCCGTCAGGATGGTCGGGTCCTGCTGCACCTCGGCCAACGAGGGCATGGTCTCCGACATGGGGGAGCGGCTTCGCGGTTCGCTCATCCCTAGTATGAAGGCCACAGCGGGAGCGTTAGTGGAAGTAGTCATTTTCAGAACGTCGTGGCGATGATCTGACGAGAAAGGGGGGATCCATAAGAGGATCCATAAGGGGATGATCCCCTCGATGGGGGATCCCGAGTGTATCCCTGGGATAGCCTCGAGCATATTCCTGAGCCTATCCCCCCTATCCCCTAAGGAGAGGCCTACCCTTCAGAGAGGGCGGGGTCCATGGGTCGCTGATCACCGCCGCGGGGCTCTGCCACCTATCGATCGCCCCTCGGTACGTCGTGAGCCTTGGGGCAGTGATCCAAAAATCAGGTATGGGCGACGTCCACAGGGTCTCCGGGTCGCTGGTTCATATCGCGGGCCCGCAACCACTTGCAGGCGAACAGGTCGCTGCCGTTCCGGTTCGAGGTCATGACCTGAACCCGTGTTTTCAGGCACGACCACGCCTTCGCCGCGGATTGGCGACCGACTCCGCGACCCTCCTTCATCCTGGCGACAACTCCCCTTCAGCTCGACGCCGGCCACCGAAGGCCCCGCGCCGGCGTCGGGCGGCGGGCTCCTCGCCTCTTTCGATGGCAATCCACAGCGGCGGGTCCCGGCGCGCCGTCTCCACGGGCTCCCGGCCATCTCCGTCACTTCCCGCACGTAGTCGTCATCGTCGACAACGACTACGCGGGCCGTCACGGCGGGTGAGGACACGGAGCCCATCGGGCGATTTCCTCCAGCGAACAGGCTGGCCGCCCCTGAACCGCAATCTGTATGCCAGAGGTCAGACGCCTATCTGGCACCGCTACCCGGACTATCTGCCTGGTTCCCGCTGACAATTGTGGTCACGCGTGAGGTCATTCGCTGTCTTCCTTCCGACATTCGGCTAGTCAGCCGCCTCGTCAGGTCCTCGCCTGCGCAGATCGAAATCGATTCGGAAGGCTCCGTGAATATGGGCAAAACGGTCTCGTCTTGGTCATCCAGTGACCCACATCCGATGGCTGGCACCGGCTTTGCTCTAGAATATGTCTCCATATTTAAGAAAGACGGGTACTAAGCTTCGGCCGGGCGCGTTACCACGGCGGGATTGGAAACCGGATCGGGTTGTTCAAGCGATGATGAGCAGCACGGCAGTCCAAACCTGGGTGGCCTCCCGCTGGCTCCCGTTAGGTGCCGCCGTGGCCGCCACGCTGGCGATCTACGCACCAGTAGTTGCGAACATGGCCGCCGAATGGGCCAAGTTCCCGAGTCTATCCCACGGCTTTGCGGTGCCCATCATCTCCGCCTACTTGCTATGGACACGGCGAGAGGCCATCGCGGTGGAGCCGTTCGACTCGTCGCTGGCTGGCCTAGCGATCTTCGTCTGCTCATTGGTTATGCTGGTGACCGGCTCCCTCGGAGGCGAGCCCTTCATCGCGCGTCTGTCTTTTCCGCTCGCGCTTATGGGTGTGGTCCTGTTTCTCGCTGGCCCGCGAGTGATCAGGCACGCATGGATGAGCCTCGCCTTTCTTACGTTCATGATCCCACTCCCGTACGTTACGCTGAAGGCTCTCACATACCAGGCACGCCTCTTCGACGCCAGCGTGACAGCTGCAGCCCTTCGTAGGCTCCGGGTGCCGGTCTTTCAGGACGGCGTTATGCTGTATCTCCCCGACATCACGCTCGAGGTAGCCGATGACTGTAGCAGCGTTCCGGCAATCGCTGCGCTGATGGTTTTGGGCGCGGCCTACGCTCAGGTGCACCCTCGTCCCGGCTGGGCCCGCATTGCGCTCACGTTGGCCGCTGTCCCGCTGGGGCTCGCCGCGAACCTCGTCCGTCTCATCCTTACTTCGGTGGCTGCTTACTATCTTGGACGCATTGCCCTTGACAACGTCATTCACAGGTTCAGCGGCACAAGCGTATTCATGGCGACCGTCGTTCTGCTGATTGTCCTCGACTCCGCGCTGAACCGCATCTCCCGGAGGAGCAGCTGGAGCGGACCGGCGCACGGCTAGCGATCGTCAGCGCTCTGCTCGCCGCGGCGGTGGCAATGATCCACATGGCCCCGCCAGTTCGCGGGGGAGGTCGCGCGGTCGTGCTCGACGTCCTTCCGCTGACATTCGAGGGATGGGCCGGGAGCGAAGGGATCCCGGAGGGCTTGCTACCAGTCGATCCGAATGAGACAGCGGCAGTCCGCCGCACCTACCGGAGCGATCAGCGCATGGCATGGGTTTCCGTGGCACTGTTTAGCCGACAGGACGATCCAGGTCGGCGCGCATCCATCGGTCTCGTGTACCCTGAGAAGGACGCCAATCTCATCGAGCGGGTCTCCTTCGCGCTGAACCTGAACGGGCCTCTGGCTGAGACCGTCTCCGTACCCGCCGTCGTGATCCACAAGGACAGTCAGCGGCTCATTGTGGCCTACTGGCACCAGATAGGGCCAGACGTCTACGGCAGCGAGTACTGGTTCAGGCTCGCGCTCCTGCGGAGCATCCTTCTCGCGCGCCGGGCAGATGTCCTGTTGGTGAGGATCGCGATTCGGGTCGATCCGGGGGATGGGCTAGCCAACTCACTCGCCGCCGTGGCGCGGCTCGCTCGCCCACTCTACATCGCACTTTCCCAGGATGCCGGGAATAGGGCTGTTAACCGTCAATCTCAAGAATCAGGTCGCTGATCCTTTCTTTCTCGGCGAGCCTCGGGTCGAGCTGCGCGGCGCGGCGGAGGCTTGAGACGGCTTCGCCTTTCTTACCAAGCCGCATATACACAAGGCCGAGGTGATACCGGATGAGCCCATTGTCGGGCGCGCGCTCCAGCCCGCGCGCGAGGGCTTGTTCCGCGTCGGTGTAGGCCGCGCGGCGGTAGTGGATCCACCCAAGGGTATCTAATACGTCCGCGTGTCCCGGGGCGAGCTCTGCCGCCCTGCTCACCAGGCGCAAGGCTTCCTCAAGGCCCCTGCGGTTCTCCGCCAGGATCCAGGCGAGGTTGTTGAGCGAGATGACATCATTCCCGTTCAGGGCGATGGCCCGCCGGTAGCTTTTGACGGCCGCATCGATGTGCCCGAGCGCCTGATGGGCCTGTCCCAGGCCTCGATGCCCCTCCGCGAGATCCGGCTTGAGCCTCAGTGAGGCACTGAATGCCTCGCTCGCGAGCTTGGGGTTATGTTGGGCGAGGAGGATGTTCCCGGCAAGAAGAGGTCCAGCTGGGCTCTTCGGCGCGTTCTGCTCGACCTCGCGCACCAGCGGCAGGGCCTGCGTCAGGCGCCCCGTCTGGAGGTACAGCGTGCCAAGTTGCAGCTTAACGTCGTCGAGTCTCGGGTTCACGCGGAGCGCCGCCTCCAAGTGCCTCACCGCCTCCTCGCGTCGCCCGCGTGTCTGAAGGTCTCGGGCCAGGAGCACGTTAGCCTCAAGGTGGGACGGATTGCTTCTGAGCACCGTGCGGAGATGATCCGCCGCGGTATCGACCCTTCCCTCCCCGAGGAGCACTCGGGCCATCAGCACATTCGCAGTCGGATGCGCAGGCGCCAACTGCAGGATCTCCTGGAGTTCCCCCCGCGCCTGGCTCACAGCCCGGTTCATCAGGAGAGTTCGCGCTAGCTCTTCCCGAATTGGCACGTTCTTCGGGTCGATCTTGAGGGCTGCCTTCAGGCTCTCGATGCGCTGAAGCTGAGCCGCCTTGTCAGGCTCCTCGCCTGAGATGATTGCCAGCTCCGACTTTGCCGGCTCGAGCTGCGGATTGAGTCGGAGGGCCTCCCGGTACGCGGCTCGGGCCTCCTGCGTCTGCCCCAGTGCCACGTAGGCTGTTGCCAGATAGTAATGGGCCGCCGCCAACTTGGGATTCAGTCGCGCTACTTCGCTCAGATCCTTCACAGCCGCTGCCAGGTTTCTTGCCTCCAGATGCGCCCGGCCCCTAATCAGTCGCGCAGCGACGACATCTGAACTCCTGGCAAGCACCTGGGACATCCGAGCGATCGCATCCTCGTAACGCTCATTCCGAAGGTACACTTCTCCCAGAGCCACCTGCCATTGCGTCTCGAGAGGGGGGGCGTTCGCCGCGCTTTCCAGCACGGGAACCGCTCGGTCCAGGCGGCCCAGCCTGTCATAGACGGACACGAGCAGCAGCACCGCCGTAGGCTGGGTCGGCCGGTCCTTCACGATCGCCTGAAGATGGCTGATCGCTTCGTCCTCTCGGCTCTGGGCGAGCGCCAGCAAGGCGAGCCCCAGGCGAGCTTCCACCATCCTCGGGTCCAACTCGAGTGCCTTCCGGTAGGCCGTTGCTGCGTTCTCCCACCTGCGGTCTGCTTGGTACAGCCCAGCGAGGAGAACATGGAACGCCGGATTACGGGGGTCCACATTCGATGTGGACTGGACGAACTCGATCGCCTCGCCGATGCCTTTCCACCGAACTAGCGCGACGACCTTGGCTCGGGCAGCCGCGAGGGATCTGGGATCCGCCTCCACCGCTGCCTGGAACTCCCGTAGCGCAGCTTGGGTGTCCCTTTCGGCCGCATGCAGCCAGCCGAGCGCCAAGTGCGCGGGGGCATAGCTCTCATCCAGGGCAGCAGCCTGTGCGAAGAGGTCTCGGGCCGCCTTGCGATCCCCTTGCTCTGCCCGGATCTGCCCCAACAGGAGGTAAGGCTCTGGAGCCCTGGGAGCCAATCGCTGAGCCGTCTTGGCTGCCGCCATCGCGTGATTCTCCCGGCCTAGCAGGAGGAGCGCACGGCCACGCTCGAGGTGGTACTCCGGGGAGCTCTGAAGCGGCTCGGCGATCGAGTCAAGGCGGACGAGGGCTTCTCTGACGCGCCCGCCTCGCAAGTACGCGGAGGCGAGGCGGAACTGGATCGCCGGGTCATTCGGAACCTCGCGGTTCAACTCCTCGAGTTCCCGGAGAGATTCTTCTACTCGACCGGTGGCGAGGTAGGCGCTCGCCAGGAGATAGCGGGCCGGTACAAATTGTGGCGAGCGGCCAACGACGGGCGAGAGCAGCGCGATGGCCTCGGCCGGACGGCCAGCCTGGAGGTAATAGTCACCCAGCGCCATGAGGATGTCCGCTGAGCGAGCCTGCGGCTCCACATCCTCGAGCTCCTGGACGGCCTGCCTCACGCGCCCAGATCGGGCAAGCGCCGTTGCCAAACCAAGGCGCACCCGGGGATTCAACGGGGCCATGACTTTAGCCCGCCGGTAGAGCGCGATGGCCTCTTCATTGTTCCGCCTCGCGAGGCTTATGTTGCCGAGGCCCCGAACGGCCACGGCATCGTCTGGAGTAGCGGCAAGGATAGCCCGGTACACGTGCTCAGCCTGCTCCATCTTGCCTAGACGCAGGAGCGCGGCAGCCCTCACCCCGTCTAGATCGGCACCACCCTTCGGGGCGGTCTGCGCGACGGCCAGCGCCTCCTCGACTCGGCCCTGACCAAGCAGAGCAGCTGCACGAATGTAGAGACCCTGAACGTTCTGAGGTTCTCGATCGAGAATTCGGTCGGCCTGCGCTGCAGCACCCTTCCAGAATCCCACCTCTACGAGTACGCGGCCCAGATCGACCGCGATAGCGACTGAATCCGGGGCGAGTGTCTGGGCTCGGCTGAGCTCACTCAGCGCGTCCCTGTACGACGCTTTCGTCGCGTAGGCGCGCCCGAGCGCGTGGAGCGCCGGGCCGAAGTCCTTGTCAATCTGAAGTGCGTTCTTCAGCTCAATGATGGCTTCGTTGGGCTTCCCTTGGCTGAGGTACTCGTCTGCTCGTTCCAGTGCCGCCTGCTTCGTTGCGTCCGGCCCTTGGGCGCACGAGACGGAGAGCAGAAGCGAGATGCCCGCCACCAGCGGGTTACGCAGGGGGTGAAGTGTCATTGGGAGGAGCCTTTTGCTACGTGCCCTAGCTTTGAGTCGCCCCGGAAAAACGAACGCCCCCGTCGGCCATCCCTATGGCCAACAAGGGGTTGTCCAGAAATCCCACCACGGACCCTCGTGACATCCAGGTGAGACCGGACGGTCGATCGAGCGAGAGAATGATTGTATTGGGACCGAGGGGATGTCCGTGGGGTTGATTGCCGGCAGGGAAAACTCACACCGAATTGCCACGCAAATCTGCGCGGTATAATGCCCGTTAATCCGATCGCGCTCGATTCGCTAGAGCGTCGCCGGAGCGCCCTACCACCCAACTTTAGTGCACTCTGGGTGCGCCTGGATCGCCGAGGGACAGGCATTAGGGATCCCCTTTTACCCCTCCTGGCGCGACCGCATGGCTGCGCTCCTCGCCCTCGATCGGCCGCGCTCTACCGCCGCGACGCCGATCACGCCTGCGACGAGGAGAAGGAAGGACGAGGGCAGGGGAACGGCCACGCCGCCGCCGGGGCCGCCGGGGCCGATAAGCTCGAAGGTGTCGCCGACGGACTGGTAGCCACCGCCGCAGCCGGTGCCGATGGTGTTGGTATCCAGCGTCACTGCAGCATCTCGCGCCAAGGCGCTACCGCACCCAATTGTTGCGCCGGTCGTCAGGGTGATGGCCGTGGCTGCGAGAATATTTCCTTCGAACGAAGTGGTTGTACCGAGAGTCGCGGAGCTGCCGACCACCCAAAACACGCCGTCACCGGTACCGGCACCTGTCAGGAGAACTGACGAGCCGGATGCGGTCGTGAGCGTGCTCCCTATCTGGAAAACGAAGACCGCATTGTTGTTGCCTTGGTTGTTGAGAGTGAGCGGTCCGTTCAACTGAGCCGACGAGGCAAAATGATAGATCCCCGGGTTGAGCGTGGAGATTGGGAGCGTGCCAGATGTACCCAGATCGTGACCAGTCAAGTCAGTGAACGTCGACAGGCCTGCTAGAAAACTGAACGCACTTATCGGCGCAGTCCCGGTAAAGGCATCAATCCGAGCCTGCTGCGCGACCCCATCAGCTGAGTGTGTCGTTCCCGTTCCGAACGTGAACCCCGAAGCGCCAGGGGTGATCGAGGTACCGGGGGTGACACCCACATTTCCACTTCCGTTGATGGTGGTCGATCCGGTATTGGTCACCGCCGAGCCCGCCAGGACCGCGAAGTCCCCCGCTGTACCCAGCAATGGCGCGGCCAATCCTGGGGAGGGGTCGCAGAGAAGCGCGGCGAACGGGAGCATGACGATGAGGCTGGCCATCAGTCTGCGGAGGGTAATCGCGTAAACCATTGTTTCTCCTTTTCAGCCCGCCCGCGCTAGAGGCCTCGCACAAATGGGCCAGGCTTTCGATCTCAGTGATCCTCTTGGTGGCCAAAACTTGCAAACTGCGTTCCAAAGGGATGGGTCCAATTCCTCAGAGACTTACGAAGCGTGTTCTGGGAACCTGCTAGCCGATTACCAGTTCTCGGCATCGGTTGACCCAGACCAGGTGAAGCGCGCCACCTGAAGAATCTGCATGTGTGGTGCCTCACACCAACCTGGTGGAGAACCGCGCATGAAAGGCTGGTGCGTCCGTCCAGGCAAACGCCGTGGGGTCGACCACGCGGGACGAGCCGGACGGACCCTGCGGCTGAAAGCGCGACCCGGGATCCGGATACAGCGCGTCGTCATCGTCGAGACGGAATCGGTACAGCGTGCCGACGCCGGCGTCGAACGAGACGCCCGAGAAATATCCGTTGCCCCTCTTGGCCCTCATGTGCTACGGGGACTCCGCCGGGCCGAGATTGTCGCGCTCGACGTCGGCGACGTCGCGCCGGGGTTGAGTCTCCGGCGCGTCCAGGGTAAGGGCGGGACTGAAGTCGCGGTACCGCTCCCGGCAGTTGCGCAGAAGATCCTCGGTGACTATATCGCGATGGTCCGGACGAAGGCCGCGGCCACCGAGCCGCTGGGGGTTGTCCCGCCGGCTGCAAGCCCGTCGGGCTTGGGACAAGCTCAACCCGTCTCCGAGCTACAGACCCGCATCATGGCGGCTCTCGAAGAGCAGAAGCGGAGCGACCAGTGGCGTCCGCGGCGTGATCATGCATCCGGCGAAGTGGCTGACTGCCCAGCGGTGGAAAGACGAGCTGTTCAGCGTACCGAAGATCGCGCCGTTACCGGCACCCCCGGCCCCGGAGCGGTTCGCCCGCCACAACGGCACCCCCGATTCGCCGAGGCGGGATGAGATCCCGTTTCATGTCCGGCTTGCGGATATCCAGCGCGCGAACCCCGACTGGTCGCGGGAGCGGGTCCGAGAAGAGGCTATCGAAGCCACTCGGAAGGCTCGAGGCCATACCTTCGCGGCGACGGTGCGGCGGCGGTGAGAAACCGGGTGCCGGGAGTCGCCCGGTGAATCGAGCAAACGCAATCCGAACGGCCCGCTGGCATCGATACGGTTCTGAACCGCAACCTGGATCACGCTTCAGGAGTCCCGGGCTCTCCCCGACAACGATACCAGCGCCCGCCACACCCGCTCGATTTCCGGGGTCGGGACGTGCGCCTGCCGGAGAAACGCCGTGAGCCGGTCGAGTCCTTGGACCATGACATGACGACTACGAAGCCGACCACCCACCGGCGCGAACGCGACGCGGTACTCGGCATTGACGGGATCGATGGGGGCT